>NZ_CALIIS010000001.1 GCF_938017705.1 uncultured Campylobacter sp.
CAGCATTTATGGTTTGCGGGGTTTGAATATTATAAACTTGATAAGCTTACTATTCACGGAGAGATCGCTATAGGTGTATGGCTTTTTATTTTCGGTATATCTATTTTGGCTCTATTTATGAAAGAAAAAAATCAATAAAAATTTTTACAAAGGACGGAATATGAAAAAGCTATTTTTGCTTTTTATTTTTTGCATGTTTGCTGCGACCGGTATGGATGCGGCACAGCGAGTAGGCGGCTATACAAAAAGAAATGGCACCCACGTGATGTCGCATCATAGAAGCTACAGAGATAGTAGCAGGCATAATAATTACTCCACAAAAGGAAACTATAATCCCTACACCGGAAAAAAGGGAAGCAAAAGCCCCTATAAAACAAAGAGCTATAGAACCAAAAGGGGCTGACGTTTAGCGACAAGAGGAAATTTACAAAAACGACCGAAGGTTAAGGATTTTTTGGTAAAATTACTTTCCATAATAAAATTTCAAGAAAGGATGAAAGATGGGCGAGACATTAAGATATATTGCTTCAGGATTTAGAAATGCTTTTACCACCTTCCCGCTTGAAAGCGATATGATCTATAGGGCGGGCGACCTATCAAGGAGAATATACAAAAAGAGAATAAAAGAGCTAGAGAAAAGATATGGCGAAGAGCAGATCAAAGAAAAAAAATCCAAGAAGCAATCATCCGCAGGCAATAAATAGCCAGCCGATTCAAAACTACATAGATAAGGCAGTTCAGCAAAATTTAAATATAAATGTTATCCCTTCGGAACTCAACCAGATTTTGCAAAAGGATCCCGATTACGCGGAAAGGGCTATGCAATACCTAGAAAATGATCAGAAGCATAGGCATGAAATCGAGGATAGAATTTTAGCCGTCGAAGAGAAGGAGCAGAGCTTAAGAGCGCAGGAGGCGCCGCAGATTGTAAAGTTTAATCTAAGGGGACAAATTTTTGCCACAATTATTATTTTGTCCCTGGTCGGCTCTTTATTTTATAGCATTTACAAAGATTATTATTGGATAGCCGGCGGGAGTATCATCGTGACGATAATCGCTATTTTGCCTCAATGGTTTAATAAAGACAGAAAAAAAGCAGATTCAAACGAAACCGACCGAAAATAATTAAATTTATTCGCATATGATAAAATTTACAAATAAAAATCCATTTTAAAATTTTGCGCGAGCTAATCCGAAGCGATTACATAAGCTTCCTATAAGTAAAAATCTATATAATATAATTATGAAATATATAAAATTTACCTTCGATAAGCGCAAGGCCGAGATCAATTTAGCCAAACACGGCGTGAGCTTTGGCGAAGCAAAAAGCGTCTTCGCCGACGAGTTTGCGCGCGTGATATTCGACGATGAGCATTCGGAAGACGAGGAGCGATTTATCATTTTAGGTATGAGCGCGCGAGCGAGAATTCTCGTCGTGGCGCATTGCTACCGTGAAAAGGACGAGGTCATCAGAATCATATCGGCGCGCAAGGCCACCGCTCGCGAAACCAAGCAGTACGAGGAGTTACGATGAAAAAAGAGTATGATTTTAGCAAATCGGTTAAAAATCCGTATGTAAAAAAGCTCAAAAAGCAGATCAGCATAAATTTAGACGCCGAGACGATCGAATATTTTAAAGCCCTTGCCGATCAGAGCGGCGCGAAGTATCAAACGCTTATCAATATGTTTTTAAGCGAATGCGCGGCAAAGGGGCTAAAACCGAATTTTTTATAAATTCGCCCTTAAAACGCGCGCCCTCGCTTTGTCCGCATTTCATCGGCGCCGCCGAAGTTTAAATGGCTGCGGCGGCGGATAGTTAAATAATCGAGACGTCGAGCTTCTTGCCCAGCGCGCTTACCGCAGAGCTTAAGGTGCTTAGGGTAAGAGAGCTGTTTTTCGGATTCAAAAGCCTAGATACGACGGCTCTGCTGGTATTCATACGCTGCGCGAGCTCGGTCTGCGTAATGTTTTGAGCCCTCATCTCTTCTTCAATCTGATAAGCTATAACGCGCTTTATCGCCACGGCTTCGTCTGCTCGTAAAGACCATCCTCTTTCAATAAACCATCAAACGAGTTTAAATTTTCCACTTTCATATCACTTCCTTTTTTATTGCTAACCTTACTTTTACCCTAATTCCCTTGCGCGCTTGCTCGCCAAAACGATATCCTGTTTCGGTGTCTTTTGCGTTTTCTTTATAAAGCCGTGAAGCAGCACCATATACCCGCGCTTCACGATAAAAATCACTCTTGCGATCTTTCCGTCCGAAATATCGCTGCGCACCTCATAAAGTCCATTTCCTAAACTTCTACACACGGGCATCCCGATCGGGTAGCCGAACTCCACCGTCGCAATATCCTCTCCTATGATCCTGCGATCCTCTCTATCCAAACCCAACAACCACTCCCGCACGGGCTCATTGCCGCCCGCACTTTGATAGAAAACCGCCTCAATCTTTTTCATATCCCGCATTGTATCAAAAAAGATACAAAAAAGCAAATCGCAGTATAGAAAAATTAGGACGCGGGGGAATAAGCTATCCAAAAAATAGGGTCAAATCCGGGCAGGATGCGCCCTTTTGCGGAGTAGAAAATGCCAAACGACGAAGATTATTCGCTGATCGAGCGCGCTTTTAGGGACCTTGAGGAGCAGGAAGAGAGATTTCTGCGCTGCGAACGAGCGTAT
>NZ_CALIIS010000002.1 GCF_938017705.1 uncultured Campylobacter sp.
AATTTTGAAATTTTAAAATTTTGAATTTACCGCAGCGAACCTGAATTGTAAATCGCACCGCGCCGATATGAAGCATTTGTAGTTGCGCGAGCGGGAGAAGCTACCGGAGTATTAGCTTGTCGTGTGTGGCGGCTGATTTGCAACACGAACGCCCATGTGCAATTTTGCATAGTCGCGGTTTGCGACTTTGCTATCGCGTGCCGAAAGCCGCCTTGTGCAAGAAGAATTCGTACTTAAAAGGTGGCGCGGGACGTGCTGTGCTTTACGGCGCGCCATCCCGCAGCGTGCATTGCAAAAGCCGCCCTATGTGCGAGAATAAAATTCGCGCCGCGCGTCAAAGACGCACGATCGCACTGCGTGCCAAAAGACGATGCGTGGTCGTGCCGTACGCTTTTTAAAAGGCGGTGCCACGATCGGCGCCGTACGCCGCGGGCGCGATGCGAGGTTTGAGCCTCACGTGGCAGACGAAGCATGCACAGCACACGTAAATGCGAATAAATTTTAAAACGGAGAGATGATTGAAAACCGATAAATGGCTATATTACTTCACCTGCGCGCTCATTACGATCGGCATGATATTTTCGCTGTCGTTGAGCTCATATACGGTGCTTCTGCTGGGCACTACGCCGCTACATTTTTTTTATCGCCAGTGCGCGGTGGGGATCGCGTGCATCGCGGTGATGTGGATCGTCTCGCGCGCCGATCCCGATAAATGCCTAACGCCGGTGTGCATGTCGCTTTTTGCGATAATGGGGATTTTGATGCTCGCGATGGGCTTTTTACCCAAATCCTTGGTCGCCGACGTAAACGGCGCGGCGCGCTGGATCAGACTGCCGTTTTTTAACCTCGCGCCGGTGGAATTTTTCAAAGTGGGCTTTATCTACTTTTTGGCGTGGAGCTTCTCGCGCAAGCTCGATCACTCCAAAAAAAGCATCGGGCGCGAGATCGCGACGCTGCTTCCTTACGTAGCGCTTTTCGGCTTCGTGGTGATCCTAGTCGCTATCGTGCAAAACGATCTGGGGCAGGTCGCGGTGCTGGGGCTTACGATGATTTTTATGTCGCTTTTTGCGGGCACGAGCTTCAAGCTCATCGGCTTTAGCTTTATGGGGATTTTGGGGCTTGCTTACGTTTTTATCGTCACGAGCGCGCACAGGGTCGATCGCGTGCGCTCGTGGTGGGGCGGCGTGCAGGATTTCGTGCTGTCGTTTATGTCGCCCGAAACTGCCGCAGGGCTGCGTATAGAGGACGCTAGCGCGCCGTATCAGGTCGGACACTCGCTAAATGCGATAAACAACGGCGAGTTTTTCGGGCAGGGACTTGGGCTCGGGAGCTTTAAGCTAGGCTATCTGAGCGAGGTGCATACCGACTTCGTGCTCGCAGGCATCGCCGAGGAGTGGGGGTTCGTCGGGATTTTGCTTATCGTGGCGCTATTTTATGCGATGCTCTTTCGCATCTTTCAGACCGCGAGTAAGTCGCCAAATAACGTAAATTTCCTCTTTTGCCTGGGTATCGGTTTTATGTTTTTCTTTTCGTTCATCATCAACTCCTACGGCATCACGTCGATCTCGCCGGTCAAGGGCATCGCCGTGCCGTTTCTAAGCTACGGCGGCAGCCACCTGCTCGCGGCATCGTTTGCGGTGGGGCTCGTTTTGATGGCGTCGAAAAGGGCGAAATTTTAAAGCTTTTGTGGGTTTTGGGCGAGCGCCATTTAAATTTAGGCGTAAATTTAGAGCTGAATTTTGCGTTTGAAATTCTATGCCGAAGCGCGCCGAGGCTTAAATTTAGGCGTGAAATTTTATAAATTTAAAGGAAAAGTATGGTCATAGCAATCAGCGGCGGCGGCACCGGCGGGCATTTGATAATCGCTAAAAATTTAGCCGTCCGCCTTGCGAAGCAGGGCACCGAGACGATCTTTATCGGCTCAAACCGCGGGCAGGATCGCGCGTGGTTTGAAAATAGCGAGCTTTTTGCGCGCACCTATTTTCTGCAAAGCTCGGGCGTCGTCGATAAAAAGGGCTTTGCCAAGCTAGCCTCGCTGCTAAATATCCTGCGCCTCTCGCTTACGGCGCGTAAAATTTTAAAGCAAAACGGCGTCCGTGCGCTCATCAGCGTGGGCGGATACAGCTCGGCGCCCGCATCTATTGCGGCAATCCTTTCTCGCGTGCCGTTTTTTATCCACGAGCAAAACGCCGTTTGCGGGCGACTCAACCGCCTGCTGAGGCCCTTTGCGCGCGCGTTTTACAGCTCCTATGAAAAGCCCGCGTTTGCTTATCCGATCGCAGATATTTTTTTCAAGACGGCGCGACCGCGCACGGCGCTTAAGAAGGTCATCTTTTTGGGCGGCTCGCAGGGGGCGAGCTTTATCAATTCGCTTGCCGTGGAGCTTGCGCCTAAGCTCTTGAACCTCGGCTACGGCGTGATCCATCAGTGCGGCGAGCGCGAGTTTGAGCGCATCTCGCAGACCTACGCGCAGCAGGGGCTTGACGTGCAGCTCGTGGGCTTTTGCAAAAACATGCACGAGCTCATCGCAAGCGCCGATCTTTGCGTCGGACGCAGCGGCGCCAGCACGCTGTGGGAGCTCTGCTCAAACGGCCTGCCCGCGATATTTGTGCCGTTTCCGTTTGCGGCGGCGGATCATCAGTTTTATAACGCGAAATTTCTTAAAGAGCGCGGACTTTGCGAAATTTTGCGCCAGCAGGACGCAAGCGGCGAGCGGATATTGAGCTTGATTGAGAGCTTCGACGTGGCGCGCGCAAGTAAAGGACTGCTTGAGCTCGCGGATCGAAACGGCGCGCAAGCGATTATTGGCGATGTGATGAGTAAAATTTAAAAGCGCGCGGATAGTATGAGCTTGCGTAAATTTAAGGCGATCTCTGCGCGAGACTTTAAATTTATAAACCGATTAAATTTGACTTTCTGTGTTTGTGTAAATTTAACGCGGCGCTTGGGTTTGAATAAAAATTTGAATTTTGTATGCTTGCTGAGCAAAGGACATCTTTTGATTCGCGCAAATTTAAACTCGCAAACGCAGCCATGCAAAAGTGCATTGAGCCGTGAAATTATCTGCGCCTAAAGCTGATTATCGCATCATCGTTTTCTTGTTGATATTTTTCAAACAGAGCCTGATATCTTTGCGATTTTGCCGGATCATTGGAATAAATTCCCACTAGAAAATAGCACGCCTCCGCAAATCGCAACTCGCACGATCGCTCAAAGTATCGCGTACCCGTTTCTTTGTCATCGTCGTCAAAATACGCGACGTAACCGAACATAAAGCAGCCTTCGCCATTGCCGAGCTTACATGCTTTTTTATACAGTTTTCTACCCTCTTGCGAATCTCTATCTTCGTAGCCTGCGAGTCTCGTGCAGCTTTCGCCGCCGTTAAGCTCGTAACAGCCTTTTTTAAGCAGATCTTTGGCGCCATCTTGCGAAATTTCGCCATTTAATAGCAGCAGGCTCGAAAGTACGGCGCAGGCATCGCCGTCTCCGCCGTCGCAATCTTCGCGAAATCTTACGGGATTTTTCATTTTTAAAGTGCCGTCTTTGGTGCGAATAGAAATTTCTTTAGGATTTTTGTTTACGGCTTCGTTTGCTTGATTGGTCGGAATTCGAGTTTCATTTAAAATCTCCGTGCGAAAAGGTGCCTTTATCGCTATAAAGACCGCGACTATACATACGACGACGAGAGGGAGTATTTTCGGCGTAGAGCGATTTTCGTGCGGAGTGCGGAGATCTGCGTCTTTGATCGATTGTTTGTCTCTTGCGGTAGCGACGGAGGGCTTAGGGCTCGGTTTTTTGCTTAAATTTGCGGCCGAACCTGCGCCTGATTTTTCGGCCAAATTTGCGGCAGCATCCGTATCCATATCTGCATTAGAACTTGTCTCGCAGACATTTTCACTTGAGCTTTTTAAATTTTTGCTCCGCTTTTCTCTCAGCTCATTTATGCGTTGTATGATTTCTTCGTTATTCAAATGAAATCCTTTTTGCTCGATAAATTTTTGTTTTAGTCAAACGCCCGTTTTTATCATAAAAATCGCATCGGAATCGAGAGGAATTATATCATTTTGTTTTGAATTTTTCAAAAAACGACGACTAAAAAGAATTTGTAAATTTAGCGCAGCCGCGCCGTCAAATTCGGATCGGTTTTTGCTGTATAATCCACAGCCGGGTTTAAATTTCATATACTTCGAGCGCGCGTAAATTTACAAAACTTGATAGGATTCATATCAAGTTTATTTATTCTACTCTTGACAAGATTAGCACTCCATGATATAATCTGCCAAAATTTTTAAAAAGGATCGTATAATGGCAAAGAAAAAATTTAAGACCGAAGTGAATGATCTGCTAAATTTGATGATCCATTCGCTTTATTCAAACAAGGAGATTTTCCTGCGCGAGCTTATCTCAAATGCAAGCGACGCGCTAGATAAATTAAACTACCTAAGCCTTACGAACGACGATTACAAGGCGCTTTCGTATGTGCCGCGCATCGATATAAAGATCGACAAAGAGGCCAAAACGCTAAGCATTGGCGACAACGGCATCGGCATGGACGAGGCCGAGCTCGAGAGCAATCTAGGCACTATTGCGCGCAGCGGTACGAAGGGCTTTATGGCGAGCCTTAGCGGCGATGCGGCGAAGGATAGCAACCTCATCGGGCAGTTCGGCGTCGGGTTTTATTCGGCGTTTATGGTTGCAGATCGTATCGAAGTTATCAGCCGCAAGCCTCTCTCGCAGGATGCCTTTAAATGGAGCAGCGACGCGAGCAACTACGCGATCGAAAAAGCGCAAAAAGAGGACTTCGGCACGACGATAATCCTGCATATGAAAGATGAGGAATTTTTGGACGGCTACAGGCTCGAAGGCATTATCAAAAAATACTCCAACCACATCCCTTACCCGATCTTTATGGATAAAGAAGAATACATTCCTGCGCAAAAAGAGGGCGAGCAGGGACATAGCGAGGTTAAAAACGTCCAGATCAACCGCGCGAGCGCGCTTTGGCAGCTGCCAAAAAGCAGCCTAAAGCCTGGCGATTACAATGAATTTTACAAGCAGATCAGCCACGACAGCGGCGATCCGCTGTTTTACATCCACACCAAGGCCGAGGGTACGCACGAATACACGACGCTCTTTTACGTGCCGAGCAGCGAGCCTTTCGATCTATACCGCGTCGATTATCAAAGTGGCGTGAAGCTCTACGTCAAGCGCGTTTTCATCACCGACGACGCCAAAGAGCTGCTGCCTAGCTACCTGCGCTTCGTACGCGGCATAATGGACGTCGAGGATCTGCCGCTAAACGTAAGCCGCGAAATTTTGCAAGAAAATCGAATTCTAGCCTATGTCCGCGAACAGAGCATCAAAAAAATTCTATCCGAGCTAGAAAAGCTTTTGCAAAGCGATCGCGAAAAATACATAAAATTTTACGAATTATTCGGCAAGGTTTTGAAAGAGGGGCTTTACGGCTTCGGCGCAAACAAAGAGGAAATTTTAAAGCTTTGTCTTTTCAAATCAAATCTGCGAGACGGCCTCATCACGCTTAGCGAGTATAAGGAGAAAATGAAAGAGGGTCAAAAAGAGATCTATTACATCGCGGGAAACAGCGCCGCGATGCTTAAAAGCTCGCCTCTGATCGAGAAATTTAACACCGAGGGCACGGAGGTGCTACTCTGCGACGATGAGATCGATACGATCGTGATGCCGGGCGTTTTTGAGTTTGATAAGACGCCGGTTAAAAATGCGACTTCGATCAAGCAGGATGCTTCGGAGGGCGATGTCGCGACGCCGCAAGCCAAAGAGATCGCCGCGAAGATCAAAGAAATTTTAGGCGAACGCGTCAAGGACGTTAAAATTTCATCGCGTCTAAGCGGCTCGCTTTCCTGCCTTGTTTTTGACGAAAACGATCCCGATTTTGCGACGCAGCAGTTGCTTAAGCAGATGGGGAACCGCAATCTGCCGCCAATAAAGCCGATTTTGGAGATCAACGCAGATCACGAGATCATCAAAAAGCTGCAGGCCGATAAGCTGATGCTACCGCAAGTGTCTGAAATAATCTACGATCTGGCGCGCCTTAGCGAGGGGCAGGAGCTGGAAAATCCGAGCGAGTTTATCAAAAACGTAAACGAGCTGATCGCAAAGGCTCTGTAGATTATCTAAATTTAGAGCTTCTATCCGTTATCTAAATTCCGCGCGGCTGCATATATCTATGTGGCCGCGTTTTAAATTTAAAGAGAAATTTCTGCAGGCAAACTTCACGAGCTTTTTAAATTTTAAAATTTAAAAGCGGCGAAATTTCACCCTTTGATTTCGGTAAAATTCTATCCGGCGGCTCGGTTTGGCGTTTTAAAAATTTTGAGGTTTTGATCGCTTTTATCCGCGAGCCGAGGTTGGAGCGCGAGCCGAAGATATTCATAAAGGCAGGCGAGTCGTTCTTTGACATCATGCCCTCGAAAAACTCCTTCGCACCGCCCGCGTGCCCGTAAGCGCACTCTAAAATTTTAAGTGCCTCGGCATCCGCTGCGACCTCTTGCGAGCGCGAGAACTTGCTGTTTGCCGCAGCCGAGGCGTATGATGAAATTTTATCATCAGAATATCAGCGAGACCACGAGAGCGCTGCCTATGCTTTTGGCGTGGTCGCGGCGCTGAAGTGCGACAGCTCGTGCGACGCGGTATGTATGAGGTCGGCAACAACCCCGACGGAGGCACCGCCTACAAGCTCATCCATACCGCAGTAGTCCCTCTAGCGGTCAAGACGGGCACCGCGCAGGTAGTAGGCATCTCGCAGACCACCAAAAAACGAATGAAAGAGGCCGATATGGACTACTTCCACCGCTCGCACGCCTGGATGACTAGCTTCGGGCCTTACGACAAGCCGCAATACGCCGTAACCGTGCTCGTAGAACACGGAGGCGGCGGCGGAAGCGCGGCAGGTCCAGTGATAATGCAAATCTACGAAAAGCTCGTCCAGATGGGCTACATTGATGCCAACGCAACTACTAGCAAAGACAGCGCAAAGAAAACGAAGTAGGCGGAATTTTAAAATTTTAGAATTCTGCCCGTGCTTCATGGGCTTTAAATTTTGAAATTTAGCAAGCCTTTGCGGGTTTGAAATTTTAAAATTTATCCGCTTCCGTAA
>NZ_CALIIS010000003.1 GCF_938017705.1 uncultured Campylobacter sp.
GCGCAAAATTTTAAGTGATTGGACTTTGGATGTTGCGTAGATGACGTGCGCACAAAGTATTATAAAAAAGGCGCCTGCGACAAAATCGAAAAATATGTAATAAGCAAATTCTCCAAATATCCCCAAATTATAGCCGCTTTCTAAAATTTTTTGATCTATGATATATAGCGTGCCGAATTTCGCCGCTAAAAATGCGACCGTAAGCAGGATCGGATGCAGCAGCGCTCTGCCTGCAAGCAGGTCCGCGCAAATGCGCCTCAGAAAATTTATCAATCTTTTCACGCTAGGCTCCTTTGAGATTTCGCCTCTTGCGGCGTCTTTTGTAAAATTTTCGCCGTCTTGGTTGAGTTTAAATTTGATCTTAGATCGGAATAAATTTTAGCTTGAGAGCTTTTAAAAATCGCTTAGCGGCAATAGTGTAAATTTGCGCGCCCGGGAGTGGGTTGCGTATTTAAAAATTTGCGCCGTTCAAATCATTTTCCTATCGTAAGCTGTTTTGCGAGCGGGCACATATTGCAAAAGGCGCGGACGAAATGAGGCGAAATAGGCTCGTTCGTCCGTTTGTAGTATCTGGGAATTTTATTGATTTAAGATCGCGCGGCTGGCTTGTCTACGGCGAGGTTGCGCGCAAAAACGGCTAGCAGCGGGACTTGCGTGTACGCAGTGAGCCGATTAAATTTTAGTTTAGATAGTTAGCGAGGATGCGCCTCTTTTCGCAGCGGATGCGAAGCGGGGCGCAAATTTCGTAAATTTTATAAATATTTCGGCGGATCGCCGAGCTCAAAGCGCAAAATTTACGCACCTATAATCACGGCTGATAAAAGCCCCCATAAAATGGCCTCTATCGCTAGCACTGAGTGAAGTACGGTCGTATTCATCGCTTCTCCTTTGTTTTTAATTTTATTTATTTGCAGACTCGGGCCGCTAGGGGCGTACCCGATCGATCTATGAGCGGGATTATATAAGATGATTGTGTTCTTAATGTGTCTTTTAAAAATTAGGATAAAATTTCTCCGTTCGTTGCAAAGCACGAGCGAGCGGCGGCAGGCTTTAGGCAAAATTCGGCCGTCTGCGTTAAGGCGCGGCAAATTTAAGCGAGCCTGCCGCCCGCCGTAATGCGCGGTAAAGTCGTAAAGGGCGGCAAAGTCGCAGCGCGCGGTAAATTTAAAGCAGAATTCCGACCTCGTCGCGGCGCGCGAGGCGTCCGCGGCAAATCGATATAAAATTTAAAGCAGAATTTTATGTGAATGCGGCGCGCGACACGCCCGCGCTTTTTTACGCCGTCAAAGCTTGCATCGGCGTAGCTTGCGCCGTCAGGGCCCATATCGTCAAAGCTTGCATCGGCGCGACTTGCGTCTGTGGGGCGAAATTTTACGACGAGCTACGAATTGCAAGACGCAGATCATCCGCACCGTCTTAATTTAAAATTTAAAGCGGAATTTTAACGCGCGCCTCGGTTCCGACGCCCGGTTCGCTTTCGTATTCGATCTGCCCGCCTAAAATATCGAGCGCTCTGCGTACGATGCTAAGCCCAAGCCCGCTGCCTAGCTCCTTATGCGATTCCTCGCACTGATAAAATCGGTCAAAAATTTTATCCAGCTTCTCGCGCGCGATGCCGATGCCCTCGTCTTTTAAGATCACCTGCGCAAAGCCATCGCAAGCGCGGCAACGGACGAAAATTTTACCGCCCTGGCGCGAGTACTTAAGCGCGTTTTCGATTAAATTTCGCCAAATTTGATTTAATAGCCCCGTGTTTGATCGCACGCTAAGCGGCGATAAATCTAGCTCAAACTCGTGCCCTTCGTAGCTTTGGCTCAGCGAGATGATGCATTGCCGCAGCTGCTCGTCAATACGTACCGCTTCATCTAGGCGCACCGCCGCGCCGCTATCAAGTCTCGTTAGCTTTAGCATGTCGCTGCAGAGCTTGCTTAGGCGATTTGCTTCCGCGCCGATCGAGGCTGCGTATCGCACCGCGCGCTCCTCGCTCACGCCGCCCTCTATCATCTCGCTTAACGCGGCGATCGAGGAGATCGGCGTTTTCATCTCGTGCGAGACGTTTGAGACGAACTCCTTTTGTAGCTGCTCGTGCTTTTGCAGCTTCTGCGCCATTTTATTGACGTTTACTACAAGCTCGTCCAGCTCGTGCATATAGAGGTAATCAGTGCGGCGCCTATGTATCTTGCGCTCGGCGCGCGCCTCAAAATCGCCGTTTGCGATCGCGGTAATCGCGCCTAGTAGCCGCTTGATCGGGCGGAATAAAATTTTAAGCCCGAAGTAAAGCAGGGTAAAATTTAACGCCATCGTGATTAAGCAGATGATCGCGCACAGCGCCACTCCGTCCCAAAACCCGCCGATCTTGCCGCCGATGCCTATGTAAAAAAGCATGCAAACCGCAAAGCAGACGATGAAATTTATCACGCCGAATGCGAGCGAAGAGTAAAACGCGATGAAGCTTTTGAGGCTGATGAGGTATTTTTTCACGCTCGCTCCTTTTTTACCGCTTTGTAGCCGAGCCCGCGCACGGTGATTATCTCAAAGTCCTTGGAGTTTTCAAATTTCGCCCGCAGCTTTTTGACGTGCGTATCGACGACGCGCTCGTCGCTGTCCGTTTCGTAACCCCAAATTTCGCTCATTATCTCAAATCTCGTAAAAATTCTGCCCGCGTAGCTTAGCAGCAAAAACAAAAGACGAAATTCCTTCGGCGCTAGGCTTATACGCTCGCCTTCGGTGCGGACGCTAAGCGTATCATAGTCAAGCTCGCTTCCGCCGATGAGAAGTCGCTTTTCGTTCGCGATCTTTGCGCGTCTTAGCAGCGCATGCACGCGCAGCACGAGCTCTTTTAAATTTATCGGCTTGCTCATATAATCGTCCGCGCCGCTTTTAAAGCCCGTCTGCATATCCTCGATCTCACTTTTTGCCGTTATAATCAGTATCGGCTGGCTCTTGCCGTCGCGCCTAACGTATCTGCTAAGCTCAAAGCCGTCCATCTTAGGCATCATCACGTCCGAGATGATCAGATCGAAGTGCGCCTCATCCAGCGCCTCTGCTGCCTGCTTGCCATCGAAGGCGCAGCTCACGCTAAAGCCCTCATCAAGCAGCTTTTCTCTTATCGCCGAGCTCAAAGCCTCATCGTCTTCGACCAGTAAAATATTAAGCATCATCGCTCCCGTTTTGCTAAATTTATGCGCTTAAATTTATACATAAAATTTTAAGAAACAATGAGATATTATACGTAAATTTTTTCAAGGAGTAAAGAATGAATTTCAAAAAAACCATATCGGCTGCCGTTATTGCAGCTTCGGTGCTGGCGCTATTTAGCGGATGCGCGAAAGAAAGCTCTCGCGTAGTGCAAACCCCTACGGTAGCGAGTCTAAATACCAATTACTCTGGCGAGCGGATCGCCGTGTCGGTAGGACGCTTTAACAACCAATCCTCTTACAACAACGGCGTGTTCTCCGACGGTGAGGATAGACTGGGCAATCAAGCGCAGACGATTTTGATCTCAAGCTTACAGCAAACGGGACGTTTCTCGGTGCTTGATCGCACGAATATGCGCGCTATCAAAGAGGAAAGCGCAATCTCCAAAAGCGCACAAAACTTAAAAGGCGCCAGATATGTTATCACCGGCGACGTGACTGAGTTTGGCCGCAAGACGACCGGAGATCATCAGCTATTTGGAATTTTAGGCAAGGGAAAGACCCAAACTGCGTATTCTAAAGTAAATTTAAACATCGTTGATGTTAGAACGTCCGAGGTGGTCTTTTCGACTCAGGGCGCGGGCGAGTACGAGCTGTCAAATCGCGAAGTGCTAGGTTTCGGCGGCACTGCGGGCTATGATTCGACGCTAAACGGCAAAGTGCTAAGCCTAGCGATCATCGAAGCGGTCAATAATCTCGTAAACGGCCTTGAAAACGGCGCGTTTAAAGTGAGATAAGGATTAAATTTGAAAGCGAGCAGCGCTCTTGCTCTTGTTGCTGCGGCCGTGATCTTTTGCGGCTGCGGCGGCGGGAGCCGGAATCAAATTTATTACTGGGACGGCAGCTACACGGACTCGACCTATCAGTATATAAAGCAGGAAGGCGACGTAGGCGAGCAGATCGAAGCGCTTGAAAAATCTATCCAAAAAGCATACGAAAAGGGACTCAAAGTCCCGCCGGGGCTTTATTCGCATCTGGGGCTTTTGTATCTAAGCGCGGGTAACGGCGCGAGGGCGAGAGAGAATTTCGATAAAGAAGCTCAGGCCTTCCCTGAATCAAAGCCGTTTTTGACCTTCGTTACAAACCCCGCCGCGCTTAAAAAAGCGGAGGCTGCGGCTAAGCCGGGCGCCGATAAAGCTCAAGGACCAAGCGGACGCGAAGCCGCCAAAACGGCCTCTGCAAAGCAAGGTAAAGCTGCCGCAAAGCAGGGCAGCAAAACGAATAAAAAGGCTAAAAAATGAAAAATAAAGCTCAAATAGCGATTTTTAGCGTATTCGTGGCGCTGTTTTTTAACGCGTGCGCTCTAAGCGAGCCTGAAATTTACGATTACTCGGCGCTTCAGCAGGCTAAGCCGCGATCGATTTTGGTGCTGATGCCGACAAACGAAACAACCGAAGTGGATGCAGGTGCTGCCGTGCTTGCCAACGCGATCTATCCGCTAAGCGAGGCGGGCTATTACGTATTTTCGCCTGCGCTCGTGCATGAGACCTTCAAAAATAACGGAATTTACGAAGCGAGCGAGATCCAAAACGTCTCTGCGCACAAGCTAAGACAGATTTTCGGCGCGGACGCCGTGCTGTATCTGAACGTCGTCAAATACGGCACTTCGTATATGCTTATCAAAAGCACGAACGTAGTGGCGGTCAATGCCAAACTTGTGGATTTGCGAAGCGGCGCGACGCTCTGGGAGGGCTCGGCGCAGGTAAGCGATGACTCAAGCAGGGGCAGTAACGATCTTGTAGGCATGCTGATCTCCGCTGTCATTAAGCAGGTTGGCGATACGATCACCGATGCGGGATACAAGCTCTCTGCGAGCGCAGATGCGATACTACTGGGCCAGAACTGCAACAAATGCTTGCTTTACGGCCCGTATTCACCGCACTACGGACAAGATCGACAACTTGGCGGCGGCAAATAAATTTTAAAAAGGACGAAAATGAAACTAGCCGAGGCGCTGATACTGCGCGCCGACATACAAAAACGCATCGAACAGTTAAAATCAAGGCTCGCAGATAACGCAAAGGTGCAAGAGGGAGAAAAGCCTAGCGAAGAGCCAAAGGCGTTGCTAGCCGAGCTGGATGCGCTCACGGGCGAGCTTGAGCGCCTGATAGTTCGGATAAATTTAACCAACTGCACCGCAAAAGCGGACGGCAAGAGCCTAACCGAGCTAATCGCCAAGCGCGACGTACTCACGCTAAAAGCGGGTGCATTGCGGGCTTTCGCGCAAGCTGCTGCGCAAAAAGTGGAGATTTATTCGCGCAGCGAGATTAAAATCCTAAGCACGGTCGACGTCGCGGCACTGCAAAAGCAGGTGGACGAGCTAGCAAAGCAGATAAGACAGCTAGACACGACGCTGCAAGGCGCGAACTGGCAGACCGATCTGATCGACTAAATCGTCAAATTTAGCGGCGAAATTTGAAAGAATTTCGTGAAAATTAAAATTTCGGGTAAGTATCGCAAGGGGCGAGTACAAAAAATTATGGCAGCGCTCGCGGAAACGGCGCACCCCTTTTACGATTTATTTTCAGTAAATTTACAAGGGCAATGTAACTACGCAATGTAACTACCGCGTACTGATCTAGCGATACCGAGGGCGGGAACGGGGAAATTTGAAACGAAATTTTGATTTTAACGGCGCGGCTTGCGGCCTTGCGGCAAAATTTAGCGGCGATTTTGGCGGGTTTGACGCTCAAATTTTGCGTTAAATTTAGGCGCGCTTGCCATTTTGCATTTTGACCTGTCTAGCGTCAAATTTTACAAAAATCATAAAATTTAGCCAAATTTAAAGGATGAAATTTGAAATTTAAAACCCTTGCACTAGCGGCTGTATTTTGCTTTGCGACCGGCGTAAATGCGGAGCTTGTGACAGAAGCGAATTCCATAAATTTTAGAAAAACGAGCGGCGCGGAACAAAATCTCGCAGACGCAAAAGACGCCAAATTTCAAAACGCGCATTCTAAAAATACAGATACCGCAGCGAGCGGTACAAACCCAAACTTATCACAAAAAGCAACCCTTATCGATGAAGCAAAAAATTTCTACCGCGTGGACGAGCGGCTATTTCGCAGCGCTCAGCTTGATGGAAGCTACGCCGCAAAGCTGCACGAGCTTGGCATCAAAAGCATCGTAAATCTGCGCCATTTTAGCAGAGGCGGCGACAAAAGGGCGTTTGGGGACCAATTTTGGCTCGCAAACAAGCCGCTTCAAAGCCAGGAGTAAGCCCGCGCAGATCGCGGACGTCTTGCGCACCATTCGCGAGCGCCAAAAGGAGGGCGCCGTGCTCGTGCACTGCTATCACGGAGCCGATCGCACGGGACTTGTGGTGGCGATGTACCGCGTGATCTATCAGGGCTGGAGCCTGGACGCCGCGCGCAGCGAGATGATAGATGACGGATACGGCTTTCACTCGATGTGGCAGGATATCGCGGGCTTTTTGACGCCGCAAAACGAAGCGCTCGTAAGAGCCGAGCTTGGAATTTAGACGAAATTTCGCCCGTTAGTCAGACGGCGGCAAAATTTGTAAATTTAATAATGACAAAGTGCCGTTTATAACGAAATTTTAGAATACGAGCTACGTATATTTTCTGGAGCGAGGCTCGGGATACACCAAAATGGGGGCGAAAAACGAGCTGCAAAGGCGCGCGGAGTTTGAGCAAAAATTTGAGGTATGCAAACAAAAGGCGCGGGAAATTTTAAATTTATAGATATCGCTAAAATTTTACTCTTTGCGGTGAGCTAAATTTAAAACCGTAAATTTCTGCAAAAAAGCAAAGAAACCTTAAAATAGTAAAATTTAGGTCGTAAAATTTTACGCATTTTTCTACTTAAAATTATCATACTTTTTTCAAATATGCGCTCGCGCCGCCGCGTGCGTATCGCAACGAAAATCAGCTAAATTTTAAAAGCCCGATTTACGCTTGCGGCGACGGGGCGCATAAAACGCCGCAGATATTTAGAAAATATCCGTAAATTTAGCCGAAACGCAGTAAAATTTGAGCGGCAAATTTAGCAAAAGGAGCGATCGTGGAAAATTTATTACTAGCGCAGCTGCGCGAGGCATTACCGCAGGGTATGCGCGTGCCGAGCGAGCTTGAGGCGCTTTATGCGTGGATCGAGGCAAACGGCTTTTATGACGACGCGGGCGGGCGCAGACGCGGCTATCTCTACCCGCAAGATCGGCTGCAGCAGAGCTGGAGCGACGATGAGCGCGAGGGCGGCACCGACATCGTATTTTCCACGGATGAGCCGAAAAATCGCGACGAGGAGCTAAGGTATTGGTTTTACGGCGAGGATCGCGAGCTTGCCGCGGAGATCAAGCAGCGGCTTTGCGTGTTCGCAGGCAGCGGCTCGGAGGGCTCGATGTGCGCGCTATGGCTGGACGATGCGGGCGAGACGAAGATCGTACATATGGGCTCCGGCTCGGGCTCGACGATGACCTGCGTTTTGGCTCGTAGCGGGCTTGATTTTTTGCGATTGCTTGCGATCGGATACGATGAAATCTGCTGGGACGAGGATTTTAGCGCGCCGCCAAACAGCGACGACTTTATCGTGCATCCAAACCTGAAATTTCAGCAGTGGGTAACACAGACGTTTAAAACGACGATCCCGCAAACTGCGCTTGAGCTCGTCACGCCCGCGCATTTGGACGACGAGAACCCGAGCGATGAGTTTTTGATCTGGGTAAATCGCGTCGCAGGATAAAATTTAAAGCGGCTTTTGCGCTGCTTAATGAAGTATTGCGGGGTTTGCTTTCACAGGAAACCTTGTGAAATTTAAGCTTTTGCTGGCTAATTTAAAGAGCGTAAATTTAATGGATATCTTTTTGTTAAAAATTGGCGGCGGTATCTATATAGAAAAGCATTAATCATCTATTGCTATTTCTGCTGCTCTTAAAATTTTTAATAAATCTACCTGATAGAATTTAACTCTTTACAATGTAGTGGCGAAATTTCGCAGTTATCTGAAATGCGGGTGCGATGTAAGTTGCCGCGTCTTTAGGAATCCAAATAAATTTAACTAAATTCCGCGTGGATGAGCTGATATACCAAACGTATGGAAGCCTTACCTTAGCAAAGAACTGATTGAGACTAAATTCTAAAGCAAAAAAACAAGACTAAAAGCTTTTCGGTAGTTTTGGTGATAGGTTGTCTTTAGGTGTCGTATCAGAAAAATTGTGACCGCAGCGACGTAGGCAGCGCGCGCAGAGCGAGAAAAACAGCGCGAGTATCTGTATCGGCGTAGCGCTTTTAGGCTTCATATGAAAGATCGCATCCAAACGATCCTGCTGTCAAATATCTACATAAATTACGGCAGATTTTTATCGAGGGCATGGGGGGGCGAGCTACAAGGTATATCCAGCGAATACGTCTTTGCAGCTAGCTGCGCGCAGGCATTTAAAAGACGGAAAGTAAAAGCGAACAGGTTGAAATCTGAAAGTATTAATAACTGCGCAATAGGTAAATTGCGCTCAGTGGCGAAGTAAGCGCAAACTTTTTGGCAGCTTTGAGCTGTTTGCACGCGCGTAGGGTGGTAGGCGCTACTTTACTTTAAATCTCTTTTTGGATCTTGGGTTTGCGCACGCAGAGCAGCAAGCACTAAGCAGCTCGGCGCGGAGGTATCGTATTTTGCACCGCTTTCGCAGTAACTCTCCTTGATACCTGCCAGCTGACGCACTTTCTAGCAAGATGAGTGATTGTTGTTTTGACATTGATGAGGATGAGCTTGGCGGGCTCATATACAGCGCATACAAGTCCGGTAGCGTTATAGTGAACGCGCGACTTTACACATTTAATTAATTTAGCGAAGGATTTGAGTTGAGTGCTGCGGCGAACGTGCATAGATTTTTAGCGCTTTGTGGAAATTTAAGACGAGTATTATTGCGAGCGGGTGCAAATTTTTAGGTAAAATTTTATGCTCATTGATTTTTATATGGCTGCACTAAAGCATACTTCATACGGCAATTTCGTATAAATTTTAACGTAAATTTTGCGCCATTAGGGAGGTGGAGTAAAATTTACGATCAAAAGGGTGGGAGATTATGTCAGCAGGCTGCGTGTGCAACGCAAAAATAGCGATCCAGGAAGCGTGCCAAGCAGAGCGGATGAAACGAGACGATCTTCATCCGCCACTTTTTAAAATAAAATTTCGCGACTAAAAAAGCGATTTTGCCTTTGTAAATTTTAAAATTTTGCTAAAAATTCTTCGTATTTTTCTACACTTTTTGCGATATATTCGCTATCTGGATGAAATGAAAATCCATAGCCAAAGTGGCACGGCAGCAGCTTGGCGCCTGTAAAATTCATCGCGCATTTAAAAGGCGTGATAACTTCCTCTATGTCAAATCCGATCGTGCCGTCTTTTTTATAGTTGTTTCGCTCATCGCCGATAGTGATCGCTAGGGCGAATTCTTTACCTTTTAGCTTGTCGCCGGTGCTGCCGTAAGCCCAGCCGTAGGCAAATACATCGTCGAACCATCGCTTTAAAAGCGGCGGATAGCTGTACCAATAAAGTGGAAACTGAATGATAATTTTATCGTGGCTTAAAAGTAACTCCTGCTCGCGCGCTACGTCTATTTTGCCGTTCGGATAAGCGGCGTAAATTTCGTGAATATCAAATTTATCAGCTTGCTTTTTGGCTACCTCGCGCCACGCCTTGTTTGCGTGCGAGCTTGCCATATCGGGATGAGCGATGATGATGAGATTTTTCATATTTTATCCTTGTTTTAAATTTCTTACATTATATGTTTTTTGGCTGAAATTTTGATTTATCATCTAGCATAATATGGGTATGAAATTTCAAATAAAATTTTACTTCCACTCAAATACTACCGGAAGACTTGTAGTTTTTTGCATGCGATTAGAAGTTAAATTTATAAGCAAATATGGCAGACCCCAAAATCGATAGAATTTTATCTATTAGATTGTATTAAAAATTTTAAATGGTATGAAAAATGCGCCGAAAAATTCGGCGCAAATGAAAGGAATACTAATCTTAGATTAGCGCAGGAGCTACTAAAAATCCTAGAGCGACCGAAAGCGCAACCATAATGGTTCCCGGAAGGAAGAATGAGTGGTTAAATACAAATTTACCGACTCTAGTCGTTCCGGTATCGTCCATAGCGATCGCGCCGAGCGTCGTAGGATAGGTAGGGAGCACGAACAAGCCTGAAACGGCTGCGAACGATGCGACTAAGATCCAAATTTGACCGGAATTTTCAGGGCTGGTCATTCCAAGCGCAGCGGCAACGGCAGGCATCATAACCTTTGTAGTCGCAGCTTGCGAGTATAGTAAGCAGCTTAGGAAATATAGCGCGACGGCTAGTACGAAAGGATACTGCGTAACAACGTTTTTAGCTACCTCTTTGATACTGTCGATGTGACCGTTTACGAAAGTAGTACCGAGCCATGCTATACCGATGACGCAGATGCACGCATTCATACCGCTTTGGAAAGTGCTGGTAGAGAGCAGTTTGCCCGTATCGATCTTGCACAAAACAGCGATAAGAAAGCCGATAGTTAGCATGAAGCTGATGATCGCGCTATCTCTTGAAAGGATCGGTTTTTCTACCAAGCCGACGCTCTTTGAGATCGCAAGCGCATAGCAAACGACGATCAAAACACCGACGGCAAATATCGCAACCGATCTTTTCGCGTAAGGCTTCGGCTCTTTATACTCCTCGGCTTTGATCTCGGCTACAAGACCTTTTGAAAGTCTCTCTTTGTAAACAGGGTCTTTTGAAAGATCGAGATCGTAGAATTTATTTACGATGAAAGCCGTGATGATCATAGCTACGAAGGTAGTAGAGATGCAGATAAACAAAAGCTTAGGATAGCTAACGCCTAGCTTCTCGCACAAGCCGCTCATGGCGACGAACGCCGCTGAAATAGGGCTCGCAGTGATCGCTACCTGAGATGAAACGACCGAGAGCGCAAGAGGAGCGGAAGGTTTGATGTTCTGCGTCTTTGCGACCTCGACGATAACCGGGATCATAGAAAATGCAGTATGTCCGGTGCCCGCAAGTATCGTAAGTAGATAGGTAACGATAGGCGCTAGGAAGTTGATCTGCTTAGGATTTTTCCTTAAAATTTTAGATGCTACCTGAACCAAATAATCAAGTCCGCCTGCGACTTGCAGCGCCGTAATCGCGGAGATTACCGATGCGATAATTAGGATAACGTCAATCGGGATATCCTTCATATCGACCTTCATACCCAAAATGGCTAGGACGACAACGCCCAAGCCGCCTGCATAACCGACGCCCATGCCGCCTAGCTTAACGCCTAGGTAGATGCCGCCTAGCAAAACGATAAATTGCAATATCACCATAAAGTCCATTGCAAAACTCCTTATAAAGTAATTTTTTTAACGGCGCGCAGAATTCTAAAGATTTCAGCAGGTAAAATCCGAATTATCTTTATAATTCAGTGGTTGGAATTCTATGCGGAATTTTATCCTAAAATTTCGCAAGTGAAATTTTACTCCACGGAAGCTAAATCTAACTTGATGAAATTCTGCATCTACGGAATTCTGCACGATCAATTTTATCTATTTAGAATTCTACTTTGCGGAATTTCGCCTATTAAATTAACCGACGAAATTCCGCGCCGCACCTAGTTTGAAACTATTTTTTGCTCATATGTGGGTTGAGCATAGATTTAGGCTCTAGGATCTTATCGATCTCCTCTTTTTTCAAATATCCGCGCTCTAGGCAGATTTCGCCGACGGATTTTCCGGTCTGAAGTGCCTCTTTGGCGATACTTGCGGATTTTTCGTAGCCGATGTATGGATTGAATGCAGTAACGATACCGACGGAATTTAACACCGATTTTAGGCAAGCTTCAGGGTTTGCTTTTAGATGTTTGATAGCTTTTTCAGCTAGTGTATTCATCGCATTTTCCAAAAGCACGATCGAGTTAAATAACGCATATGCGATGCCAGGCTCAAACGCATTAAGCTCGAATTCTCCGCGCTCAGAGCAAAGCATAATAGTCACGTCGTTACCGATTACCTCATAGCAAGCCTCGCCTACGACCTCAGCGATGACTGGATTTACTTTGCCCGGCATGATGGAGCTACCCGGTTGCATCTTAGGAAGCTCGATTTCGCCTAGTCCGCATCTAGGACCGGAGTTCATAAGACGTAGGTCGTTTGCGATTTTGCTTAGGCGGACGGCTGCTGTTTTTAACGCGCCGCTAACGTGGACGAAGTCCGCAGTGTCTTGTGTGGCGGCGATGAAGTCCTCCGCGGCTTTAAATTTAACGCCGGTGATCTCGCCCAGTTTTTTCTCGACTACGTTTTTGTAATCAGGGTGGCAGTTGATGCCCGTACCAATCGCCGTAGCGCCCATATTTAGGTAAGTCATCGACTCTCTAGCAGCTTTGATAAGCGCGATATCGGTTTTGATGTAGGTAGCAAAAGCGTTGAAAGTATTTCCAAGAGTAGTAGGGACGGCATCCTCAAGCTCTGTCCTTCCCATTTTGATGACATCTTTGTATTCTTTGGCTTTAACTTCAAGCTCTTTTTTCAAATTTTCCATAGCTTTTAATAGATCGGTTAGCTTGGCGTAAGCGGCGACTTTGATCGAGCTAGGATAGGTATCGTTGGTGCTTTGACCCAAATTTGTGTGGTCGTTTGGATGGAGGTATTGGTATTCGCCCTTTTTATGTCCCATGCTCTCTAAGGCAATGTTAGTAATGACCTCGTTGGTATTCATATTCGTTGAAGTTCCGGCGCCACCTTGGATCATATCGACTACGAATTGATCTCTGAACTCTCCTGCGATGAGCCTGTCGCAAGCTTTTGCAATCGCATCGGCTTTTTGTGCGTCTAGGACTCCGACCTCTTTATTGGCTAGCGCAGCTGCTTTTTTGATTTGTGCAAATGCCTTGATAAAAAACGGATAGTCTTTGAGCGCTCGTCCGCTTAGATGGAAGTTCTCTAGTGCCCTAAATGTTTGCACACCGTAGTAAAAATCGTCGGAAATTTCTAATTCTCCGATGAAATCGTGTTCTTTTCTGGTCTTTGCCATAATAAGTCCTTTCGTTGAAATTGTTAATGGAATTTTAAAGCTTTTAGTATTAAAAGCAGCTTAAAACGTAACGAAAAATTAAAATTTAGAAATTAGTATGATTGTTTAAGGCTTTAAATAGAATTTTACTTAAAAAATATTTTGGAATTCGCTACTAAGGCATAATTACACTTTAATAGAAATATCGTATTGCACGCAGATTATGAAAGTGAAATTATAAAAATTCTTGTTTAGCTTAAATTATAATTTGAAAAATTTGAACTTAAAGGCGATAAAATGGAATTTTTCATTGTATTTGTATTTACTGGCGTGAAACTATTTTTTGCGTTTTATAAAATAAATATATAGGAGCGAGATTATAATGACGACGGCGAACAGAGCGATCGTAATTAGATGCAGATCTTGCTTGATTAGCTCCTCGTTTTCGCCGATGAAATATCCCAAGCTCATTAGTATTAGTGTCCAAATCGCAGCTCCAAGCCCGGTAAATAGCACGAAGCGCGCGACATTCATCTTTGCAAGCCCCGCAGGAAGGCTGATGTATTGACGGATGCCAGGGATTAGGCGGCAGTTAAACGTTGAAATTTCGCCATGGCGGTTAAAAAACGCTTCGAATTTTGCAAATTTCTCCTCGGTGATGCCTACGTATTTGCCGTATTTAGCGATAATCTTATGTCCAAAAAAGTAGCATAGATAGTAATTAAACAGCGCGCCGGTGATGCTGCCGCCAAGCCCACAAACAAATGCTATAACAAAGCTCATCTGCGATTTTGAGGCCAGATAGCCCGCAGGGATCATCACGACTTCACTTGGGAAGGGAAAGAAGCTGCTTTCTAAAAACATCATCACAAAAATGCCAAGGTATCCCCAGCCCGCGACAAATTCTACGATAAAATTTACGATATTAGAAAGCATTTGAATTCCTTGATTTAATGTGAAAAACCGGCTGCGCTTAAAATTCCGCAAAATTTAACATCGACAGAGCGAATAAATTTAGAATTTAACAATCCGGCGATACAAGAGTGATCTTAAAATTTCACAAAATTTAGCGCATATAAAACAAAGGCGCGGGCTAAAATTTATCCCTACAAGTTACTGCCGCAGCGAACTTGCATATAAATTTAATAGCCTCGCGCCTTAAAATTAAAACTATTTTGCGTATTCGATGTTTAGTTTGCCGAATAGCTCATTAGCCTTGTCATCGATTTTTTTGTTTACTTTGCTTGGAAGTAGCTGATTTTTGATGAGATCTTTTACTTTTTCAAACGGCATAGTCTCAGCCTTTTTGCTGCTTTCTTTGTAGATTATATGATATCCGAATTGCGTCTTTACCGGCGTTTTGCTCATCTCACCATCTTTTAGCGCAAACGCCGCTTTTTCAAACTCCGGCACCATCATCCCTTTGCCAAAAGAGCCCAAATCGCCACCGTTTTCTTTCGCACTTGGATCGATTGAAATTTCTTTGGCTAGCTTATTAAATTCCTCTTTTAAATTCTCTTTTTTGACTTTTGATAGCTTCGCAATCGCGTTTTTAGCAGCCTTTTCGTCTGCTACTAAGATATGACTTGCGGTAACGGAATCTGGTTGCATGAAATTCTGTTTATTTTCATCATAAATTTTTTTAGCTTCCTCGTCGCTGATGCTTACGTCTTTAGCCTGTTCGCGTTGCCATAGATTAAATGCGATGCCATCTTTAGCAAGCTCTAGCTGATGCTTATATTCGTCGCTGTTTTCAATGCCTGATTTTTTCGCCTCTGCGATTAGAAGTTTGTATTTGATTAGATCGTCGATTAGTTTTTTCTTCTCATCGGCGGTTGGTTCCTGTCCGCCGTGCTGCATACCTTGAGCCAAAAACGGTGCAACATCCTCATCCGTAATAGTGATATTCGCGTCTTTTGCAGTAGCCAAAACGCCTGCATTAAGCGAAGATATAGCCATAGCGGCAACAAAGCTGAAAGATAAAATTCTTTTCATTATTTTTCCTTTATTCGGTAAATTTCGCGCAATTATAAAAAAAGATAGTAAACAAAATAGCGAATGCTAGCAAATTCGGCGCGAATCCTGCGCCGAATTTTAAAAAGAGGAGAAGTTAAAACGACGGGATGATTGCGCCTTTATATTGCGTCTCGATAAACTTTTTCACTTTCTCGCTTTGAATCGCTTTATCTAGCGCCTTGATTTTAGGGCTGTTTTCGTTGCCTTCTTTAACGCTAATGACGTTAGTGTAAGGGTTGCCCTCAGCCTTTTCTAAAAATAGCGAATCCTTGATTGGGTTTAAATTTGCATTAAAAGCAAAATTTGAGTTGATAACCGCAATATCGACATCGCCCAGGGTGCGTGGAAGCGCGGCGCCTTCAAGCTCTAAAATTTCTAAATTTTTATAGTTTATATTAAATAATATGGATAAAGGGAGGAAACTATGATACAAGCACTTCATTTTAAAAATGAAAAATCTGATAAATTTTGGTTTGTAGAAACACTTGATTGTGAAATGATGGTTAATTATGGAAA
>NZ_CALIIS010000004.1 GCF_938017705.1 uncultured Campylobacter sp.
TTATTGCCGCGCGAAATTCCGAGCCGCGGCAACCCGTATATTTGATAAATAGATTTCGCAGCGCAAATTGCATTGCTGGCAAATTTAATTTATCGCCGCACAAAATACTATCCGCGCAAATTTAGCGCGGCGCAAAGTCCTTCGCCGCGCAAATTCATAGCGTATTAAACACCCTATCTCCCGCGTCTCCGAGGCCCGGCACGATATATTTTTGCTCGTTTAATCTCTCGTCGATCGCCGCGGTAAAAACCTCGACCTGCGGGTAGATCTCGCTAAATTTATGAAGCCCCTCGGGCGCTGCGATGATGGAGATAAATTTGATCTTTTTGACGCCGTTTTTCAGCAGAAATTTAACCGCATCGATCGCCGTACCGCCGGTCGCAAACATCGGATCGATGATGATTGCGGTGCGCTCCGCGGCGTCTGTAGGCAGCTTGGCGTAAAAAAACTCCGCCTGCGCGGTCTTTTCGTCGCGCTGAAAGCCTAAAAATCCCACGCTAGCGTCTGGCATGAGTTTAAATACGCTATCTAGCATCCCCAGCGCGGCGCGCAAAATCGGGCAGATCATGATCTTCGTGGCGAGCTTATACGCGCTGGTTTGCGCCACGGGCGTATGCACGCTCACCTCCCGCAGCGCCAGATCGCGCGTGGCTTCGAACATCATCAGGTAGCTGATCTCATCGACGAGCATGCGGAACTGAAACGGATCGGTCTCTCGATCGCGCAGGATCGTGAGCTTATGCTCGATCAGCGGGTGCTTGATCAGCCTCACGTTAGACAGCTCGCACGCGGTTTGGTGCGTACATTTTTGGCTTTGGCTCATTTTCTCTCCTTAAATTTACTGAATTTTGCGCCCTTTTAGGCATTTTGATCGCATATTTTAGCGCGAGCTTTTGCGCCATGGCGCTGAAATTTCGACGATAACGGCAACGCGATTTTAAATTTAGCTCATTTTAGCTCGCAATGCACGCGTTACGTTTAAATTTAGCTCGGCGGCTCGCTTTAAATTCAGCGCTTTTAAAAACGCAGTGCTTTAAATTTAGCTCTCGCGTGCGCTTTTGATTTAGCCGCTATTTAAACAGGGTGCGCTTTTTATCGGCACTGAGCGCTACTTTTCAGCAAGCGCCCGCGGCGTAAATTTCATCTGCGAAATTATCGTCTGAGGCGGCTTTAAATTTACTTAATGCTCGCGCTCGTGATCCAAATTTTAAAATTCCCCGCTATCTTGCGCGCCGATAAAATTTTAATTTCATACACGCTGATCGCCCCGCAAACGAGCTGAAATAAATCGAGCATATTCTCAAATTTAGCCCGCCGCAAGCGGTTAAATTTGCCGTGCCGAAGCGATCAAAATTTAATAGCCCTACTCTTTCACCACGCGCAGGAACGAATACACGTCCTGCACCCCGGGCGCGTGCGTCGCGTACCAGATCGCGTGCTTTTCGTGCTCGATGTCGCTTACCACGCCGCTAAATACCACGTCGCAGCCTACGATCGCCACGCGCACCGCAGTACCAGAAACGTCGGTATCGGAAAAGAGATTTTTCTTTAAATTTGTAAAAATTTCAAACGAATTGCACGGATACTCGGGCTTTTTGACGCGCAGATAGGTATGCACGCGCCGCACGCCTTCGGTTTGTCGAGCCAAAGCAAGCAGCGGCTCGCGCATCGCTTCGCTATCCAGTAGCCCGATGAGATAGACCTCGCCGTAGAAGCACTCGACCTCTAAATCCCAGCTGCTAAGGCCTTTGGTAAATAGAATTTTGCTTTGGATTTTAGTCTGGATTAGCTTATCGCTAGCGACCTCGCTGACGCTGCGGCGATCGCGCGCTACGGAGTAGATGTCGTATACGCTAAGCGCGTTGCCCGCGGGCGCCAGCGGAGCCGCGCACGAGCTAAATAGCACCGCACTCGCGCTCAAAAACACCGCCAAAATCGCTAGAAACAGAACCCTCAAACCCTCTCCAATCTCGTTTAATTTCTAATTATCTCAAGCTGGCTGCCGACTCCGCTTTTTAAATTTAGCCCCGCAGGCGCCGTTTTATCGCAGCTTAAAATTTTGCACTGCGAGATTCCGCCCAAACCGCGCGCCGTAAAATTTTACAATATAAATTTTAAAATTTACGTTGTAATTCGCACGGCTTGCAGAATTTTGCGCTTTCGCCACGGCGGAATTTCGCGAGCAGTATTTGTAGCCGTAAAATTCTACGCGGCTAAATTTTCATTGCAAATTTGCCTCTGCGAAATTTTGCATGGTAAAATTTCTCAAGGCGAAATTCGCCTCTATAAAATTTTATATTTCAAAACCTGCACCCAAAATTCCGCCCGGTCGCGGCTAATTCGTCGTAAGCCCGCCGTCTATCGCAAATATCGCGCCGCTGACCCACTTCGCCGCGTCCGACGCCAAAAACACCGCCGCATCGCCGATGTCCTGCGCGCTGCCGATTTTGCCGAGCGGATAGATATTTTGCACCATCTGTTCAAACGCCTCGCGCCCCTGCGGGCTAAGCGCGCTTAAATTTCGCTCAAACTGCGGCGTCAGCACGCTTCCTGGCGCTATGGCATTAACGCGAATGCCGAGTTTGCCGACCTCGAAGGCAAGCGATTTGGTGAAAGAATTTAGCGCGCCTTTGGTGATCGAATACGCCGTCGTAGTGCGTCCTACGAGCATTCGGTTCGCAAAATACGACGAGATATTGATCACGCAGCCCTTGCTAGCCGCAAGCGCGCCCAAAAGCCCCTGAGTAAGCAGATATGGCGCTTTGACGTTTAGGTTTAGATGGGCATCCAGCAGAGCTTCGTCGGTCGCCTCAAAGGGTGCGAATTTTCCCAGTCCGGCGTTATTTACAAGGATATCTATCTTAAGGGGTAGCGCTAAAATGCGCTCGCAAAGGCCTTTTATCGTTTTGCTTTGCGCCAAATCCGCCTCTATCGCGTAAGCTTTCACGCCGTAACCGCCTAGGTTCTCCTGCGCGATTTTTAATTTCTCCTCGCTTCTGCCTAGCAGGATCAAATTTGCGCCCTCTTTGGCGAAACACTTTGCGATGCCAAGCCCTATGCCGTCGCTTCCGCCAGTGATTACGGCGGTTTTGCCCTCTAATCGTTTCATACTTTTCCTTTATTTGATACGTAAATTTATGCTTTAAAAATTTGAGCGAGACTTACGGATCTTGCAAACTTCGAAATTTTGTAGGCTTTAAAATTTTATGGCGAAGCGAAATTTCGTCTATAAAATTTTACTAATTTTAAAATTCTACCGATAAAATTTCACGGCAAAATTCCATCGTAAAGCTCGCGGTGGAATT
>NZ_CALIIS010000005.1 GCF_938017705.1 uncultured Campylobacter sp.
ATAAATACCGGAGCGACAATAGGATATTGGAGTGTACCCAAAATCTTGGACAAATAATTTGAAAACTTGTTTTCTATTTATTAAAACTTAGTTTAAGAAAAGTAATTTGAAAAAAGTACATAGATGAATTTAAAATGTTAATTTTAGAATTATTAGAAGAAGGAAAAATAGAAATTATAAAAAAACAAAGCTATATTTTCAAATAATCGTTGTTGTAAAAGACAGCGGTTATTTTTTTAATTTGAATTTTTAAAACAACTTTTTACCCAATAAATTTTATAAAAATAGTAATTTATAATAGCCTCAGTTAAAAAGTAGTAATAAAATTTTAAAATAAACTTGACAGTGTTAAGATTTGGGCGTATAATCTTTACAGTGGTAAGATAATGAAAGTTAGGGGGAATTTAAGTATGGAAAAATCTAAAAAAAGTTACCATCATGGAAATTTACGGGAAGAATTGATTGAAAAAGGGATAGAGCTGATAAATGAAGTGGGAGAAGAAAAATTATCTTTAAGAAAAGTGGCTAAAATGTGTGGAGTAAGTAATGCGGCACCGTATACATATTTTAAGAAAAAAAGTGATTTGCTTTACGCAATGAGCGATTATATATGGGGAATATTGGCGGCGAAACTTGATAGAACGAGGAAAAAATATGAAAATCAAGAGGATTTGCTGGTAAAATTAGGAAAAACGTACGTTATGTTTTTTTGTGAGAATCATAGATACTATCATTTTATGATTTCAAGAAAAAATATGAAAATAGATTTATTCTCAAAGTTTTCAAAAATAGAAAATAATAATGAAAAAGCTTTTAGCATATTAAAAATTGAGGCAACGAAAATACTTGAAAAAATGGGAGTGCCAAATCAGGCTATGCAAGATAAAATTATAGCAATGTGGGCGTTGGTACAAGGATTAACAACAATAATGATTACAAATGATATAAAGTATTCTGAAAGCTGGGAAGAAAAAATAGAGGAGATAATAAAATCAGTTTGTATAGCGAAATAATCTTAAAAGAGAATTGAAAGTTGCTGGTTATTGTACGATTTTGAATCTTAAATTTGATTAATATTTAACAATTAAATTTTAAATAGATTTAATATATCTATGGTCTATGGAAGGTGAGAAATATGGAGTTAATTATACACGATTTAGACGATGAAAAATTGGAAAATTTAAAGTGGAAAATTGAAAAAAAGGAAAAAATTACGGATAAAATAAAAGATAGCATAAATCAAAAGAAAATAATAGTTGATGAAGATATATCTATAATTTGTGACAATGATAGAATTAAAAGCTGCATGGGATGTTTTGAATGCTGGATTAAAACTCCAGGGAAATGTAAAATTAGGGATGGATATGAAAATTTAGCAAAATTATATTCAAAAGCAGACAAAGTTGTGATTATAAGTCAATGTGTCTATGGTTCTTACAGTCCGTTTGTAAAAAATGTGCTAGATAGGACAATTCCATATTTGTTGCCATTTTTTAAATTTAAAAATAAAGAGATGCATCATATTACACGAAATAAAACAAAATTTGACTTAAATGTATATTTTTATGGAAAAAATTTGTCACCAAATGAAAAGACAGTTGCTAAAGAAATAGTAAAGGCTAATAGTGTGAATTTAGATGTGAAAAATTTTAAGGTTTCTTTTTTAGAAAATTAGGAGAATGATGAAATATGAAAATTAGTATAATAAACGGAAGTCCAAAAGCAGGCAAAAGTAATTCTGAAATATTAGGAAATTATATTTTATCCTTGCTTAAAGACAATGAAATAAAAAAATATTATTCAATTTCTGTTAGATTAGATAATAAAATTAAAAATGAAATTCATAATAGTGACATCTTAATATTTCTTTTTCCTTTGTATGTTGATGGAATTCCGTCCAATCTGTTAAAATTACTTGTAGAATTTGAAAAGGAAAAAGTTATAAAATCTGGAACTAAAATTTATTGCATAGCGAATAATGGATTTTATGAAGGTAAGCAAAATCGGTTGGCAATTTTGCAGATGAAAAATTGGTGCGAGAAAGTTAAGGCAGACTGGGGACAAGGAATTGGTGCAGGTGCAGGGGAATTGTTGCCGTATTTAAAAAAATATAAACTGGGGCAAGGACCGCTAAAAAATTTAGGTAAAGTGCTAAATAAATTTTCTACTAATATTCTAACTCTAAAAAGTGATAAGGATATTTATATAAATCCAAATTGGTTAAAAAGCCTGTATTTTTTTCAAGGTTCAATTTCATGGATTTTAAAAGGTAGAAAGAATAATTTGAGAATAAGGGAACTTTTTATAATAAAAAATATTAAAAATGTTAAATTTAGCGTTGATTTTAGAGATGGAAGCGAACAAATTTCACTAGTTGCCAAAATTTTACTTTTGATTATTATTTCTACATACATATACGCAATTTTTGCATTTAATGAGCTTATTATTTTGTTTTTTATTTTTGCACTTATCGTTGTATTTTATGCAATTCCAAAAATTATAACTCATACAATAAATGGTGGCAAAATCAATGATAGCGTTTATGATTGTCTTACCATTTACAGCAAAAATGGAAAAGTGATGAATATTATGATTTGCAACGACAAAGAATTTAAAGAATTTAAAAAATACTTTTTAGAAAATGTGAAATTAAATATTTCAAATGCTAAAACTAGCTTTGGAATTTTTGATAAAAATTTTTATAACACAAGGAGCGAACGATGAATTCAACAGGTAGCAGAGAAGCGAAAGCAAGAGTTGCTTTGGATAAAGCTGAAAAAAATATTATTGAAAAATTTACTAAATTCAATCTTTCTGAAAATAGTAAAGATAATTTAGAAAATATTCGTAAAATGTGGAATAGTGCAAGCAGTGGTTATAGTATTGCTGAAAATTTCACTGATATACTCGAAAAGATTTTAAAAAGCAAAGCTAGGGCTATTGTTTTGTTTGTAGAAACCGCAGCAGGAAATGTGTTATAATTGATAGTACTATAGGTGAAAGCAAAATGAAACAAATGGTTGGGGCGTTAGGAGATGCAATTATTGCTGGTGCGGCATTATTGACACCGCAAGGTTGGATAATTACTGGTGTAAATTTGGTATTATCTCTTGTTGATTGGGATTTGGGAAGTATATTTAAGAAAATATATGGAGAAGATAACGATAATATAAATATTACCTCAAATGGCTTTATAGAAGTTAGGAATAATGATGGTTCTATTTATACAAGACCATTATCGACACAAGCTAGAAAAATTTTAAACATTAATGGTGAGCCAAGTGGTTCTATATTTGGCGATAGGAAAGGCGATGTATTGTTCGGCGGTAGCGCAGATGACTTGCTTCAAGGCAGAAATGGCGATGATTTGCTTCTTGGCGGAGCCGGCTATGATACATACTTTACCGACGGCAAAGACACTATAAGAGATGAGGATGGAAAAGGTCAGGTATATTTTTATGGTCGCAAACTAACAGACGGCACTCAAATAGAAAAAGGCTCAAACATATATAAAACAAAAGACAATATAAAATATGAACTAATTGATAATAAGCTTATAGTAAATGATAGCCTTATTATAGAAGACTTTAATCCATACCAAGAGTATCTTGACATAACCCTACACAAAGCAGATGAGATAGCTGTAAATGTATCAAATGCAAATGCGGTAGAAAAAGCAGGAAAGATGAATTTTACAATCTCGCTTAGTAGAGAGTTAAAAAAAGGTGAATTCATAAAAGTAACCATACCTGCCATAAACAGCAATGAAGCAAAAACTTATATGTTTATGCACCATAGCAACCCAAACTATACGCTAGGAGCAGCATAGAGCATGTATTTGGTAGCACAAATTATGAATATTAACAATATTCTAGCCCCTTCGAGCTGCCACACCATTAGTATGGCTATTTGATATTAATTTCTTTAACAGTATTCTAGCCCCTTCGAATGTTATTTCGTCGGCATTGCCTAGAGCTTTGATTAACTTGCCGCCTTGCGTATAGTGATAATGTCTATGCATTTTAACCGTTCCGTCTCTAGCTAGCGAGCTATAAAATTTAACGGCTATGAAATCGTCTAAGACTTCGACCATAGTGCGCTTATATTGCGGCAAAATAAAATTCCTGGCTACTTTATCAGGATCTGATTAAAATTGGATTATCCTTGATTTTGGTAAAAACTTCTGTCATCTTTCTTCCTTTGTATAGTAATTTTAGGCAGATTATAGAATTTCCTCAAAGGATTAACAAGGCAGGAGCGCAAAAAAAAGCTACTATACAATTTTTTAATATATAGTAGTTTTTCTTAAAATATATGTATGAATCGATGATTTTCGGTGCTAAGAATTTTTTAAGAATAATTTTAAAATTCCCAAAAATAGGGCTCAAAAAATTATTTAAAAATTCAAAAAACGAAAAAAATAGGGAAAATTTTGATAGATGGTGCGACCGACGAGATTTGAACTCGTACACCTTGCGGCACTACCCCCTCAAGATAGCGTGTCTACCAATTCCACCACGGTCGCATAAATTTTAAAGCTTGATCTTAAGCCTTGAATTATATAAGTTTAAAGCCCGATTTCTCGGGCTTAGAATTAATTTGCAGCAGCCTTTAAACCCGCTGTCAAAAAAGGATTTACGAAAAGCAAGATAAATGAAATAACTAATGCATAGATAACCTGCGCTTCGATCATAGCTAGCGAAATATACATCGTATTCGATAGCTTGCTAGCTACGCTCGGATTTCTAGCGATGCCGTTAAGCGTTGCACTAGCGGCATTTCCCATGCCTAATGCGCCACCCAAAGCGGCTAGACCTAAAACGACCGCAACGGTAATTGCAGAAAAAGAAACAATCTGAGTGTAAGCACTTAGCTGCTCGCTAGCGAAAGCCGCGCCGCAAAGCGCAAATAACAATACAAGAACTTTTTTCATAAAAGTCTCCATAAATAAATTTTAAAACGAGTTTCGGCTCAATACCCCCTACTCCAACGTTTTAAGTGTGGAATATTATTAAAATTTTGCTTTTGATTTGTTTAATCTGGCGGAATTTGAGTTAAATTTAACAAATCCCGCCAAGCAATCTAACGCTTAGCGTCCAGATACGTATTTAGCGCCGCAATGTAGGCCTTCGCAGACGCTAGCATCGTATCTACGTCAAGTCCTCTGCCGATGATGGCGCCCTCGTCTTTAAATTCCACCTTAACGGTTACTTTCGCCAGCGCGTCTTTGCCCTGCGAGACCGCTTTTACTTGGTATTCTTTCAGGCTACCGCTGATGCCGCTAATGCGGTCTATCGCCTTAAATATCGCATCAACGCCGCCGTTTCCAAGCGCGCTGTCGCTTAAAATTTCATCCTTATACCTTAGCGTAAGCGCAGTGCTAGCGTGTCCTTTGTTGCAGCTATTGGAGCTTAAAACCAGCACTTCATAGGTCTTTTCGGCTCCCACGAACTCGTCGTTTACGAGCTCTCTAATATCCTCGTCGAAAACGTCCTTTTTGCTATCGGCGAGCGCTTTAAATTTATTAAACGCAATCTCAACCTGCTCGTTACTAAGCTCATAGCCCAAAGATACCAGCTTGTCTTTGAAGGCGTGGCGGCCGCTGTGTTTGCCCAGCACGAGCGAGTTTTTATCAAGCCCGATATCCTCGGCGTGCATTATTTCGTATGTTTCTTTGTGTTTTAACACGCCATCTTGGTGGATGCCGCTTTCATGCGCGAAGGCGTTTTTGCCGACGATCGCTTTATTAGGCTGCGGCTCGATGCCGGTAATGCTCGCAACCAAGCGGCTGGATGGATAAATTTCTTTCAAATTTATATCGGTATAAAGCGGCGCAAATTTATCTGTGCGCGTCTTGATCGCCATTACGATCTCCTCTAGCGCCGCATTGCCCGCGCGCTCGCCGATGCCGTTTATCGTGCACTCGACCTGTCTGGCTCCCGCCAAAATAGCGGCTAAGGAATTTACGGTAGCCATTCCCAAGTCGTTGTGATTGTGCACGGAAACTACGGCGCGCTCGCCGATAAGCTTAACGAGCTCGCCTATTCGGGCGGTGATCTCATCCGGATAGAGATAACCCACCGTATCGGGGATATTTATGGTGGAGGCCCCGGCGTTTATCGCAGCGTCGCAGATCTCTTTTAAAAAACCCATATCGCTTCTGCACGCATCCTCGCAGCTAAACTCCACGTCATCGCATAGGCTTTTTGCGTATTGCACGGCATCTACGGCGCGCTTTATGACCTCTTGCGGCTGCATTTTGAGTTTAAATTCCATATGGATAGGGCTTGTGGCGATGAAGGTGTGGATGCGTCCGAGCTTCGCGCCCTTTATCGCTTCGCCCGCGGCCTTGATATCTTTTTCTAAAGCGCGTGCAAGCGAACAGACGCGAGCCTTGCTAACAGCGCTCGCGATCTTTTCTATCGCGTCAAAGTCCCCCGGGCTCGCCGCCGCAAAGCCAGCCTCGATAACATCTACGCCCAGCTTTTCAAGCTGCAACGCAAGATGGATCTTCTCATCCGTATTCATCGACGCTCCGGGGCTTTGCTCGCCGTCACGAAGCGTCGTATCGAAGATTATGATTTTATTTTTGTCCATTGCTTGTCCTTTCAAATCGTTAAAATTTGGCAAAATTATAGCCGCGCAAACTTAAAACAATCGCGATAATAAACATATTTGAGATTATTTCGCCGTTTCCTCGGGTTTTTCTTTTTTATGAAATTTGGCCGCGCTTAAATTTAAAGCTCCGCGAACCAAACCGTAAACAATATAGACCAAAGTGAGCACTGCCGGGAATTCCAGCCTGAAAAGATATAACAGCGAGAAAAATACGACGATTAGAAGCACTAAAATTTTAATCGCATTGGGGCGTTTTAGGCTGATTTTTTTAAAGCTCGGAAAGCGGATGTTGCTTACCATCAAAAACGATAGCGCCGCCATTGCGATGATCAAAAATACGCCAAATCCTTTGGAGAGCTCATATTTTAGATAAATTCCGATCCAAAACGCCATCGTAATCGCAGCCGTTGGTATCGGCAGCCCGATAAAAACGCTAGGCTCGTAGGTGCCCGTGGTGACGTTGAATCGCGCCAGCCTGATCGCGCCGAAAACCACGTAAAGCGCAGCTACGAGCGAGCCGACCTTACCGTAATCGTGCCCGACCGCGCAGTAAAACAGCAGCGCCGGCGCTACGCCGAAAGCAACGATATCCGCAAGGCTATCAAATTCCACGCCGAATTTCGACGTGGCATGCGTTAGCCTTGCCACGCGGCCGTCAAGCCCGTCGCAGATCAAGGATAAAATGATATAAAAGATCGCGGCGCTGAAGTTGCCTTTGATCGTAGAAATTATGCTGATGACCGCTAAAAATGCACTTGCCGCCGTGAAAAAATTCGGCAATATGTAGATTAATTTTCCCTTTTCCTCTTCCATCTCTTACTCTTTAAATTTTATTTTCGCACCGCTTTTCGTTCGGTGCCGCGGATCGCGCATAAAGCATTTTAGCGCGACCTTCTTAAAATTTAGCCCTAAGTTCTTACCGCGCGCGAAGCTTTAAATTTAAGCTTCGCTCTTTGCGCTTTCGATATCGTCGTTAGCGCCTAAATTTCGCACCAAACGGGTAGGCATGCCGTTGTCTTTTTCAAATTTAGAGATGATCTCCACGATCTGTTCGCCCGAGACCGTCTCCTTCTCATACAGCGCCTTTACCATCTCCTCGATCGCCGGAGCGTAGGTCCTTAGTGTCTCTTTTACCGCCACGTAGCGCTCATCCAGCGTCTTGCGGACATATTCGTCGATCTTAACCGCCGTTACCTCGCTGTAATCCTTAATGCTCTGTCCGCCGTTTAGGAAGGAATACTGCTGTTTTTCGAGCACCGCAAGCCCCAACGCATCGGTCATTCCGACCTGAGTAGCCATAAATTTAAGCATATCGGTAGCGCGCTGTAGGTCATTGCCCGCGCCGTCGGTGATCTCTCCTAAAAACACGTCCTCCGCCGCGCGCCCCGCCAAAAACGTATCGATCTCGGCAAAAATTTCATGGCGCTGGTGTAGGTATCTATTTTCAAATGGCGAATTTAGCGTATATCCCGCGGCGCTCAATCCGCGCGGTACGATAGTTACTTTAGATACCGGCATCGCGCCTTTGGTAAGCTCGGCGATGAGCGCATGTCCGCTTTCGTGGTAGGCGACGATCCGCTTTTCAATCGGGCTTACGCGGCGCGATTTTTTAGCCAGTCCGATACCGACGCGCTCAATCGCTTCGAGTAGATCTTTTTGCTCAACCTCTGCCTTTGCCTCGCGACCCGCTAAAAGCGCGGCTTCGTTGATGATGTTTGCAAGATCGGCTCCCGCAAAGCCCACGGTAAGTCGCGCGATCTCTTCGATATCGATGTCGCGGGCAAATTTAACGTCGCGCATATGCACCCTCAAAATCGCCATTCTGCCGTCAAAATCGGGTCTATCGACCAGAACCTGCCTATCGAATCTGCCCGGACGCAGAAGCGCCGCATCCAGCGTCTCGGGGCGGTTGGTAGCCGCAAGGACGATCACCGGGCTTGATTCCGAGCCGAAGCCGTCCATCTCGGCAAGTAGCTGATTTAGCGTCTGTTCGCGCTCGTCGTTACCGCCGCCTATGCCGCCCGCGGTTCTGCTTTTGCCGATTGCGTCGATCTCGTCGATGAAAACGATCGCCGGAGCCTGCTTCTTAGCGTTATCGAATAGATCGCGCACCCTGCTGGCACCCACGCCTACGAACATCTCGATAAAGCTGGAGCCCGATACCGAAAAAAACGGCACGTCCGCTTCGCCCGCGACTGCTTTGGCTAGCAGCGTCTTACCCGTGCCGGGAGGGCCCACTAAAAGCACGCCTTTTGGAATTTTAGCCCCGAGGCTGATATATCGCTCGGGGTTTTTTAAGAAATCTACGATCTCCTTAACCTCCTCTTTCGCCTCTTCGACGCCCGCTACATCACTAAATTTAACCTTCGGCTTTTCGGCGCTTACCAGGTTTTTGGAGCTTCCGATGCCGAGCACGCCGCCGCCCATATTGCGCTGCATGCGGTTGGCTAAAAACATCCAAATTCCAAAGAAAATCACGAGCGGCAAGACCCAGCTAAAGAGCAGATCGGTCAAAAAATTACTCTCGTTATACGCACCGTATGGAATTTTGCGCGATTCTAAAATTTGAACTAGCTCGGGATCATCCACGCGCTTGGCGGTGTAGATTACGTTGCCAACTTGAGCTTTAATCGTGGAGCTTCCGATGGAGACCATGCTTACTTGGGAGTTTTTGATCTGCGATTTTAGCTCCGAATAGCTTACGTTTCTACTCTCGCCCGAAACGGAGCCTAGCACTCCGCCGCTATCAAAGCCGCCGCTTGGCGATATCGCTTTAAACACGACTATCAAAATAAGCGCGAAAATAATAAAAACGCCGATCGGATTTTTATTGAAAAAATTGTTTCCACCGCCGTTTTTGGGAGGTTGATTATTTGGGTTGTTATTCATATTTTCCTTTCATAAACGAAGCTAAGCCATTCGTTTTGCTTTTTCATCTGCACGAAATTTAAATCCGAAAAGGCCTGCTCTATCCTATCTTTATATTTTTCTAAAATTCCCGACAGCACGAGCTTACCGCCAGGTTTTAGCGCTTTTTTCAGATCCGCGCTTAGGATCAAAATCACGTCGGCGATTATATTTGCGACGACGAGATCAAACTGCGACTGCGCGGCTGCGCTTGAACTTTGCTCGTTTAAGCTTGAAACGCTACCGAGCCAAATTTGATCTATCTGCACGCCGTTTTTCTCGGCGTTTTGCTGCGTAGCACTCACCGCCTGCTCGTCGGTATCGCAGGCGCTTGCCTTTGCGCCCAGTTTTTTCATCGCGATACTTAAAATTCCGCTGCCACAGCCCACGTCAAGCGCGCTCATGCCCGCGCAAGTAAGCTCGCTAAGTAGCGCCAGACACATATTGGTGCTTTCGTGATGACCCGAGCCGAACGCCAGCGCAGGATCGATCAGCAGATCGATTAGCGCGGGATCTTGCGATCTTTCGCACCAGCTCGGACGAACGTAAAATTTGCCGACCGCCACGGGCGCGACCCCTTTTTTATATTCGTCGAGCCAATCTTTGTTTTGCTTTTTTAAAATTTCGATCTGTAGATCGGCGTCTAAATTAAGAGTGCGCGCGAGCCCCTTTTTAAACTCTTCAAACGCAAATTTTAAATTTTGCGGATCCTCTTCGTCGCGGATTATGAAGCGATCGCCGCGCTCTTCGACGCAGGTAACGCCGAGCTCAAACGCAAAGCCCTTAAAAAGCTCGCTTGCATTCGCGCTTTTTACGATCATCTCATAAAAAAAATCTTTCATCGCCTCACATCGCCTTTAAATTTTAAAATTTGCATATTACTAAAATTTAGTTCAAACTTTGCTTACGCTCGGGCGTTTTTATAGAGCTTCAAATGCCTTTTTAAGATCGAGCGTGCCCTCATAATACGCCTTGCCGACGATGACGCCTGCAATGAGCCCTGCGTTTTTCAGCGCGATTATGTCGTTTATATCTTTAACGCCACCGCTTGCGATAGTGTCGATACCGCTAGCTTTCGCGATAGAGCGGCTAAATTCTACGTTTACGCCGCTTAACATACCGTCGCGCGATATGTCGGTGCAGATGATCGCGCAAACGCCCGCGTCCGCGTAGTCTCGCGCCAGATCAGTCGCTTTTACGCGGCTTAGCTCCGCCCAGCCCTCGGTCGCTACTAGCCCCTCTTTTGCGTCTATGCCCACGACGATGCGGTAAAGCTTCGCCATTTGTTTTACGAAATCCGGGTTTTTTAGCGCCGCCGAGCCCAGGATAAATCTATCGACGCCTAAGCTCAAATACTCCTTTATACGCGCTTCGTCGCGGATGCCGCCGCCCACTTCTACGCGCAGACGCGTGCTTTTTACGATCCGCTCGATCGCTTTGAAATTTACCGCCTCGCCTACAAACGCGCCGTCGAGATCAACCAGATGCAGCCACTTAGCGCCGAGATCTTCAAATTTTTTGGCTAGCTCGCAGGGGTCTTTGGAATAAATTTTTGCGCTTTGCATCTCGCCCTTGCTAAGACGCACGGCGCTTCCTTGTTTCAGATCGATCGCAGGGAAAATTTCCATCACAGCTCCGTAAAATTTTTAATGATTTTTATGCCCGCATCATGGCTTTTTTCGGGATGCGGCTGAAAGGCAAATACGTTTTCGCGCCAGATCGCGCTTGCAAACTCATAGCCGTAAAATGTGGTCGCAAGCGTGATCTCGCGCGCGCAAAGGACGTGGTAGGAGTGCACGAAATACAGATACTCAAACTCGCCTAGGCCCACATTTATAGGCGAGCGCTTTATAAAATGCGCGCTGTTCCAGCCGACGTGCGGGATCTTTAGGCTTTCAGCATGGGTAAAATTTTGCCCGCAGCGCTCGCCAGACTCCGCCTCGTCTGAATTAAATTCCGCCCCGCCCGATCTAAATTTAAAATCTTCGGATCGGAATTCCACCCCCTGAATATTAAATTTCGTTTTGTCAAATTTCACGACGCGACCGGGTAGAATTCCAAGCCCGCTGCGCGCGCCGAATTCCTCGCTTTCTTCAAACAGAAGCTGCATCCCAAGGCAGATGCCTAAAAAATATCTGCCGCTTGCGACGAATTCTTTAATCGCGGCGTCCATACCGCTTGCGCGAAGCCTATCCATCGCCTCGCCGAATGCGCCCACGCCCGGAAGCAAGGCTTTATCGCAGCTCAAAAGCTCCTCAGGGCTGCGCGCGAGGCAAAATTTAGCGCCGCAAAAGCTAAGCGCGTTCATCACGCTTTGGATATTGCCCGCGCCGTAATCCACGATGCCGATCAAGCCGTGCCCTTCATATCGTTTAATCGGTGCGAAAACTCCGGCACGATGCGCTTTAGCTTATCCGCGACCTGAGCGTCCTCGCACTCCGAAAGCTCCTCGATCTGCGAGCTTAGCTCCTCTAGGTCGTATTTTGCGGAGTGGGTTACGAATATGGATTGGTACTTCGTGCTCTTGTCGTTTTCGTCGATCAAAAGCTCCTCGTAAAGCTTCTCGCCGGGGCGCAGACCTACAAATTTAATACCCAGCTCCTCTTTGCCGGCAAGCTGCAGCATTCGCTTGGCAAGATCGGCGATCTTTACGGGCTCGCCCATATCCAGCACGAAAAGCTCACCGCCTCGCGCGATGGAGGCTGCTTGAAGCACCAGCTGGCACGCCTCGCTAACGAGCATAAAATATCTCGTAATCTCGGGGTGCGTAACGGTAAGCGGCTCGTTCGCTTCGATCTGGCGTTTAAATTTAGGAATGACGCTGCCACTTGAGCCGAGCACGTTTCCGAAGCGCACCGCGACGATCTGCGTGTCGCTTGCCGCGTCGTTGGAATTTAGCGCGTAAAGCTCGCAGATACGCTTCGTCGTGCCCATAATGTTCGTCGGTCGCACCGCCTTGTCGGTCGAGATCAAAACGACCTTTTTCGCGCCATGTTTTTTGGATAGATCGATTACGTTTTTTGTGCCGATGACATTGTTTTTGACCGCTAGATGCGGATTAAACTCGCATAGCGGCACGTGCTTATACGCCGCTGCGTGCACGACTACTTCGGGATGAAATTCTGCAAAAACCTCCTCCAGCTCATGGCGATAAACGACGTTTATCATCTTTAACTCATTGCGCGCGTCCGCGCCAGTCGCTTCGTTGATCGAGTAGAGGTTAAACTCGCTGTGTTCGACCATAATGAGCCGCTTTGCGCCGAATTTCAAGCATTGCTTACAAATTTCGCTTCCTATCGTGCCGCCCGCACCCGTTACCAGCACGATCTTGTCTTTGATAAAATTTTCAATCGCCTTGGTGTCGAGGTCTTTGGGCTTGCGCGCGAGCAGATCCTCGATCGATACGTCGCGGATCTTTTTGCTCTCATCCTCCAAAAGCGAAAAGAGCTTGATATCCTTTAGCCCGTATGCAAAAAGCTCGTCGTAGAGCTCCTTTAGCTCGTCCGGATACAGCGCTAGCGCGATGATCGCGGTTTTGGCGCCGCTATCTTTGATCATCTGCGGAATTTCGCCCTTGGCTCTGACGACGTAGTTTTCGCAATACGTCCCTACTAGCTCAGGCCGCCCGTCCACTACGCCCACGGGATAGTAGTTGATATATTTTTGCCGCATACCTTTTAGGACGTGAAAGGTCTTGCTCGTAGCGCCCACGACGATGCAGGGCTCGTTATTCGTGATATTTTTCTTCTCACTTAGAAACATCCGCTTTGAAATTCTAACCCCGCTGATCAAAATAAACGAGATCGCCGCATCGATGATGATGACCGAGCGCGGGAACGGGTTAAAAATTTTACTCGCTAGAAAGAATAGGATTAAAAAGGTAAGCGCTGCCATAACGTGCGCATAAAAGAGCTTCCTCGCTTCGTATAGCCCGAAAAATCTCCACGGCACGAGATAGATACGCAAAAACCAAAAATAGAAAATTTTAATCGCAGTAAGGCTTGAGGCGCTAAGCAACGCGCCTTTATAGAATTCGTTCGGTATATCCCCGCTAAATCGCAGCAAAAACGCGATATAAACGGAGAGGATCGAGATAAAAATATCTCCTAGCAAAAAAAACGCGAAGCGGCTAAATTTAGTGGGTTTTAACAGCATTAGATGTTTTCTTTTACGATTTTTACGACGCGTTCAATCGTCTCGTCGCTCATATCGGTGCCGCTAGGAAGGCAGATGCCGCGACTAAACATATCCTCGCTCGTGCCGTCAACTACACTAAGTGCGCCTGCGAAGATGCTTTGCAGATGCATTGGCTTCCAAAGCGGACGAGATTCGATGTCAGCTTTATTCAGAGCGTCGATAACCTTTAAATGAGCACCTTTTTGCTTAAATAGAAGCGTGCTAAGCCATCTGTTGCCCTCGCTACCATCGACTTCCGGCATAAACTCCACGTCGGTTCCTTTAAACAGATCCTCGTAAATTTTAAAAATTTCGCGTTTTCTCTTTACACGCTGCGGCAAGACCTCCATCTGGCCTACGCCGATAGCTCCTAAGACGTTGCTTAAGCGGTAGTTGTAGCCGTAGTCCTTGTGCTCATAGTGAAGCAGCGGCTCGCGCGCTTGGGTGCTTAAAAATCTAGCCTTAGCCACTAGCCCCTCATCGTTTGAGATCAGCATGCCACCACCTGAGGTAGTGATAATTTTGTTGCCATTGAAGCTTAGTGCGCCGCATTTTCCGATACCACCAAGTGCTTTACCTTTATAAAATCCCCCCAGCGCCTCTGCGGCATCCTCGATAACATCAATGCCTTCGTTCGCGCAAATTTCGCATATCTCGTCCATCTTCGCAGCCTGTCCGTAAAGATGCGTAACGACGAGCACATTTGGTTTTTTCGGCGATTTTTTGATCGCTTCTTTAAGCAACTTCGGGCTTAAATTCCAACTCTCGTCGCTGTCTATCAGCACTGGCACGCAGCGCTCGTAAAATATCGGATTTAGCGACGCCATAAAGGTAAACGTGGACCCTAGCACCACGTCGCCGTCCTTTACGCCGCTGCAACGAAGCGCTAGATGAAGTGCCGCCGTGCCTGCGTTTAGCGCCAGCGCGCCGCGCGTGCCAGTATAGGACCTCACTGCGTCTTCAAAGCGATTGACATATTCGCCCAAAGGCGCGATATAGTTGCTTTCAAATACTTTTTTTATATACTCAAGCTCATTGCCACCCATATTCGGCGGGCTTAAAAATACTCTTGCCATCTCTATCCTTCCTTGATCTTTAAATTTAACCTCGCGCGTCGCAAGGCTAAATTTAGCTTTCGGCATAAAATTTAAATGCTCGGATTTTATCACTTTTAATGCTATAAATTTTAAATTCAGCCATTTTTTTTAATCACGCGAGCAGGCACGCCTACGGCTACGCTATCGCTAGCTATGTCGCGCACGACCGCAGCGCCCGCGCCGATGATGCAGCGCTGCCCGATACTTAGCCTCTGAATGACGCTGGCGCCGATTCCAATGTGAGAAAACGCCCCCACCTTCACGCCGCCGGCAAGCGCTGCGTTTGGGCTAACGTGCGCAAACTCGCCGATCTCGCACTCATGCTCGATTACGACGCCTGAATTGATTATCACGCCGCGACCGATTTTAGCTCGCGCGTTTATCACGGCGCCGGGCATTACGACCGCGCCCTCGCCGATGACGGCGCTTGGGCTAACGATCGCGCTTTGATGAATCAGCGTCGCTATCTCAAAACCTGCGCGTGCTACTTTCTCTTGGATCTTTGCGCGGGTTTTATTATCGCCGATTGCGATTATTACGGGGTGCTTCGGCAGATCCTCGCTAAATTTCAGCCCTGCCGCGTCGTCTAAAAAAACGACCTCGCTAAATTTAGCCCCGCGCGCGGCTAGCGCGACGTCGGCAACCACCAGCCCGTGTCCGCTCGCGCCGTAAACATAAATTTTAGTTGTGCCCATTAAATTTCTCCGTCGTCGCCATACCTTCTTTATTCACGCCCTCTTTCGCAAGCACTTTTTTGATCGTTAAAAGCGCGATCTTAAGATCGAGCGCGAAGCTTAAATTTTGCGCGTAATACGTGTCGAACTCAAATTTTTTCTCCCAGCTGATCGCGTTGCGACCATTTACCTGCGCAAGCCCCGTGATGCCCGGGCGCACGCTGTGCCTAAGGCGCTGCTGCGGCGAATAAAGCGGCAAGTATTCGATCAATAGCGGTCGCGGCCCGATGAAGCTCATATCGCCCTTTAGCACGTTGAAAAGCTGCGGCAGCTCATCCAGGCTTAGCGCGCGGATCTTTTTGCCGTAATCGTTCAGCCGCGCTTCGTCTGGCAGAAGCTCGCCGTCCGCGCCGCGCTCGTCGCTCATCGTTTTAAATTTGTAAATTTTAAAAATTTGCTCATCAAGCCCAGGGCGAGATTGCGTAAAAATCGTGCTTTTGCTAATGTGCTTGCGGATCAAGAACCACGTAAGCGCCATCACGGGCGAAACCAAAATAATCAAAATCAAAGCCGCCGTAAAATCGAGCGCACGCTTTAAAAAACACCTATACATCGATAAATTTCCTATAAACCTCTAAATATTTTTCCGTAACGATCTTTTCGTCGTAATTTGCAAGTACCATCTCGCGCCCGTTTCGCCCTAGCCTCTCGCAAAGCGCAGCATCGTCCAATAGAATTTCGATCTTTCGCGCAAGACCCTCTGCGTCGCGAGTGCGGCAGATCAGACCGTTGACGCCATCTTGCACCGCCTCGACGCAGCCGCTGCAATCGCTTACCACGCAGGCTCGCGCCATGCTCATCGCCTCTAAAACCGTGCGCGGAAAGCCCTCCTTGTAGCTAGGAAGTGCCAGTAGGTAACTAGCCTTCAAAAGCTCAGGCACATCGTTTCTAGCACCCAGATAATGTACCGCACCGCTTTGCAAAAACGCAGGATCAGCGGTGCTTTTATTGCCCGCAAAACCCTCGCCCACAAAGACAAATTTCGCATCCAATCGATCTTTTAAAATTTCTGCTGCTTCGTAGAATTCTCTCACGCCCTTATGCCACATCGCGCGAGCTATCATCAGTACGATCTTTTTGCCGTACAAATCCTCGCCCAAATCCGCCACACTAACGGTTTTGGGGTTGAACTTTTCAGCATTTACGCCTACACTTTTAATTCTTATAACCTTTTGCTTCGCAATAAGCCCGCGAGATAGCATATAATCGGGATCGGCATCGTTTACAAATATGCAAGCATCCGCCTGCAAAAATGAAAATTTATAAAGCTTCTCCAATACCGCTCGCACGAGCCTTGTTTTAATATCTTCGTCGATATAAAAGCTACCCAGCCCCTCGACTAAGTTTATCACATATTTTATACCCGCCTCTCGAGCCGCCAGCGTACCAAACACATTTGATTTGTGCGCAGCTGTTTGCAGCAGGTCCAAATTTAGCCTCTTTAGCTCGCGCGCAAGGGCTTTGGTGTTGCTAAATACGGTAAACGGATTTAGGCTCGCTCGATCAAGATCGTAAGTTACGGCATTAAAATCGCGTGCCAAATCCTGCGTATAAGCGCCGCGAGGAGCAATTGCGAAAACCTCGTGCCCGCGCTCTTTTAAAGCCTGCATTATCGGGCGGCGAAAGAAATGTAAGCTCATATCGGCATGGCTTAAAAACCCTATGCGAGCCATCTGTTGCATTCCTTGTTTGGCGTTGCGAGATTAAATTTCATAAATTTCTCCTTAGCTTGCGGCAAAATTTATCTAGCGCTTTAATTTATAAACTTTCACAGCAGGGCTTAAGATCACAGGCTCGAATAGCTCGGGCCTATATCTTTCAAATACAAAAAGCTGAATGTAGCTTGAGTTTAGCATCGTCTTATCTAGCAGCAAAAATCTCCCGTAATCGCGCATGAAAACCACGTAAAATTGCGCGCTGCTGTCCATATTAAACTCTTTTACCGAAAGCTTGCCATTCGCGTCGTAGCTCGTTTCGTAAAAGGTATTGATCGCAAATTTTCTACCGCTATACTCTAAATTTAAAAGGCTCGGTGAGATCGAAAAGCCGTTGTCCATATGCACGCCGCTTTGATCCTGAACGAACCTATCGCTCGTTATGAAAAACAGCTCACTTAGCTGCTTGCCGTCGGTGATGTCGATATTTGAAAACTGCGTGACGACGGGGAAGATATTCATCATACGATCGGGCAAGATGTAATAGATGTCGCGCGTAGGCTTCGGCGGCTTAAAATCAGCCAGTCCCAAGCTTAAGATAAAGTCATTTACGTCCGTGGCGTTATAATCTTTTAAAATTTGCTTTAGCTTGTTTGGAATTTTCTCGCTATATCCACGCTCAGTGTATTCGACATCCAGGCGCGCCATATTCGCAGAGCTCATCTGATCTTTAAAAAGCGCGAAGCTAACGGGGAAATTATCGTTGCCTAGGTGTTTGCCGCCGTCGATAAGGGTCTTTACGTCGCTGTAATAGCGTATGCCGTATCCGTAGTCCCACCACGAAAGCGCGTAATCCTCGCGCTGCGCCTTATCTTTGAGCTCATCTAGCACCCGTACCTCACTTTGATAAAAGACCGTATCGACCTTGTACGAGACGATGTGCTGCCACGCTGGATAGATCGCAAGCGCCGTCAAAATCAGTAGTATCGCGCGTGCAGCGATCTTTGGCAGATCCAAGCGCTTTACGCAAAAATACAAAATATATCCGAAGCTCAGTCCCATCACACCCACGGCATAGATCGTAAATCTAAGGCCTGCTTTGTTTGCCGCAAAGCCCAAAAGCAAAAGCGGGATCGAGAGCAAAAATTCCTTATGCCTAAAGCAAAGCACTACGTATCCGATCGCTGCGATCACGAAAACCGCGACGTGCGAGCTGATGCGCTCCATAAATACTTTAGCCGGCACGATGCCCGATTCTTGGATCGTTTGATTGACGTTGAAAAAATGAAATGCCGTATCGGCGTTGTCCGCAAAGGAGCGGAAGATATAAAATTTCGCCTGAAAGATGATCGGGCTAAGGCCTCCGTTTGCGATAAAAAACGCTACGGCAAAGCCGCCCAAAAGGGCTAGGGATTTAAAATTTAATAGCTTTCCTTTAAATGCAAAGAGCCAAAATAGCACAAGCGAGATTAAAATTTTAGCTACCAAAGGCGTGGAGCAAAGCGCAATCAAAAAGATGATCATCGCTTCGTAATTTACTCTACTTTTTCGCTTAAAAATCAGCGTATAGGCGAAAAACATGGCGAGCATCATGGAATTTAGCGAGAAGCTTGAGGGATACCACCACATATAAAATATCGTAAACGCGCCCAGCCAAAACAGCGTACTACGCGAACCGCGCGTGCAAATGCGGATGAGCGCCCACAAAATACACATCGCAAGCACGATATTTAGCATATCGGTGTCGTAATACCCAGCCATCGTGCGGTTGTAGTAGCTATTCGCCACGCTCGCTACAAGCGCGCCTATAAAGCCCGCACGCATGCAGCGAAACTCGCTTGAGATCAGCAAAATAGGCACTACGATGAGCGAGCTAAACAAAGCCGGCAAATAAACGAATATCGTCTCGATTTTAAAGGGCAAAATTTCAGCCAAAAACGCCGTCACGATCGAAAGCGGCGCGCTAAAATAACTAAGATCGTTAGGCTGATGAAAGCCGGCGAGTCGGTCGCGTGCGCCCTCTGCAAAGGCGTAGCCGTCGTTGGTGTTTATCATCAGCTCGCCGTCCCAAAAAAAGTAGTTCACAAAACCGCTCGCCCAGTGCACCCACCACATGCGAAACGCCACGCTAAAGGCAAACGCGAACACAATCATCAGCAAAATATGCTTGGAGAACTCATAATTTTTTATGAAGCCAAAAATCCTACGCCTGGCAGGAAGCGCGCCAGCTGCCTGATTTTTAGAATTTTGGGAATTTTCTGCTGTAAAGCTTTTAGAATTATCAGAATTTATGCCGTTTGTAGAATTTAAAGCGCTTGCGGAATTCGCATTTTTAAATTTAGCCAAATTAGCGGCTTTTGCGGAATTTTTATTTGTAGAGTTCGCAACACCAGCGGAATTTTTATTTGTAGAATTTTTGCTCGTGGAATTCGCAGTACCTTTCAAATTTGAGTTTGTAGAATTTGCGCCTGCGTAATTTTCAGAATTTACCGAGGTAGAATTTCGTCCGCTTGATTTTTTAGCCTTTTTGGATTTTTTTTGTGCTCGCATTTTTGCAGAAACAGCGCGCGCTTGATCGTCGCTTAAATTTTTAACGCCAGCGTGCGCGGAATTTTTGCTCGCAGAATTTTTTGCATCAAGCGCGGAATTTTTATCGCTCTGAGGCGCGGTATCCTCGCTACCCTTAAGCTCGGCATTTTCGCCGCTAAAATTCTCTCCGCCGCTTGCGGAATACTCTGCGTCAAAATTTCCCTCACTAGCAAAATTTTCGCTTAAGGCAGCTTTGTCGGCACCCATTGATTGCGCGCCTTTTTGATCGTCCGATCCTTCGTCGATCTCTCTGACGCTAAAAGCCTTTTTTTCTTCACTCACGCCTATTTTCCTTCGTCGATTTGTTCTATTTTTACGATCAGCTCGCTTGCTATCTGTTTTTTATCGAAAAACGAGGCTCTAATTTTAGCCTTTTTCTCATAAAATTTTACATAATTTTCATCATCCAGCGCTTTTTGCATCGCCGCTTGAGTGCTTTCTAGATCGTTTACGCCCACCAGTACGCCCCATTCGCTTTGCCCCATAAGCTCGCGCGCGCCGCTTTGATGATCGCTCGAAATCACGAGCTTGCCGCACGCAAGAGCTTCGATGAGCGCGTTTGAAAACCCCTCAAAAAGGCTTACGAAGACAAACGCGTAGCATCTGGCCATATATTTATACGGATTTGCGTCAAAGCCCAACAGCTTCACGCGACCGCTTAAGCCGAGCTCCTCTATCAGAGCCTCAAGCTCGGCTCGCAGCACGCCGTCACCTAAGATCAGCAGGTCTTTGTCGTTATTTTTTAAATTCGCATACGCGCGGATTAAAAGCGCGTGGTTTTTGCCCGCATCGAGCCTGCCGACGCTTAGGAAAAACGGCCGCTCCTGCGCAACCTGCTCCTCTGCCTTGCGCCCGATCTCATCTAGATCGATCGCGTTATACAGCACGCTCATCTTGCGCTCGTCAATTCCAAAATTATCCGCCAGATCGCGCAGATTGCCGAGCGAATTCGGAAAGATAAAATCGGCCTTCGGGTAGAGCTTGCGCAGCAAAAGCTTTGAAATTTTGGATTTGAAGCTCTCATCTTTATACAACACCGACGGCGTCGAGCATTCGTTAAAAATCATCGTTCCGCCCAATCCGTAAACTCGCGCCAGCGCCGCCACGTAACACGGGCGGTTCATCCAAACAAAGTGGATATCGATGCCCAGCCTCTCGCATAGTTTTTTGTAGCGCAGCGCCAAAAACGGCAGCTTTGCAAGCTTTAGCAGCCCGTTTTCAAAAGGGGCTGATTTTTCGATAAAATGAATCTGCACGCCGCTTGGAATTTCATAAAAAATCCTCTCGTTCATCAGCACCAGATGCACCTCGTAACGTGCCGTAAGCTCGCCTAAGAGGTTGCTTACGACGCGCTCGGCGCCGCCGCCGCCCATCGAATATATAAAAACGCTTAATTTCTTCATCCATTTACCTTTTAATATTGCTGCCGCGCCCTAAATTTAAGCTTTAGTTCCGCTTTTTATGCGAGCGCCGCCCCGCCGCCGTTTATAAATTTAGCGTATTTTGCGCTGTTCTAAGCGGCTAAATTTCATCGCGCAACGCGGCTTTGTAAATTTAGCCGCGCCGATACGCTTGGGCGCAAGAGCCTATCTTAGCACACCGAAGTTTAAATTTAATCCCTGCGCGCCCTAGGGCATCGATAAGCGGCTGCTATTTGCGCGCAAACCGATCGATCAAGCCCTGCCAGAGCTCAACGATGCGCTCCTGCGAAAAATCGTCTAAATTTTCATTTGCATTTTGCACGAGAGCGTCTCGCAGCGCCTCATCACGCATTAAATTTTCAAGCTTGCTCGCAAGTTCATTCGCATCGCCGCATTTAAACAAAACGCCGCTAAAGCCATCCTTTATGAGCTCTTTTGCGCCCGCCGTGTCGCTACTAAGCCGTGCGCAGCCGTAAAATGCAGACTCGATCAGCACGTTCGAAAGCCCTTCATTAAGCGAGCTTAGCACAAAAATTTTAGCTTCTTTATACAGCTCGCTCACGTCCTGTTTATGCCCTAAAAAACGCACTTCAAGTCCAAGCCGCGCCACGAGCTCGCGCAAGCTTTCGCGCAGCGAGCCGTCGCCCGCAATTAAAATTTCCCACTTCGCAAGCAGGCTTTTATCGATCCTGCTTAGCGCGTCAAAGTAAATTTCATACCCCTTTACGGGCTCGAGCCTGCCGACGCTTAAGATCACGTTTCGCTTGGCGCTTTTAGCGCCATCAATCTCGCCGAAAAAGGGATTGTGCACGACGAAGCAGTTTTTGACAAATCGCGAATAGAACTCAAAGTCCGAGCGCGTAAGCACCGTAAGCGCGTCCGCTTTTTTGTAGCACAGATCGCGCACGCGGCTAAAAAGCCCGCTTCGCAGATAATCGTGCGCGTTGTGCTCGGTCGCGATGAGCGGGATGCCTAGCCCAAAGCTTGCGATCACGCACGCTACGTTCGTCCAGTCCATAAAGCTGATGATGACGCTCGGACGCTCGCGCTTGAAACACTCGCGCAAAATTCTGTATTTATCGAACCTGCCGCCGTTTTTATAAACGTCCAGATGCAAAAATTTTATCTTTTCGCTAAATTTATACCTACCCTCGTCATTTTCCAAAATCGCGATCGTAACGTCGTTTGCGCGCGCAAAATGGTTCGCCAAAACCTGCAGCACGCGCTCGGCGCCGCCGTTTCTAAGAGCTGCGATGACGAATAAAATTTTCATTTTAACTTCCGATAAATTTTATAAAATAGCCGCAAAAGCGCGGGGCTAGCGTAAAATAAGACCATCATCAGCGTCTGCGTGCGGCTTGCATGCGCCGCGAAAAATCCAAAATCCAGCCGCTCGCGCACCAAAGCGTGCAGTGAGCGGATCTGCTGCGCAGCTTCTGCAGCGCTTAAAGGCGAGCGGGGATCTGCGGTCTTTCTTTGCGACGCGGAATTCTGCTCGGAATTTCGCATATAATTTTGCTTGGCGGAATTTTTAACTGCAGAATTTTCACAGCATGCGCAAGATAAACTATCAGCACCGCGCAAATCCGCCTCGTTTGCCAAGCTGCACGTATTAGCCTCGGAAGGAGAAGTTGCATCTCCATCCGAACTTGCAGGATCAAAGCTCGATTTGATAATTAAAAACGCCGTATTCAGCGCGGACTCGCAGCGAGTAAAATTAGCCTCACGCGCCAAGCTCGGATAATTCACAGCGATCGCCTCAGTATAGCGGCGCACCGCAGCGATGACTGCAAGATGCCTGCGCGCGAATGAGTTTACGGTCGAGCCCGCCCTTACGCGGTAAAAATATAAAATTTCATCCGTGCACGCCGTAATAGAAGCGTTAAAAATATCAAAAAATATCGCCACATCCTCATAGATCTGCCCCGTAGGAAAGCGCAAAGCAGTGAAAATTTCGCGAGCAAACAGCGCGCGCCAAACCGCGGTGCTAAAATACGGATCCTGCGTGCAGCTGCGTCTAAAAAGCTCTTGCGGCGATATTTTATATTCGCCTGCGCAGGTATTTAAATTTGCAGCTCCTCCTGGATCGCTAACCTCTTTAGAATTTTGATTTTCTTTAGAATTTAAAGCCGCCTTGAAATTATTTATTTCGCTCTCGTCGCCAAATGCTGTGTAGCCGCACATAGCGATTTTGGTGCAAAATTTCTGTGTAAGATGAAAAAGAGTCTCAATCAAATCAAGGCTTATCAAATCATCGCTGTCTACGAAACTGATAAACTCCCCGCGAGCGACATCCAAAGCAGCGTTTCGCGCGCTAGCCTGCCCGCCGTTTGGTTTATGCAGCACGCGCACACGGGGATCGCGCGTGGCATATTCGTCGCAAATCGCCTCGCTGCCGTCATTTGAGCCATCATCTACGAGCAAAATTTCTAAATTCGCATAAGTCTGCGCCATGATGCGCTCCACGCAAGCGCGCAGGAATTCTTTGACATTATAAACGGGGATGATGACCGAGATTAGGGGATTTTCGCTCATTATTCCTCCCTGTGTATCGTAGCGGCTATGAAATCCAGCCAGCGTCGCCCGATCGTTTCAATTTTAAAGCTCTCCTCGCGCTTGGAGGCATTTTGCACGAGCCGCTCGCGTAGCTTTTCGTCACTCATTAGAATTTCAAGCTTTTTAGCGATACTTGCGCTATCGCCTACAGGGCACAAAAACCCATCTACGCCGTCGCTTATAAGCTCGCTAGGACCTGCGATGCAATCCGTAGAAATTCTAGCGGTGCCGAAAAATATACTCTCCATCAAAATATTGCAAAAGCCCTCCATCTTGGAAGTTACGACTACGATTTTAGCGCGTTCATATAAGCTTTCGATATCGCGCACAAAGCCGATGAACTGCACATTTAAGCGCAGCTTCGCAGCTAGACTCTCAAGGCTCTTTCGCTCCTCTCCGTCGCCTGCGATCACCACCTTCCACTCTTTTAAAAGATTGAAATCTATAAGCGCAAGCGCCTTAAGAAGGACATCAAAGCCCTTATAGACATTGAGCCGGCCGGCTGCTAGGATGATATTTTCTTTAGGCGGGCGGGCGTCTTTAGCATGGCTGATCTCAAACATCGGATTAGGCATAATCACGCGATTTTGCACATATGTGTAATGATCCAGATCAAATTTACTAAGCACGCTAAGAGCTGCAGCCCTCGGATAAAAGATCCGCTTGAGCGCGCGCCAAATCGGACTTTTTAAAAAGCGATGATTGGTGTGTTCGGAGACGATGATTTTCTGTCCGACTCCAAGATTTGCGATAAGCGTAAGAACATTGGTATTATCTAAAAACGAGATTACTACGTCAAATTTACGACTTTTTAGAAGCCTGTGCAAGGCCAAAATTTTATCGTAGCGCTTTTTTATATTTCCAAATATTCCTAAATCGCCCACTCCTAAATCCAAGCTAAGAAGCTCGATCTTAGGATCCAGCGCGTAAAACGGCTCATCTGCGTCAAATTTTATCACACAGACTTCATTCTCACGGCAGAAAAAATTTGCCAGCACGCTTAGCACGCGCTCGGCACCGCCCTTGCCTAAAGCAGAAATTACCATAGCTATTTTCATTTTATGAGCCTAAACTTATTTTTAAAAATTTCATCGAATCCTCTCTTTTACGGCGCAACGCCTCATTTACGCCATCCCAATCGATAGTCGCGTCCAAGCGCGCGTCTTTGGGATCTTGCAAAGCTCTATCTTCAAGCCCGAACGAGCCCAAAAGTGAGCTAAAGCGCGACGCGCCGCGACTAGCATTAACGAGCACAAAAAACGGCTTATTAAAGATTATAGAAAATACGCAGCCGTGAAATGAGTCGGTTAGCACAAACTCCGCGCCCGCAATAGCGCTTAGCCATGCTTTTATGCCGATGCGGTTGCCGCGGTCGTTCACCTCATCTATCTCTAGGCCGTTTTGCTTCTTTAATAGCTCTATCGCCGCTTCTGAGCGAGGCGATGGATCTAGGATATAGGCAAAGCCCTTGCACTGCGGCGCATGGCTTAAAAATTTATCGTAAATCTCTTTGTTAGCTAAAAGCGTAGGATCCAGTACCCAATGCGCATTTACACCAAAGCATGCACTCGCAAGCTTTACACCATCACGCTCGCGCACCGAAATAGCTTTAAATTTAGCCAAATTTGCAGCGTGAGCTTTTAAATCTGCGGGATTTTTAAGCCCACAGAGCCTATCTCCGCCGAAGCTTGCAGCATATGCGATCCGCGTGCAGTTAGCCGGCAAAAATCCAAGGCTAAAGCAATCTGCAAAATCCGCAAAATAGCTAGGGCGAAAAACCTGATCGCTTCCTAAAATCACCGCTTCAAAGCGTTCTTTCTCGCACAGCGCCTTTAAATCCGCAGGCATGCAAACAGGCACGGTTAAAGGGATATTTTCAGCCACAAACTCGCTAGTATCGCGCTCGTAAGAGGGATTAAATTTTGCGCCGCAAAGCTCCTTTTTTAGCGTGCGCGCCACTAAAAATTTAAGATACGCAATCGATAGTTTGCTTCTTTGCAGGCGCAAGTTTATAAGCCGTGGCTCATGCCCAAGCCCCACTAGCACGCGGCTTAGCGCGTAAGCTTGTAAAATTCCGCCGTAATTATTTACTAGCGGCAGGGTAAAAATCCCGATCTTCATGCAAACTTCCTATAAATTTTATATGCCGCGATCTTTGGTAGCGCCAAAAGCGCTAGCACTTTATTCGCAGCGGCAATTTTTTTAAGCCTAGCAGAGATGAAATCATCACAATCAAAATGCGTAGCGCTATATCGCTGGATCTGAAGCTTCTGGCGCAAGATGTAGCGTCTAAGCGGATTTTTCACGCCGTAGAAAATTTCGTTTTTGCACTCCACCTGGCTTTGCTGCGAGCGCTGCACCTCTGCTGCGGATATCCGCTCGCAAAAAATCGCCTCGCGCGCCTGCTTCGTAGGCTGCGAAAATAGCGCGTCGATCTGAGCTGCGCGCGTAATTACGAGCGATGTGCCGCGCCACTCGCTCATTTCGCTTTGCAGCCACGCATCCATCAGCACGACGTCGGCGCATTTGGCAAAAACGTCGGTGCAGGCGTTGCACGCAAGCGGCGTAAAAGCGCGCGAGCTCCAGTATGCAAAGGCGCTACTACTGCGATCGTCTATCGCCTCACTGCCGTCTGCATCGCGAAATTTAAAGCCAAAGCTCATCGCACTTTTGCCCGCGATTTTATATCTGTAATTAACCGTCGTGAGCTGCTTACGCTCTTTAAACGCAAGATCTGCCAGCTTATGCGTAAAACCAGCACCCTTGCCCTGTCCGCAAACCAGCCCAATAATAAAGCTTATGCGGGATTTAAGGCGCGGATTTTTACTCGCAGCAAGCCTTAAAGCCTTAGCAAAGCACGGCAGCGCGCTGATCGCGTATCTACCCTCACGGCGCGACATCTCATTTAACACCGCTTCAAGCGTGAGCGGATAGTAAGCGGACGAGCGCGCACGAGTAAGCTCATCGGCATTTTTTATCACGCTAAATTTAAATAGCGGCACGGAATTTTCGCCCGCATAATTTCGCGTGTTTTTAGAATTCTCGCAAGCAAAATTCTGCACTGATACGGAATTTTTACAAGAAGCTTTAGAATTCTGCGCGAAATTTTCATTTGTAAAATTCTGCATAGAATTCTGCGTAAAATTTTCGCAAAAGGAATTTTGCGTACTCGTAAAATTTATAGAATCATCATCCGCCAAATTCTGCGTTAAATTCGGAATTGCGAAATTCTGCTCGGAATTTTTGGTTGCGGAATTTTGCAAATTCTGTGGCTGCGCTAAATTATTGCAGGCAGAAAAATCCCGCTTGGGATTTTGGGCTATAAAATCCCCTTCGTCCGCGGGCACGGCGCAAATCGCGTAATCTATGAGCCCGCGCGCAAAAAGCTCGCGAAAAATATAATCTCCCGCACCGCCGCTTGCACTGCTTAGGCGCTGCGCTTCATCTTTTTTGTAGAATTTGTAAGTGGCTAAAAACCTGCCAAAATCAGGGCTAAAGCTTTCCAGCTCTGCGTATGATTTAGAATTTAGCTCATTTTCAAGCGTATCTTTTTCGTAAAACGGGCAGACTTTTAGGCAGATGTCGCATTTGTCGCGGCACCCTTCGCCCTCCTCGGGCGCGTAAAATCCATTGCCTCCAAGCCGCATTTTTAGCACACTAAAAGGGCAGCTGCTCGCGCAGACGCCGCAACCGATACAGCGGTCTTTCGTAACCACTTCACTAATTACATTGAAGCTCAAGCCCGCCTCCTTATCTTAGCTGCAATGCCACCAAAAATCGCGCGCTCATAGTCGTTCATCGCCCAAAAATACGCGCTTAGCACAAACATAGCCGAATAAAGCCCGCCGCAAATTAGCAAAAAGCTCACTCCATGTAAACCTAATGCGTAATTTATCGCTAGGCTTACTGCGATTGCGGGAGCAAATTTTACTACCATCGCGCCGATATTTCGCCAAAATTTAGCGATGTCAAGTCCGATTACACGAGCATAGTAGATATTCATCACGCAGATATTTAGCAAGGTGATCGCAAAAGCCGTGCCGCACGCAGCGCCCACGCCACCGTAAGCCTTAGCTAGCGGAATAGAAATAGCGATATTTGCGAGCGTGACGCAAAACGCGGCGATTGAGCGAAATTTGACTTTGTTTTTTGCCTGAAGCACAGCTAAGCCTAAATTTTGAATCAACGGCACGCTTACTGGAAGCACCAAAATAAGCGCGATCGCGTATGAAATTTCATAATTTGCGCCAGCCCATAGCACGATAAACTCCCGCCCAAAAATCACCAAAAGCGACGCGATAAAAAATATCACGTAAAATTGCAACCTGCCTATTTTGATAAATTCTGCGCTAAGCTCGGAATCAGTGGAGTTGGCAGAAACCATTTTGGCAATTTTAGGAAGCATTACGCCGCTAATGGTGAGCGAAAGCGTGACGAAAGTGGCATTTATTGTGCTTGCTACGGCATACGTGGAGACCGCTGTAGCGCCTGCGACCGCGCCTAAGATAAAATTATCGACATTCCAGTTTACTTGATCGACTACGATGCCTAAAAATATAAAAAACGAGTAGCCAAAAATTTGCTTAAGCGTGGAGGCGTCGAAATTTCGCACGCTTATCACGGGCGAGACTTTACGCTTGCAGTAGATGAAATCTGCCGCGACGCAGATTAAATTTACCGCCGTAGCGATGATTACGATCGCGATAGCCTTATATCCCAAAAGTAGCGTAGGCACCGCAGCTAGTGGCAGAGCGATCGTACGAAAGATCCCAATTAACTTGATAAATACGAAATTCTCATGCGCCGTAAGGATCGACGAATAGATGCTAAAAGGAAAGCTAATCGCTAAATTTACAGTTAGTAGCATTAGCATAATGCGAATTTCGCCCATCTCACTAGCGCTTAGCTTAGCGCCAAAAATCGCGTGCAGATTAGCTAGCAGCGCAGCTCCTGCAATCACGATCACCGCGCTCATTACCAAATACACGCTAAAAATCGTGCCGTGCAGCTTATGCATGCGCTCCACTTCGCCGCTTGAGACGTATTTGGCGGTATAGACCGTCACGGCGTTACCAAAGCCTAAATCCAAAATCGCCAAATAGCCAATAACACTGCTAGCTAAAGAATACAGCCCAAACTCGCTCTGCCCCAGCGCCCGCAGAAAAAACGGCGTATAAACCAAAGTAAGTATCGTAGAAACAAAGATATTCACATACGATAGCACGACGCCGAGCTTGCGCTGCGCGGCTTCGGGGGCGTTTAGAATTTTAAGCAAACAAGGCTTCCTTTTGCTCGCCGCTATTAAACGCGGCGGAGTAAAATTTTAAAATTTCAAATCGCACTTTCACGCTAGAACCTAGAGCTTTTTTTCCCAATTAAGCGCGCTTAGGATGATCTCATCTAGGCTCTCGTGCTCAGGCTGCCAAGAGGTTTTGGTGCGAATTTTATCGGCGTTTGAGATGAGGCAGGCAGGATCCCCCGCTCTGCGCGGAGCGATCTCTACTTTAAAATTTACGCCGCTTACTTTTTTAGCTTCATTGACGACCTCTTTTACGCTAAAGCCCGTGCCGTAGCCTACGTTAAAGACCGCGCTCTCACCGCTTTGCAGATAATCAAGCACCGCCAGATGCGCGCTTGCGAGGTCCTCTACGTGGATGTAGTCGCGTATGCAGGTGCCGTCTTTGGTATCGTAATCATCGCCGAAAATGCTCATCTTATCGCGCTTGCCGACGATCGTTTGGGTCGCAACCTTAATTAGATGCGTCGCGTTCGGGTAGTTTTGCCCGATCGTGCCGTCGCTAGCCGCACCTGCAACGTTGAAGTAGCGCAAAATTCCGTATTTAAAATTTGGATTTGCCGCCGCCGTATCTTTTAGCACCCACTCGACCATCAACTTGCTTCTGCCGTACGGATTGATTGGATTTTGCGGAGTTTCCTCGCTTACTTGCGGGATGTCCGGCTCGCCATAGGTCGCTGCCGTGGAGCTAAAGATAAAATCTTTCACGCCGTATTTGTTCGCAAGCGCGATCAAATTCATCGCGTTGGCGGTGTTGTTTAGATAGTATTTTAGCGGATTTTGCGTGCTTTCAAAAACCTCGATAAACGCCGCAAAGTGAATGATCGCATCAAACTTCTCGCGCCCAAAAAGCTTCTCGATCGCAGGGGTGTTTTCTAGGCTTTCCTGCACGAACTCAAACTCGCCCACGTCGCGAAGCGCCTCGATCGCTCGCATCGAGCCTTTGCAAAGATTATCCAGTATGACGACGTCGTGGCGGTTCGCTTCTAAAAGCGCCTTTGCAACGTGGCTACCGATATATCCAGCGCCGCCGGTGATTAAAATTTTCATCTATTCTCCTTCGGATCAAATTTATCAAAATACGCGATTATAGCCCCTTAGATTAAATCGCTGGTCGCACGCGCAAAAATACGGGGAAGCGCGGCTTTTTCTCGCGGGTTAGGTTTTGGTATTGATAGGTGATGACCGTGCCCACCTTAGGCGGATTTGCCCGCATTTCGTCGCTAAAGCCCGTGCCTACTTTAAATTTCACTCCGCTACGTAGATCCACGCAGCTAAGCGAGCCCATCTTGCCCTCATTTTTGCCGTAGCCCGGGTTGATTTTTACGACCTTGCAATCGCTATCGTGCGTCTTTTTGTATTTTAAAATTTTATCGCTGCGCCCGCTCTCATAAAGCGCGTTTGGATCGCGCAGTACGACCCCCTCGCCGCCTGCTGCGATGACGCGATCAAAATACGCCTGCACGTCTGCGTGCGTGCTTACCGGAGTTTGCTGCACGATCAGTAAATTTTGCGCGCCGCTTGAGGCGATAAAATTTCTTAAAATTTCCATCTTCGCGCTTAAATTTTTTTGCTCCTTCGGTAGATCGAAGGCGTAAAATTTTACCCTGCTCCAGCGCTCATCGGGCACGCTAGAAGAGACGATCGAGACGAGCTGTTCAAACTCCCCGCGCGCCGTGTATAGCTCGCCGTCCACGAAAAACGGCGGAAAGCCCGCGCTCCAGCCCTCGGGAGCGTTTATGATCTTGCCGCGCCTGGAGCGCAGATTTTTGCCGTCCCAGATCGCGCGCACGCCGTCTAGCTTCTCGCTGATCACCCAGCCCGTGATATTCATGCCGGGGACGTACTCTTTAAGCAGCATCGGTTTAAATTTAGCCTCATCCGCGACCGCGCCGCAGACCAAAAACAGCGCGCCAAAAACAGCACCTTTTAAAATTTTAAAAATTTCACTTCGCATATGCCGCCAGCTCCCTTTCTATAAAGTCGCAAAAAACGGACGTGTAGCTCATGCCCGCGCACTCTTTTTGCAAAAATTCGCCCATTACGGCGATGTAATTCAAATAATCGTCCTTGGTGATCTTACCGCGCAAAAGCTCGTATTTTAAAAACAGCCAGTAGGTGTTGAGTACGTCGGATCTGCAGTACTCGTCGATCTTGGCCTGCTCGCCGCCGTAATACAGCTGCAGGACCTGATCGCCGTGCACGTCGTATTTGCCGGGAAGGCCCACGCTGGCGCAGATATGATCAAGTTTGAGCCCGCGAACGGCGCCAAAATCGCTGATGTGATCGAGCAGATCCAAATGAAACCGCCCGTCGTAGCGGCTGCGGTAGTTCTCCCATTTGCTCTTGTTGTTATCGCGATCGTTCGTCTCAAAATACGCCGCGGCGCTTAGATCATAGCACATCGCGCGCGCCATAATCATCGGCAGATTGAACCCGCGCCCGTTGAAGCTCACGAGGCGCGGATTAAAATCCTCGATGAAGGTTAGGAATTTTGCGATTTTATCGCGCTCATTCTCGCCCTCAAGAGTCGAGACGCGCAAAAACCTGCCGAATCCGTCCGCCATCACGGCGCTAATGCTAACGACGCGGTGGAAACAGACGGGCAGGAATTCGCTGCCGGTTTTTTCTTTGAAAATTTCCATCGCCCTCAGCGAGAGCAATTTGTGGTTTAAAATTTTGCTTTTATCCGCGTTAAAGATCAATTGCTCGCCGTAAATTTTAAAATTTAGCGCGTTTAACGCGGGATCTTGCGTGGAATTTAAAGCGGGATTTTCGCTCTTTGAGCTTTTGGATGAGGAGCTTCGGGATGTAGAGCTTTCCGCCGAGAAATTCTGAGGCGCAGGGCTTTGCGGCGCGGAATTTTCTATCGCGGCGCCCTGTGCCGCGGAGCCTTGAGGCGAGATATCGTCGTAGGTTAAATTTAGCGACGCGGAATTTTTAGGCGCGGTATTTTGCGGCGCTAAATTTTCGCTCACAGAATTTCCTTGCGCGGGATTTTCAGCGGAATTTTCACTCGCGAAGCTTTGAGGCGCAGAATTTTGCTCGGAATTTTCTATTTTAAAATTCTGCTCCGCCGAATTTACAGCAAAATTTAAAGACGCGTTTTGTTTCTCGCCGCCGATCTTTTGCGAGAGCTGCGCGTCAAGAAGCTTTGCGAAGCTTTTTTTATCGAAAGGCTCAAAGCAGTCCGCAATCGCTTCCTCATCCAGCACCCGCACCAGCGTCGCTACGTCGGGTATCGTCTCGCAGTCGAATACGCAGATATAATCCTTTTTCATAAAGCTCCTTTCTAGCGGCTTTTACCGCTTTTTTCAAAAACGGCTCTGAAATAATCCTCTATCTTCATACCGTTTTAAGTATGCTCGCTAGACCTAGCTCCTCGCTCATTCAAGGTTCTCATCACCGCTTCCAACTTTTAAATTTTGCGCTGCCGCATTTTCGCAACAGAAAGGGGCGTATGCGGAGGCGCGGCAAATTTCGCTACTGCTCGGCGCGACGCAATTACCGTGAGCAAAAGCGCGCCGGTCGTTAAATTTATCTTTCGATCAAGCGCTTGATACCCGGCAAAAGCTCGCCGGACGCCTCGCAAATCCTGCTTCGCAGCAAGCTAAAATCGCTGCAGTAATCGCCCAAAAGCTGCAAAATATCGTCTCTGATAGCTTGCGAACGCTCGCTCAGAAGCAGTTCCCGCAAAATGGCAAAAATTTCGCTCTCAAACGCCGGCGCGCAGCCGCAATATGAATCAAGGTAAAACTGAGGCACGACAGAAGCGAAGCTTTCTCGGCCTCGTCATCACCTCGCAAAACGGCGGCGATGCCCTCTATGCTGCCTTCTGCTATCCGCCTATGACTATCGTCGTAAAAAACTGCACGCGTCAAATTTTGCCCTTTTTGCACGCCGCTTATTCGGCCTTGGCCGCATCCCACGCAAGGATCGTCTTACCCTCGGCGTCGGTAGCCACGTCGCCCATGCCCATGATGTTGTAGCCGCAGTCGACGTAGTGCACCTCGCCCGTCACGCCGCTAGCTAGGTCGCTGAGTAGATACATCGCGCTTTTGCCGACGTCTTGCGTCGTGACGTTGCGCTTGAGCGGCGCGTTGATCTCGTTATAGCGCAAAATCATCCTAAAGTCGCCGATACCGCTTGCGGCAAGCGTCTTGATCGGACCCGCGCTGATAGCGTTTACGCGGATACCGCGCGTGCCAAGATCGTGAGCGAGGTAGCGCACGGAGCTTTCAAGCGCCGCTTTTGCGACGCCCATAACGTTGTAGTGAGGCACGAATTTCGGCCCTCCGAGGTAGGTTAGAGTTAGCACCGAGCCACCCTCTTTTAGCACCGGCAGCACCGCGCGCGTGAGGCTCAGTAGCGAATACACGCTCGTGCCCATCGCGATATCAAACGCCTCTTTTGTAGTATTTACAAACTCGCCTTCAAGCGCTTCTTTGGGCGCATAGGCCACTGCGTGCACGACGAAATCTATCTCGCCAAGGTCTGCTTTGATGTGATCCGCAAGCCCGTCTAAGTGAGCTGGGTTGTTTACGTCAAGCTCATAGACGAATTTGCTTCCAAACTCCTCCGCGATCGGCTCTACGCGTTTTTTCAGCGCGTCGTTTAGGTAGGTAAACGCCATCTGCGCGCCCTGCGCGTGACAAGCTTCGGCGATGCCGTAAGCGATGGATTTGGCGTTAGCGACGCCGACGATGAGGCCCTTTTTTCCTTTTAAAATCATTATTTCTCCTTTCTAATTTTGCTTGGCTTTTGAGCGCTTTTTGGCGATTTTGTTAAAATTTTGCTCGGCAGACTATATGTCTAGCCTACGCAAAATTTTAACTGCAAAGCCCCAAAAATCATCTCAAAATCCTTCGCAATTTGACTTAAAAATTGCAATTCAAATTTGAACCCAAATTTGATAGCGGCAGTATCGCAAAGCTAGACTAGGCGACTTAAAATTTTGCAACTTAAATTTGAAGTCAATCGCCGTCAAAACGCAAATCGACAAGCGGAAATATCGCTAGGCGAATTTAAATGTTTTCTACTTCGCTACACTTGTAGCTATAAATAGAAGAAGTAAATTTCGTCCCAAGACTAGGCATATAGCCTGTCGCAGGGCGAAATTTACAAAATCATTTAAAGACGTCAGCGAGATGACGCGCTAATAAGTTCCAAAAAGCTAGAGGCGTCCCAGCTCGCCGTACCCACTAGCACCCCGTCGCAACCTCTTATCGCGCAAATTTTTGCGATATTTTCAGCATTTACGCTGCCTCCGTAAAGTAGAGGTGCTGAGCTTTTGGTGCCTAAAAACTTCAGCATTCTTTCGATTTGCTCGCACTGCGCACTTCTGCCCGTACCGATCGCCCAGACGGGCTCGTAGGCTAGTACTAAGCTCGGATATTTCAGATCGATACCATCAAGCTGTGTCGCTACAAACTCCTCGCTGCGGTTTTGCGCAAATGCCGCCTCATCCTCGCCGACGCAAAAGACGATGCGCCAGCCCTGCGCTGCGGCAAAACTGAATTTCTCTCTTATCAGCTCCGCGCTCTCGCCCAAAATGGCGCGCCGCTCGCTGTGACCGATAAGAACGGTTTTGATGTCAAATTCCGCCAGCATATCACCGCCGATCTCACCCGTAAAGCTGCCGTGCGCGGCAGGATAGAAATTTTGCGCACCTTGAGTAAAATTTTTCACTTTCGCGCAAAATGCGCTAGCGGGAGGAAAAACTAAAATTTCATCCTCGCGCGAAATTCCGCCCGCTAAGCCTTCATCTAAAGCTTTAGCGTACCGCTCAAAACTAGCGCGAGTATGGTTGCATTTAAGATTCGCTGCCAGTATCATCACAGCTCCGTTTTAGCAGTAAGCACTCGCACGCCCGGCAGCTCCTTGCCCTCGATGAGTTCTAAGCTCGCGCCGCCTCCGGTAGAAATAAAAGTCATATCGTCGGCGTTGCCAGCGCGTTCGACGACATCTGCGGTATCGCCGCCGCCCACTACGGTCGTGGCGTCGCTATCTGCGATCGCGTGCGATATATACAGGCTGCCGCGAGCGAATTTATCGATCTCAAAAACCCCCATCGGTCCGTTCCACCAGATCGTTTGTGCATCGTCTAGGGCTTCTTTAAAAAGCGCTACGGTCGCAGGCCCGATATCTAGCCCCATCCAATCGCTTGGAATTTCTTGGACGGTAACCTTTTTTGTAACGGCATCTTGCGAGCATTGCGGAGCTGCGACGGCATCGACGGGGATATAAATTTTAACCCCAAGCTCGCGAGCATTGCGGAGAATATTTTTTGCTTCCTCGATTAGATCCTCTTCGAGCAAAGATTTGCCGATGTCATATCCGACGGCTTTTAAAAACGTAAACGCCATGCCGCCTCCGATGATGAGCTTATCGACTTTAGGAAGTAAATTCTTAAGCGCCTGAAGCTTGCCGCTTACTTTGCTGCCGCCCGTTACGGCTACGAAAGGACGCGCAGGATCTTTAATAAGGTCTTTAGCAAATTTTATCTCTTTTAGCAGCAAAAATCCCGCCGCTTTGTGTGCCTCATCGTAGAATTTCGTAATCGCCTCTACCGAAGCATGCGCGCGGTGGCATACACCAAAAGCGTCGTTGATATAAAATTCCGCGTAGCTCGCAAGCCTCTTAGCTAGTGCTTCGTCGTTTTTGCTCTCGCCCTTTTCGAAGCGCAGATTATCTAGCAAAAGCACTTCGCCCTTTTTAAGCGAATTTACCGCAGCTCCAGCTTCCTCGCCCGCGACATCAGAGACAAATTTTATCTCGCGCTCCAAAAGCCTAGATAGCCTCTTTACCACAGGCTTTAGGCTAAGTCTTTCTTCGTATCCGTTTTTCGGGCGTCCTAAGTGGCTGGCTAAAATTACCGCGCAGCCCTCGTCTAAGCAATATTTAATCGTAGGGATAGACGAACGGATGCGACGATCGTCCGTAATATTACAAAACTCATCCATAGGCACGTTAAAATCGCACCTGATAAAAACGCGCGCGCCGTCTTTAAATTTCAAATCTTTAATCGAAAGAATTTCGCCCATCTTATTTCCTTCTTTTTGCCGCATATAAGGCTAAATCTATGAGGCGCTCGCTATATCCCCACTCGTTGTCATACCAGCTCATCACTTTTATCAGATTGCCGTCAATTACCTGCGTGCAGTCGCTAGCTACGATGCTGGAGTATTCTGAAGTACAAAAATCACTGCTGACACGGCTATCGTCGTCTACGAGCAAAATTCCTTTCATCTCTTTAGAGGCATAGCGGCGGAAAATTTCGTTTAGCTCCTCGGCGCTCGTCTGCTTGCGCGTTAGCACCGTTAGATCAACCATCGATACGTTAGCTACCGGCACGCGTACAGATTGTCCGTGCATCTTACCGCTTAGCTGCGGAAGTACCTTACTAATCGCTTTTGCCGCACCCGTCGTGGTCGGAGCGATATTAAGAGCCGCAGCGCGTGAACGGCGAAAGTCCTTAGCTTTTACATCGACTAGGCTCTGTCCGTGCGTATAGGCATGAATCGTCGTCATCAGACCCTTTTCGATACCAAGCTCATCGTCTAGAATTTTTGCAATCGGAGCCAGGCCGTTAGTGGTGCAGCTAGCGTTTGAGATGACGCGTTGTCCTGCATAAGCGCCCTCATTAACGCCGATTACAAAAGTGGGCGTATCATCCTTGGCAGGCGCGCTCATTACGACTACGCCGATACCGTTATCTATGAACGGCTTGCATTTTTCGCTCGTTAAAAACGCACCAGTACATTCAAGCACAGCTTCTGCACCATCGCCTGCAAAATCAAGCTCCGCAGGCTCTCTGGTGGAATAGACGCGGATCTTTTTGCCGTCTACGGCTATGCATTCGTCGCTTAGAATTTCTACTTTTTTACGAAATTCGCCGTGAACCGTGTCGTATTGAAGCAGGTATCTCGTAAGCTCGCGCTTAGCGGTATCGTTGATCGCCACAAGCTCCACATCGTCCCTGCTTAGCGCAATTCTAGCCGCGCACCTACCGATCCTTCCAAAGCCGTTAATTGCGATTTTTACTGCCATAAGGTTCTCCTTATTTGGGATGTTTTCAGCTAGAATTTTACTAAATTTGGGTTAATCTTTGATTAAATAAAAAGTCGCGAAATCTAGGATTTACTTTTTGGCTATATAATTCGCGAACTTTTTTTTAAAGGAGAAAAAATGAGACGAATTGTATTCTCGTCATTAGCGGCAATCGCGATTTTAAGCGGATGCAACCAACCTAAGGCCGATACGGCTCCGCAGCAAAAGCAAGAGTCTGTAGCGCACACGATCGTATTTCTGCTAGGAGAGACCGGGGATAAGCGCATCAGCCTTAGCTCGAACGATATGTTCGCAACGGGCGTGTTAACCGACGAAAAAGGTAAAAAGCATAATCTTAAACGCGCTGCTTCCGCAAGCGGTATAATGCTTACTAACGCCGAAGGCATCGAGCTTCTTTTCAAACGCGGAGAGGGAGTGTATACACCGGGAAAAGGCAAGAAGGATATTCCGGTAACCTACACCGAGCACGAGCACAAAAGCGGCGAAATGATGTAGCCGCGGCGGGGCTAAATTTAAGCGCCCGAAAAGCGAATTAAATTTAGCCCCTCGTTTCTCATTTCAGCTTCTTTATCCATAGCAAAATTTAACTCTCGTTTCGGTCTCTTTGATTTGTGATGAAATTTAATCTTTGTGTTTTCACTTCTTTCATCTACACAAATTGAGCTTTTTTGCGAATTTAAGTTTGTGCTCACTGAAAGCAAGCTCCGCAAGCCCGAAATCCCTAAATTTTACAAAATACCCATTTGATCTGCGCTTTACCAGCGAATTTTTTTGATTTTCAACCGAATTTCACTTCAAATTCGCTAAACTGCGCTGAAATTTTAGCAGGCCGGTGCAAATACGGCACAAAATAGATCATTTAGTGAGATTGCCGCATGGATAGCGTTAAATTTTACCTAAACGATTACGAAATTGAGGGTGAAAGCTTTACCGAAGTCGTCGTTGCGATAAACGGCGAGCCCCTGCTTGAGCTGATTAAACGGCGCGAGCAAAGCTTTGCGGCGAAAGAGGGGCAAGCTAGCATCGCGGGAAGCTACGCCTACTTAAACTTGATCGATTTTGAGGAGCTATTTTTACGTGTGGCGCTTGAAGCCGATTTGGCGCAAGATGAGCGAGATGTCGTTCTACTGGGCTGTCCGTGCGGGATCTGGAGCTGCTGGTATCTCGCGCTTAGGGTTAAATTTGAAACGGAGACGGTTAAGCTTTACGAGTTTAAAAACCTGCGCCGCAAAGATTGGCAGTATGGGCTTGAGTTTAAATTTGACCGCGTGAGCTTTGTGAGCGAAATTTCTAAAATCGCCTCTTTTAATAAGCTCTAAAATTCAGTAAATTTTAAGAGCACGCTCGAAACTGCGCCGAAACAAACCTATCTTTGCCTCGGCAAAATTTAGCTTTGAGATGACGAGGGCGCCGCAAAACTCATAGCATTAAAATATTCGCCTCGCCGCTGCGCAAAACATCCAGCAAAATATCATAAAATTTGCCCAGCCTTAGCTTTAAAATTCCGCCCCTTTTGATGACGACTAAGACCTGCCCGCCTCGCTCGCCCAGCGCGTCGTAGAGCGCGTCTAAATTTGCGACGTATTCTGGCTCGAAATTTAGCGCTGCGGCAAATAGCGCGAAAATTTGATCTTTGCGCCTAATCTTTGCGCCGTCGATGATGATCTTTGCGGCGCTGCGCGTTTTAAAATTTAAGCTCATTGTACGCGCTCGAAGCTTTCGTAATGATCGGCGGTGTAGAAGATCAGCCCGTCGTTTGAAAATATCAGCCGTTTCGCGCTGCGCGGGCCACCGCGATACTCGATATCGCACTCGCGCCAAATCCGCCCCTTTTTATCAGGCAGCCTGCGCTCGAAATTGCCGAAACGATCGCCGCCTATGCTTTTGCCGCGCGCGTATCGCCACAGATCGCCGCCCTGCCAGCCGAGCTCACCGGCCTGCTTTTTCGTGATAAAATTTTGCGGCAAAGAGCCCGTACGGCGGATATGAGCGCTCACGCACTCCCTGCTTATGCAGGGCTCGTCCGCGAGCTGATTTTTAGAATTTTCGGCGGGATTTTGCGAGTTTGAAGCTTCGTAATCTGCGCTGCTCCGCCTGTGGATATCCGCCTCATCTTTAGAATTTGCCTCGGCGGGCTCGTTTGCTTGCGGATGAGATTTTAAATCTCCTAGATCCGCCCCGCGCCCTGTCCCGCCGTCTGCGCTTCTTGCGCCGTCTATATTCGTGCTATATGCGCCCTTTTCGCCGCTCTCATCTTTTGCACCGGCGCCACTTGCAGGATTTTGTGAGCTTGAAATTTTACGATCGGCGCCGTTTTTTGAATTTTGCACGCCGCTTTTACGCGACGCAGCATCCAGGGTTTTGGAGGTAAAAACCCGCTCATCTTTAGCCGCGGAGCCGCGCGAATTGGAGATAAAATTTAGCGCCAAAAGAAGTGCTGCAAAAATTGCGAGCGGGATCAGCTTTTTTGCCACCGCTAGCCTCTTTTGCGCGTGGCGAAGCGAAAATAGAGCACGATCGCCGCTACTATCGCGCCTAGAGCCAGCGGAGCGATCCACGGCGCGTCCTTAATGTGCACATAGAGCTCGCGCACGAAATCGCCCGCGTAGTAGCTCAGTAACCCCACCACAAGCGCCCAAATAAGCGAGCTTACGGCATTGATGACGCTAAATTTTAAAAATGAATATTTTGTGATACCGATCGCGATCGGCACGAGGGTTTTGAGGCCGTAGATAAATTTTTTGATTAAAATTATACGGTCGCCGTATTTACGAAATAAAATCTGCGCCAAAGCGAGGTTTCGGCGCTGTTTGCGCAGATATGGCATGATCTCTTTTTTATTGTAGCGGCTTACTAAAAACAGCCCCGAATCGCCTATGAAGTTCGATATGCAGGCGATTACGATGCATAAGACGATATTGAGCTCGCCGGCTGAGCTTAGCACGCCCGCCGCCGCAAGCGCCAAAAATCCTCCGCCCAGCGAATATAAAAACAGTATCAGATACCCCCACGTATGGAGGTTTTCAAACATCGACTCCATCAAATCCTTTCATAAAATTCTATTAAATTTTAGGTTTTAAATTTCAAAATTTCGAGGCTTTTATGCGCCGAAATTCCGCTGCGACAAAATTTATTAGCATACGCTCTTTTGATTTTGCGGGCTTGCGACGCGGCAGCTAAATTTAAAGCTCTAAATTTACACACGACGAGCAGGCAAATTCCACGTTTTGCGATGGCTACCGCATAAAGCTCGATCTGCACGACTTAAAGGCTCGTACGAAGCTAAATTTAGAAAAACGCTAAGTTAAAATTTGCAAAGTTTCGCAAGCAAGCGGCGCTAAATTTTATAAACGTTTAAATTTAGCCTGCTATCGTCGGACTAAATTTCGGCTAAATTTGGCCGCCGAAGCGCGCACAGGCTATGTTCTTTAAAATCAATATCCGCCCTCCGCGCCGATTATGCGCATCAAAAACGCGTAGCCGTCGCTGTTTGGATCAAAAGCGCGATCGTTTTTAGTCTCCAGCACCGAGCCGCCCAGGCTCACGCCAGCGAATAATCCACCCTTGTTCGTAAAGACGTACATATCCTGATTTAGCACGTCCAGTGCGCCCGAATCCGCGCTGTAATTGCCCGCGACCGCCGTCGCATCGCCTGAGAGCGTGATTTGGGATTTTCGCATCTTTTCGATCACGTCGTCGTTCATCACGAAAATGACTAGGTAGTTATCCTCGTAGCCGATCTGAAGTCCGATGCTGGCGCTGCTGATCTCTGCGCCGCTTACGCTGCGCGCGCCGTCGTTATTGTAGATGATGATCCCCTCGCCGTACATTCCGCCTATGATGAAGCCCAGCTTTTTGACGCTCGGAAAGATCACTATCGCGCGGGCTTGCTGCGCTAGATATTTGTACTGCGAGTTTGTGCGCATTACCGACGAATAGGCGCTTGCGCTGTTGATGATGAGCTCATCATCGGCAAATGCCGCGTTAAAAAGCAAAAATAAAGCGATTATAAATTTTTTCATTTCACACTCCTTATTTGGCTATCTCGACCGCGCGAAGCTCGCGTATGACGTTAACCTTGATCTCGCCTGGGAATTGAACCTTATCTTGGATCTCGGAGGCAATCTCTTTAGCGACCAAAACCGCCTCGTCGTCGTTCATAAGCTTAGCATTTGCGATGACGCGGATCTCGCGACCCGCATTGATCGCGTAGGCCTGCTTAACGCCCGTTTTACTCATCGCGATCGCTTCGATGTCGCTAACGCGTTTTAGATAACTTTCTAGCACCTCTCGTCTAGCGCCCGGACGCGCGGCACTTAGCGCGTCTGCGGCACAGACTGCGGCGCTTTCTACGCTTGTGGCCTCCTCGTGGCCGTGGTGGGCGTAGATCGCGTTTATAACTACCGGATGCTCTTTGTAGCGGCGGCAAACCTCAGCGCCCAGATCCACGTGCGAGCCCTCGTATTCGTGAGTCAGCGCCTTGCCGATGTCGTGAAGTAGGCCCGCCCTCTTGGCCAGCTTTTGATCTCCGCCCGTTTCTGCGGCGATAATGCCCGCAAGATGTGCGACTTCAAGGCTGTGCGCAAGGGCGTTCTGTCCATAGCTGGCGCGAAATTTAAGCTTGCCGATGAGTTTTAAAATTTCGGGATGAATTTTACTAAGACCTAGATCCATTACGATATTTTCGCCCTCTTCCGCAATGCTAGCTTCAAATTCGTCGCTTACTTTTTTGTAGATATCCTCGATGCGCGCAGGCTGAATTCTACCGTCCTCAATAAGCGTTTCGATGACGCGAACGGCGATGGCGCGGCGGTAGAGATTATGTGAGCTTACGATGATCGCATTCGGGGTATCGTCGATGATGACATCCACGCCAAGGGTCATCTCAAGCGCCTTTATGTTACGCCCCTCTTTGCCGATGATACGGCCTTTTAGCTCGTCGTTTTTGATATTTACGACGTTGATAAGTCGCTCTGCCGCAAACTCGCCCGCAAAGCGCGACGTAGCCTGCGCCAAAATATAATTCGCCTTTTTTCGCGCCTCTTTTTTGGCTTCCTCTTCATACTTTCGCACGATGTGAGCGATGTCGGTGCGGCTTTGCTCCTCGACCTTCTTAAGCACCTGCGCACGCGCTTCATCCTGCGTAAAGCCCGCCACGCGCTCAAGCACCTTAAGAGCCTCGGAGAGCTTCTCTTCATAGCTTTTCTTTAAATTCGAGCCCTCTTCGTAAAGGAATTTCGCCTCTTTTTTGGCGCTTTCGAGCTCTTTTTTGCTGTCTTTTAAAATCTCTTGCTCGGTTAGAAGCGCGTGCTCCTTTTTGCCGAGCTCGTCAAATTTAACGTTAAATTCCTTCTGTAGTTTGCTTGATTTGTCGTCATATTTTTTCTTCGCTTCAAACTCGGCTTCCTGCACCGAAATTTTAGAATTTCGCAAGATGCCCTCAGCTTCAAATTCTATCGCTTTAGCTTTAGCTTTGGCTTGTTCTACGAAGAAATCGTAATTGGCGTTATTGATCTTTCTAGCTACTAAGTATCCTATGCCAGCGCCCACCGCAAGAGCGCACAAGGCGATTAAAATCTCTATCATACTTTCCTCTTTTTAGGTAATTTTGGCTCGGAGTTATGTAAAAATCGCCCTTTACGTCGTGATCAAACGATAAAATTTCGCTGCAAAAGCAGTCTTTTATACTCACGAACGCGATTGTGGGCTTAAGCTTAAGACCAGAAAAAAACATATCGTAAAATCCTTTCCCATGTCCTATTCTAGCCATTGCGCCATCCACTCCGATAGCTGGAACCACGGCTAGATCGACCTTTTTAAAATACCCATTTTGCGGCAGCGTCTGTCGCAACCCAAAGCGCGAAATTTTAAAAGGCTGGCGCAATCTTACCATTTTTAAGCTAATATCCACCATAAACGGAACGTAAAATTCGCAGCTTTTTGATAGCTTTTTTCTTAAAATCAAAACGTTAGGCTCGTAGCTCATCGGCAAAAATATCAAAATTTTACGCGCTTTTAAAAATTTTACCAGACCCTCTATGCGCCTTAAAAGCGCATAATGCTCGCATCTAGCTGCGCGCGCGGCGTGAGATTTTAGGCGGGATTTGCAAGCTTTTCTAAATTCATTCTTTAGCATCGTTTGAACTTTCGAATAAAATATTAACGCTTATTTTAGCTATTTTTTGTATAATTTTGCGATAAAATTCTCAAGGTTTATTATGAAATTTCGTTTTTTTCTAGCGCTTTTTACGGCTTTTTTGTTTCTTGCGGGTTGCGGCAGCGACGAGGAGCAAAGTAGCACCGAGAGCAACGCCACGCAGCCACAGTCCGAAACCGAAGCCGTAATCCAGGTCGATTATACCGCTCCTTTTACACTTCAGCTAAGTAACGGAAAAATTTTAAATATGCAAAAGACAAAGCAAGGCTTTCGAATCGATAATAACTCCTCCGTGACGCTATTTGCATTTTTTACGCCGTGGTGCGACGCCTGCGCCGTGCAGGTAAGCGCGCTAAACGCCGCCAAACAAGCCTACTCCGGCAAGCTTGACATAATCGGCGTGATGATCGGTGATGCAAATTTAGACGATGCAAAAAATTACGCAAGCGCACACGAAGTAAATTACGCGATCGCTTACGGCGAAGGGACGGACTTTTTTACAAAGGCGCTAGGCGGCATAAACGAAGTGCCGTATATGGCGATATACGACGAAAAGGGCGAGTTTAGCGCGCAGTATTTCGGGCTGATGCCGGAAGAAATTTTAATGACCGAATTGGAGAAAATTTTCTGATGTTCGAATTTTTTAAAAAAGGGCTTAGCAAGACCATAGACGCGATGCGAGGCGCGAAAAGCGAAGATAAAATTTCAAAAGAAATCCTAGAAGAGATGCTGCTTGAAGCCGACGTAAGCTACGAACTCGTGGAGGAAATTTTAGAAAAGCTGCCCGCAAAAAAGCTAGTCGCTAAAGATGATCTTAAAGGCGTTTTGAAGAGCTATTTTAATTACGAGATTGCCCGTCCTGCGGATGAAAAGCCTTTCGTCGAGCTAATTTTGGGCGTAAACGGCGCGGGCAAAACTACAACAACCGCAAAGCTTGCAAATTTATATAAAAATAGTGGCCAAAGCGTGATTTTAGGCGCATGCGACACCTTTCGCGCGGGCGCGGTCGAGCAGTTGCGCAAATGGGCGCAGATCCTAAATCTACCGATCGTGGCGACCGCGCAAGGGCACGATCCCGCAGCCGTGGCGTTTGACACCATTAGTTCGGCAAGTGCCAAAAACATTGATCGCGTCCTGATCGACACCGCAGGGCGCCTGCAAAACCAGAAAAATTTAGCCGCGGAGCTAGAAAAGATCGTGCGAATATGCGACCGCGCAAAAAGCGGCGCACCGCACCGCAAGATCATCGTGCTCGACGCCACTCAGGGCAATCACAGCGTCGCGCAAGCCAGGGCGTTCAACGAGATCGTAAGGCTTGACGGCATCATCATCACGAAGCTTGACGGCACGCCCAAAGGCGGCGCACTTTTCGCCATAGCGCGCGAGCTGCGGCTGCCGATACTTTTCGTCGGCGTGGGCGAGCGGATGGAGGATTTGGCGGAATTTAACTCGGATGAGTTTGTAGAGACGCTGGTGGATGGGATTTACGCTTAGGCTCTGCGTAAATTTACATATTCTCGCCGAACAAGCTTAAATTTTACGCGCTGAAATGCTCGGCAAATTTTGCCGCTTTATTATCTTAGAATAAATTTTACTTAAAATTTTGCGATTTTCGTTTTAGAATTTTACAAAATTTTAGCTCACGCACTGCATAAAAAACGCGCTCGTCCGCGTCCATTCGTATCAAAACATGTAGAATCCCGCCGCCTGCAACGCGGTGCGCTTACGAGAATTCTTCAATGATCTCAAGCCGCTTAAATTTTACGGTTATCCTCTGTCCGCTCGCAAAGATAAAATCATACTCGCAAACGCCTTCCCGCTTTAGCGAAAATTGATGAACTATCAGATCGTTATTTTTAAAGCTCTTGTCGTCCGTTTTGAAGCGGACGGCTAGGACGTTTTTGAAAACAAATTTAAAATTTCTATCCCCATATGGCGATAAAAATTTCATTGCTAGTCTATCTTCGTTTTTTAAAATAGCGAATTTAAATTCAGTCAAAACGGCGTCGTGAAGGGTCTCTTTCGTACTGAACAGATACCTTTTTGGATCCGAGACGAACTGCCTGATAGGCTTTGCTATTTCGTTTTCATTCTTGCGAAGCGACTTAAAATAATCGTCAAAATACCAAATACGGCCCTTTCTTTTTATTTTCGCCGTGATTATCCGTCCGTCCATTTGCGCGTTTTTCTTAAATTTTACTCACGTGCACTGCATAAAAAACGCGCTCACCCGCGTCCGCTCGCACCAAAACACATATAAAATCCCGCCGCTGCCAAACATCACCTCACCGCCTTGCTCGCAGCTTGGAAGCTCGCTGTCAAGCTGCATCAAAAACTCCATCTTTTCGCCGCATATCGGACAGCGCGGCACCTGCGCGCCCTGTATCCATGAAGGCTCGCCGCCGATGCGCGCGAGGTTTTGCCTACTATTTGACATCCCCCAGTCCTGAGCCGTCCAGCGGGCGGGCGTAGGCGCAAGTGCTACTTCGCACTCCTTTATCGGTTCGTCAAAGGCGTATTCGACCTGCGTCCTTTCGCCGATACGTCGTGGCATACCCTGCGCGTCGTGCTCGTAAAAGACTATCTCGCCTTCGTTTATCTCTCTGACGTGCGCGGCGAGGGTTAGGCGAGGCAGCGATCGCACGGGCAAGTCGCGGGGCAGCGGATCAAGCGTGATGAGATGAAATAGCGGATTTTGCGCATCGCCGTCCGCCTCGTCCAAAACCCCGCCGAGCTTATAGCCTACCTCGCTGCCATCAAGCCGCCAGGTCGGATGGTGCTTCGCCAGATGCGGTGCATAGGGTGCGCCGAAATAGCCGCGCGGAAAGATTATGTGATACACGCGCTGGCCGCAGTATCTTTTGAGCATAAATTTCTCGCCGCCAAAGCAAATTTCATCGTTCGGCGCTTTTTGTGATTTATCGGAGTCGGTTTCGTCCGCGTTAAATTTAACGACGCTTGCCACATTGCACGTTTCATTTAAATTTACGTTAGCTCGCGATACGTTGCGCTCGCTCGTTTGGGTTTGTTTGACGCCGACACATTCGTTTGCATCCGTTTTTAAAATTTCATCCGCTGCCGTTTGAGCCACGCCGTCTGCGTTAAATTTAGTCCGCTCAAAGGTAAATCCGACAGCCTCCAGCCAATAGCCGATATACTCTAATAGGTCGCACGGGCGATCGAAAAAATCCTCCGCAAGCGCGAACTCACAGGCAAATTTTACGTTTCGCGGATCGCGGGTTTGCAGCAGACAGCTAAAAATTTTTTGCTTATCGTCTTTGCTCGTCTGCGGATCCGCAAGCTTCTCGCGCCAGATTTGCGAGCCCTCATAGCTAAGCCCGCGCCACGGATACTCCGCGTAATACGTGCTCTCGTTCGGCTGCAATTTAAAAAGCTCGCCCAGATACGGGTGCAAAAACGGCGCGAACTCGAGACTTGCCGCAGCGATTACCTCTTCGGCGTTTTTCCAGCGTGCGCTTTTTTCATCTCTGCCGCGTTGCCGTACACTTTTGCCTGCGCTTTCGTCCGCCCACGCTGAGCGTGCATTCTCTCCCGTCTGTGCCGCGCTTTCGTCCTGCTTCGTTTCGCGCCCCTCTGCCACCTCTTCGCGCAAAATTTCAACCGCCGTAGCAATCAGAGCCTTAAAATCCTCCTCGCCTACATAGTCCAGAGCGTCCTTTAGCAGCGTGCCGCCCTCTTGCCGCCCGCGCAGCAGACTGTCCGATAGCGTAAAATACGCCGTCTCGTCGCCTTGCAGTCGCCAAAATCGCTCATATAAACCAGGCACTCTAAAGCCGTCGCGTTCGAAATCTTGCGCCAGATTTAGCGCCTCATCCCGTTTATCCATCTTATTTCCTTTTGCGATTTTATTTTGATAATTTTATCGTAAATTTAAGTTAAATTTTGAAGGCGGCTTATCTTGTATCTCAAAATTCTATGGAAAAATATGGGAGATTAAATTCGGCGACGAATTAAAATTTAGAAGTGTGCCGAGCCCCGTAGAGCCCGGCTAAATTTTAAAATAGCTCTTAAATTTAAAAGCTATCGTCTCTTTTTTCAAAGATCAGATGCAGCACGTAGGTCACGGCGAAGGTCAAGGTGCTAGGCACGATCCAGCCGAGCATAGAATCGTAAAACGGCATCATCTTCACAAACGACGTTACAAGCGGCACCGAAATCCCCAAAATATCAAGTCCGTTTATGACGCCCTCGACAACGCAGACATAGACGCAGGCGCGGTAAATCAGCTTGCTCGAATCGATCCACGGATTGATCAGCGAGAGGATTATCAGCATGATCGAGATCGGGTAGATTGCGACGAGCACGGGGATGGAGCCTTTGATGATGGTCGTAAGGCCGAAATTTGCGACTCCAAAGCCGATCACGCACCAAGCGATCACCCAGGTTTTGTATTTGATCTTGCCCTTCGTAAGCTCCTCGAAGTATTCGCTAGCCGAGCTTATAAGGCCAAGAGTCGTGGTGATGCAAGCTAGGAAAAACGCGCTGCCTAGGATCACGACGCCAACTCTTCCGAAATAATGATCGCTTACTCGCGACAAAAGCTCCGCTCCGTTGATATTCGGCGTATCTTTGAAAAGCTCCGCGGAGGTCGCGCCCAGATAGCCCAGCATAAAATATATCGTCATCAGTATGACGCCCGACATCATTCCCGCTTTTATCGTAGAGGTGACGAGGTGCTTTTCGTCGCTCACGCCGGTTGCTTTAATGGCATTAATCACGATGATTCCAAATGCCAGCGAGGCAAGCGCATCCATCGTCTGATAGCCCTCTACGAAGCCCTTTGCTGCGGCGTGATCGATATACTCTCCGCTAGGAGCGACGAAACCTCCGATCGGAAATAAAAATCCCGCGCCAAAAAGCAGCAAAATAAGCGCCAAAAGTATCGGCGTGAGGTATTTTCCGAGCAGATCGACGAGCTTTGAAGGGTTCATACAGATGTAATAGTTCAGCGCAAAATACGCCGCAGAATAAACAAATAGCCAAATTTGAAGGCTATCTTGCCCGATAAAAGGCTTGATCGCGATGTCAAAGGGCATATTCGCCGCGCGCGGTATCGCAAAAAGAGGCCCGATCGTAAGATATAAAAGCGCGGTAAAAACGATCGCAAACACGGGATCTATGCGGCGCACCAAGCTCTGAAGCCCCTTGGCACGAGCTATACCCGCAACGCCGAGCACCGGCAGAAGCACCGCCGTAGCGCAAAAAAACATTATCGCAATATAAAAATTCTGTCCGGAATCCTTGCCTAAGCCCGGCGGAAAAATAAAATTTCCCGCACCGAAAAACATCGCAAACAGCGTAAGCGATATCGTCAAAAACTGGCTTCTACTAAGCTTGCCCTTCATCTTAAACCTTCTTTAAATAAAGTGAAGTTTGTATTATAGTTATAAATATTTAAAACATATTTAAATTTAGCCTAAATTTAGCCGCAAATCCTCTATCTCGCGATTTTTGATTCCGCAAACAGCACGCGGGGCGGCTAAAATTTTAAAAATTTTAAGTATAATTTCACGAAATTCAAGGCTAAATTTAGACAAAATGAACGAGGAATAAAGATGGCGAAGATTAAAACTACGATTTTTGAGTGTCAGCACTGCGGCAATCAGCAAAGCAGATGGCTCGGCAGATGCCCAGACTGCGGCGCATTCGATAGTTTCATCGAGCTCAAGCCCGCTCAGATCAAAGCGCTAAAAGAGATCGAGGGCGAGCTTGCTCGTGCCTCGTCCGCAAGCGCCAAAGCGATCAGCGAGATAGAAATCGAGCAAATTTCGCGCATCGACACCAAGGATAGCGAGCTAAATTTAGTCCTCGGAGGCGGCGTCGTAGAGGGCTCGCTCGTGCTAATCGGCGGCAGCCCGGGCATCGGAAAATCCACGCTACTGCTTAAGATCGCGGCAAATTTAGCAAGCAGCGGCCGCGCCGTGCTCTACGTAAGCGGCGAGGAAAGCGCCAGCCAGATCAAAATGCGCGCGCAGCGGCTTGGCGCGATAAGCGAGCAGCTGTTTTTGCTCACCGAGATAAATCTGGGTGCCGTGCTTGAAGAGGTCGAGCGCAGGGATTATAAGTTTATCGTCATCGACAGCATCCAGACGCTTTTTAGCGACAAAGCCCCCTCTGCGCCGGGCTCGATCACGCAGGTGCGCGAGATCACGTTTGAATTGATGCGACTTGCCAAAGCGCGCGGGATTTCGATCTTCATCATCGGCCATATCACCAAAGAGGGCTCGATCGCGGGCCCGCGCATACTAGAACATATGGTGGACGTGGTGCTGTATTTCGAGGGCGATGCGAGCAAGCAGCTTAGAATTTTGCGCGGTTTTAAAAACCGCTTCGGGGCTACGAGCGAGGTGGGGATTTTCGAGATGGGGCCGCACGGGCTCGTAAGCGCCAAGGACGTCGCGAGTAAATTTTTCACGCGCGGTAAGGCGGTAAGTGGCTCGGCGATCACGATCACGATGGAGGGCACGCGCGCGCTCGTCGTGGAGATCCAAGCACTCGTGTGCGAGAGCGGCTATCCGAAGCGCAGCGCCACGGGCTTTGATAAAAACCGTCTGGATATGCTTCTAGCGCTGCTTGATCGCAAGCTTGAGATCGGGCTTGGCGGATACGACGTCTTCGTAAACGTAAGCGGCGGCGTAAAAATCACCGAAACGGCGTGCGATCTCGCCGTCGTCGCGGCGATCGTAAGCAGCTTCAAAAACCGCCCGATCAGCAAAGAGAGCGTCTTCATCGGCGAGGTGAGCCTAAACGGCGAGATCAGAGAGATATTCAACCTCGATGCGCGCCTGAAAGAAGCCGCGATGCAGAAATTTAAAAACGCGATCGTCCCGATGAAGCCGCAAAACGCGCAAGGGCTTAAAATTTTTCACGCCACCGAGATCACACAAATTTTAGATTGGATGTGAGGCGGCGCGCTTCTTAGCCTCGGCTTGGCGGGCGGCGCAAGCGAGCGGAAATGGACTTTGAGCGGCAAGGGACGCGTTGCTTTTGCATGGGCGCGGCGAGGGGCGCAAGTGCGCCGCTTTTTGCATGGCTCACAAGCAAGCGCAAATGAGCTTGATCGCTAAGGCGCGATTTTTGGAATTTCACGTATCGTAGCGGCTCAAAAATTCGTTTGAGATTTAAAACGGCTCGGCGACGGTGCGGTTAAAATTTAATCATTCGCGGCACATCCTAGTGAGCAAGATAGGCGCTTTGCAGCATAAATTTTAAAATTTTGCCACAATGCGGCGCAAAGCCAAGCCCGATAGGTCCTTGCGTCACACAAAATTCTATCGCGGCGCGCAGGACGTATCGCATAGGGCTAAGAGCCGGTAAGATTTTAGCGGCGCCAAGCTCTCATACGCGAGTGCGGATACCACAAGCAAAGTATCGCGCGCCGAGCCGAATGAGCGCTACTGCGATACGCTGCAACCTAGGGGGCTTGCTAACGAGACGCTACGCAAGCCAAAGCGCGCAGGTCCGCCTCACGTAGCCAAAAGACAAAGCCTACAAGGCGGCAAGATAGCAACGCAGCGAGAGCGCAATGAAATTTTAACGCAGACCGCATAAGCCGTCGGCAAAGCCTAATTCTACGGACAGGTTCCGCGGATAAAATTTACTAAATTTAGCGCGGATAAAATTTTATAAATTTAAACGGAAAGGTGCGTATGAGCCCAAACGTAATCGTCAAATTCGTCATTTTGTTTTTCATCAGGGCGCAAAGCTTAAACGTCAAATTTAGCAAGCTCGACGCCGTCGTGTCGCACGCTTACGCCAAATATGGGGCGCTCTTTAAACTAAGCGTGCCGCTACTTGCAGCAGCGTCGGTATTTGCGCTGTTTAACCTATACGATTTTGCCAAAGCAAACTACGCGCTGACGATCTTTTTGCTTGCTTTGGGTTCGCCACTGCTTGCGTATAGCTTTTTTAAAGCGATAAAATCGGCGATGACCTTCGCGCTATTTGTGATCCCCTTTGCGGCGGTGTTTGCGATCATCGCGGTGACGGGCGCACAGAAGCTTGATAACTCGCTAAATTTTAACATCGTCTTTCCGCTGTTTTTCACCATCGTGTGGTTTGCGATGTCGGTGATCGCCGACGAGGACGTAGCGCAGATCATGAACAAGATCGTATCGAAGCTCTCCACACTTTTCGTGACGATTTTCATCCTTTACAACTACGAGGCACTGCACGGGATTTTAACCGCGGGCTCGGGAGGGTATCGCGCTAGCGAGGATGAGCTAAGCGCGCTTGATCTTGTATTTATGACGATTAGATTTTTTACGCTGCCTTCGATTTTTACGTTGATGATTTTTGAGATCAAAGATTATCTTTTTACGAGATACGGCGCGTTCATACAGGCTCAGCAGGAGCGCATGCAGGATTTAAAAAATTCCAAGGGCTCGGAGTAAAAATTTAAAGCTTAGCTCGATCTAATTTTGCGCGCCGTAAATACTCGCAAATACTAAAGATTGCAACCGCCATGTGTACGCTGGGCTTAGGCGCGGCAGTGGGACCAATAAAATTTGAAATGAGATTTTTAGGACAAAATTTTGAGATGGAATTTTAATGACGCACCGGTTATGCGCGGGTTAGAATTTAAAGCCGAAAGCTTCAAATCCTAACCCACATCAAATTTAAAATTCTAAAAGAAGCTGTATATGTCGTCTAAAAGGAAGTATTTTTTATCGACGGTGCCTTTGTAGAACGGCTCGAAAGTATCGTTATACGCTTTTTTGAAAAAGCCCTCTTTACTAAGCGAGATAAGCGCTTGATTGACGGCTTCTGCGAGATCTGCGTTGCCCTTTTGCATCGCGATACCCAAAAATACGTTCTCGCCGAGGCTTTTGATATTAACCTCGACGCTAGGATCTGCGACCGGATAGACCATCACAAATAGATTATCGTCGCACGCGCCGTCGATCTCGCCGCTTTTTAGCCGCTTGTAGCAATCGGAGGAATTTTTGCAATACACTAGATTGTAGCCGCCGTCCTTTTGCATAAACGCTTCGCCCGTCGAGCCGCGGATGACGCCTACTTTCTTACCTCGCAGATCGCTCATTTTTTGGATATTGTCGCTTTTTCTGGTTAAAACTCCGGAATTTACCGAAAGATAGGGCATCGAAAACTCATAATTTTTCTTTCTCTCCTCAGTAACGCTTGCAGCCGCGATAAGCATATCTGCCTGATTATTTTGAATGGACGGAAAGCGCGCTTGCGCTGATACCGGTATGAGCTCGATCCTGCCGCCGGTATCGCCTAAAATTTTGCCTCCGATTGCATTAGCAAGCTCTACGTCAAAGCCCTCAAAGCCGTTATCCGTAACTCTACTAAATGGAGGCTCGTTTTCATAGACAGCGATACGAATGACTTTACTCTGCTTTATTTGGCTTAAAGAATTCGCAAGCGCAAAGATGCAAGATAGAAGAATTAAAAACAGTGATTTTTTCATTTTAAATTCCTTTTTTATTAAAAAAAGCTGTAAAGATCGTCGAGTAAGAAATATTTTTTATCGACGGTGCCTTTATAGAAGGATTCGAAAGTGTCCTCGTAAGCCTTTTTGAAAAAGCCCTCTTTGCTAAGCGCGATCAAGCCTTTATTGATCGCTTCTAGCAGCTCCACGTTACCCTTTTGCACCGCGACGCCCAAGAATACATTATCGCCTAAATTTTTTATATTGACTTCGACTGCAGGATCTACGATCGGATAGACCATTACAAAAAGGTTGTTGTTGCAATACCCGTCGATCTCGCCACTTTTTAATCTCCTATAGCAATCGACCGAATCGTTGCAATAAGAAACATTATAACCGCCGTCCTTTTTGATATACGCCTCGCCGGTAGTCTTGCGGATGATGCCGATCTTTTTACCCATCAGATCGCCTATTTTGTGAATATTTGAGTCTTTTTTCGTTAAAATTCCCAAATTTACCGTAAAATACGGCATCGAGAAATCCACGCTGCCTTTACGCTCTTCAGTGATACTTGCAGCCGCGATTATCATATCTGCCTGATTGTTTTGCAGCATCGGAAAACGCACTTCGTTTGTTACCGGTATGAGC
>NZ_CALIIS010000006.1 GCF_938017705.1 uncultured Campylobacter sp.
GCGACTCCCCGAGCTTATCTTGCAGAAGATAGACTATTCCACGATGTCTCAAAGCGTAGAAGCAAGAAGTCCCTTTATGGATCATCTTCTTATTGAATACAGTTCTGGTTTATCGTTCGATACAAAGATGAAATATGGCGCCAAGAGTATTTTAAAAGAAATAGCGAAAAATAAGCTTCCTGGTTATATTTTAAATCAGCCAAAAGTCGGTTTCGGCATGCTCTTAACACCTTTTTTACAAAATATTATGCCTATATGGTATCAAAAAGAATTATTGCTTAAAAAAGCTATGATACATGAATTTATATCTAAAATTTTCTTGCAGAAGCTATTGGATAGCCACACTAAATATAAAAATCAAGGATATAAGATGTGGATATTATTTGCTTTAGAAAAATGGCTGGAGATAAATTTTGATAGCAAAAAATAAAGTATTTTATCAGACGACCTTTCTTTTTGTAGCACAGATATTTGGTATGGTTGTGGGTTTTGTGTCTAACATGCTTTTGGCAAAACAGATGGGGGCAGCAGACTTTGGAATATATTCTTTATCCTTAGCTATCATCATATTTATTTCCATATTTTTTGAGTTCGGATATTTTTCTAGTGCTTCAAAGATGCTGGCAAACAACCATGATATAAATTTGGAAAAAAAGATATTTGGAGCATCGATAATTATAGCCTGTGTTATATTCGTGTTATTTTTACTATTTTCGCTAGCTATTTCTTTTCTACTAGATATCATTTTTGATGACAATATCGGTCATATCATTAGAATTTCATCCTTTGTTAGTTGGAGTTTTACAATTCCATTTTTTATGGAACTAATATTAAAAGGCAGTAATCACATAGGATATTTAGCTGGTTTTAATATTTTTTCTAAAATTTTATTTGTAGCATTTTTATTCATTTTGTTTATTTTTGAGGGCTTAACTCCACTAAACGCTCTTTTGTCGTTTTCATTGTCTTATGCGCTTGCATTTGTGATATATGGATGTACATTACAACCAAATTTCAGTGGTTTTTCTGAGATTTTGAGAACTATAAATTTAGAAAACAAACGCTACGGTATACATGTGTACATAGGTAGAGTAATTGACGTTTCGACATACAATATAGACAGGCTTTTAATAGGGTACTTTATAAGCGCAAAGGATGTCGGCTTTTATGGACTGGCGAATTCTATGGCTACTCCTATAAATTCGCTATCAAATGCGATGAGTAGTACTATGTTTAAAACGCTAGCAAATAGCAGCAAAATACCTCCTGCCGTTTTAAAGGTAAATTTAGCTTGGGTATTTCTAGCGTTTGTTTTAGCTAATATACTGGGGTATTTAATTATAAATTTTTATCTAAAAGAAGAATATAGTGATGTTCTGCTCTTATTGCTTTTAATGTCTATTGCAGTTTGCTTTCAAGCTCTTTATCAGCCATATAATGCTTGGATTAACGGGCATGGATATGGGAAAGAGCTAAAAAAGGCTAATATAAAAATGACGATTATGACTGCTTTATCTAGTATTTTATTAGTTCCGATAATGGGTGCTATTGGGGCCTGTGTGTCAAGTATGATATCAAATTTGTATTCGCTATTTTTATATACAAAGATTTACTATGCCAAAGTATAAAATATATACAAGTTATGCTAGAACTGCTATATACCTAGTTTTATTGTCTATAGGCGCAAAAGGCAAAAAAGTTTTATTGCCGGCTTTTACATGCGCTACAACGCTGCCGGATGCGATAGTACAGGCTGGCGGGATTCCGGTGTTTGTGGATATTGATGTGCATAGTTTAGAAATGATTCAAGATGATATAAAAAATAAAATTTCATCCGATACGATAGCAATTATATCTCACCATTATTATGGCGCTTATATGGACCATGTTGTAAAAATACAAGATATTGCAAAAAAATACAACCTTATTCACATAGAAGATAGGGCTCATTGTTATGGCATAAAGAAAGATTTGATTGGGGATGCTGCTATATACTCTTTTTCAAAGAATATGATTTCTCCCGGTGGCGGGCTGATAGTTACAAAAAATCGTAAGATATGGCAAGAATGTTTGAGCATTCAGGATAAAAATAAGAGTATTTTTCATACATTCATTTTAAACACTGAAGCCTTTAACTATATGGAGGCTATTAAAAAAGATAGGTCTTGCAGCGGATATAAAAAATGGGAACTTCTAAAATTTATTAAAATGAGTGTCTCCAAGCTACTAAAAATTCTTGGTTTTTATCAAAAAAACTATTTTTATAAAATAACCAGCAATGACATTGGAAAAAATTTTCATATATTTGATACTAGTATGACTTCAGAGCAATTGAAATATATCTTGATTGCCATAAGAAAGTTAAGATTTGCGATTAATACTAGGAAAAAAGTTGCATCCTGGCTTAATGAAATTTTACCCTCTTTTTTGAATGTAGACAACAATATATTTACAAACTACGTAATATATAGCGATGAGCTTGAGAAGCTAGAGCGTATTTTCGGCGCTCTTAATATTAAAACCAGAAGAGTATGGCCGTATTTTCAAAAATATTGGCATCAACAAAAGACTGCAAGTGTCGAAGAACTATCTAAAAAACTATTGTTAATAGACTTAGACTGTTTTAATGAAGAGAAAATAGGCAAGTTAAGAGGGATGCTTAATGGAAATTAGAATTCTCGCAAAAGATTTAATTGACCCGATAGAGTGGAATATTGATATAAAAAATCCAACACAACTATTTGAATTTGCAAATACTAGTGGTAAATTTTCAATTCCGTATTTTCTAATCATAAAAGATAAAGATATTATTTTTAAATGGCAGTTTTTTGTAGTAGGTTTTAGATATTTTAGATACATCAATATTGTTTCAGAGCCAAATATTCAAACTACCGAATTACTGGATATCGCCTTTAAAGAAATTTTAAGAGTATTTAATCCTTTTAAGGTAATTTTTTACTCTATCACATTATCAAAATTTACAAATATGGATTTTTTAGAACTCAATAATTTTAATGAAATATATAGATACGGCTCATCTGTTTTAGATTTAACTCAAAATGAAGACGTAATATTTTCTAATATACATAGTAAACACCGTAATGTTATAAAAAAGGCGCAAAAAGAGGATATTGAGGTATTTGAGGATACGAGCGAACAAGGTATATACGATTTTTATAAAATAGGCGTTGAAACATATGCCAGATCAAATAAAGAGGCTTTAGAAGTTTCATATTTACTAAAGTATTTTTTTGCGCTAAATAAAACAGGCAATATTAAAGTATTTTTTGCAAAAAAAGATAACATCATTCAAGCCGGAGCAATTTTTCTTGTTTCTAAACATATGTCTATATATTGGCACGGTGCGTCTATAAATAATTGTGCTACCGGCTCTTCAAATTTGTTGCAGTGGGAGGCAATAAAATATTTTAAGCAAAACGGCACAAAGATATATGATTTTGGAGGCTGCTCTGATTCGGACGAGAAAGCTAAATCCATTAGTAGATTTAAAAGTAGATTCGGCGGTATGACGTTTAATTATATAGGGTTTATAAAAATAAACAATATTTTAAAAAATATGTTATTTATCTTTATAAAAAATTTTACCAATAAGGGCTAATATGACTACGCAAGAGAAAATTTTAGATCGATATAAAGAAATAAGAGGTGATTTTCTAGATACTAAAGACGAGAAGCTCAGGCAAGAGTTTTTTGATAATCTTTTAAAATATAACTATTTAAAACACATAAATCCATATATAAACGGTAAAATTTTAGAGATCGGTTGCAATAAAGGCTATATGTTAAAAGCATTGCAGGGTTTAGGTTTTAAAAATTTACACGGCATAGATTTGTCTAATTCCGACTTGTTGATAGCTAAAAATAGGACCGGGCTAGATACGCTAAAACAAGAAAATGCTTTTGACAATTTAAAATATAATAAATACGACCTTATACTGTGCAAAGATGTTATGGAGCATATACAAAAAGATAAGCAAGAGGAATTCGTAAAAGAGATATATAACTCGTTAAATATCGGCGGGATGGCAATTATCCAAGTTCCGAATATGGACTGGATGATGTCTAATCATGAAAGATATATGGATTTTACTCATGAAGTAGGCTATACCAGAGAGAGCCTTGCGGATATTTTTAGACTATATTTTGCCGTGGTAGACGTGTTTCCGGCCTCATATATATTTAAAAATGGCAAGAAAAGGATCGTCGTTTCGTTGGCAAGAAGCATTATGGTTAAATGTATAAGATTTGCTTTAAGAATACTCGGAGAAGGTGCAAGTGATGTTTGGTTTGAACACAGAGAGATAATGGTCGTAGCAAAAAAAGACAAATAATGAAACAAATTTTAATAACCTGCGATACCGAAGTCGGCGAACTACATGCGGATAGAGCCGATGCATTTGAAATTTTTATAAAGGGTGAGGTCGAAGACAGAGAAGTGGGCGTAAGGCTCATAAATGATCTGGCGAGCAAATACGGTGCAGCGGTGGAGCATTTTGCGGATGTGTATCCTTGTGAAAGGTATGGCGAGCATAAATTTGAGCAGCTATGTCGGGATATTATCCGGGATGGACACGGCATAAATTTGCACACCCATCCGTCGGGCAAATATGATAAAAATAGAAAATTTATGTGGCAGTATAGCGTAGACGAGCAGACAGAGATTGTAAATTTCGGCAAGCAAAAGATAAAAGAGTGGACGGGCATGGACGTTTTGGCTCATAGAGCCGGTGGATATGGAGCAAACGACGATACTATTCAAGCTTTGAAACTTAATGATATTTTTATAGACAGCTCGTTTTTTTATAAAAATGAAAATTGCAAGATAAATTATGACTATATAAATAAGGCGTCCGAAAAAAATGGCGTATTACAGCTGCCGGTTAGCGTTTATGAAAGGCAAAAGCGTTACGGCCCTTTAAAAACGAAAAGCAGCTTTCAAAAATTTGATTTTAGATACGGTTCTAGCGCAGATGAAATTTTAAAAGCAATAGATGCGATGCCTGAAAATTGCATAATAGTGCTTTTTTTGCACAGTTTTAATTTTTTAAATTTGAAGTATAATTTTAAAGATAAAAAATACATAAACATAAGTATAAACGATAAACTGATAAACGAATATAAAAGGCTTCTTGCAGATATCGCCAACAAAGCAGAATGTAAATTTGCATCTATAAAAGATTTGGATATGAGGGGCTTGAGCGATGAGGATTTTGCCCCTACGATACGTGCCGATGCCGATATAAAAAAATATGCAGAAGATAAATTTAGGCTAAAATTTATGCATGTGGGCGATATATAATGAAAATCCTCTATCTTAGAACGCTGTATTGGTTTGGTTTAAAGGCGGGCGGTTCGGTAGGGCACACTGCGGGTGTCATAAATGCTATGGATAAAAAAGTCGAGCTATCTGTT
>NZ_CALIIS010000007.1 GCF_938017705.1 uncultured Campylobacter sp.
CTCGCTGCTTTCGCCCTCAAGCGAAACGATAAATTTTTGCCCTAGCTCCTGTGCGAAGCTCGCTTCTATCGCGGCGCGAGTGATCTTTTCGATCTTGCTTAAGCGCTTTGAGATGATTTTGGCTGGCACCTGCTCCATCTCATACGAGAGCGTGTCTTCTTCCTTCGAGTAGGCAAACGCCGAAACGCGGTCAAATTTAAACTCTTGCAAAAACGCGCAAAGCTCGTCAAATTCTACGTCTGTTTCGCCTGGGTGTCCGACGATGACGCCCGTTCGTAAAAATGCGCCCGGCGCACTTCGCATTAAATTTAAAAGCTCTTTGATCCGCGCCGCGCTCGCGCCGCGCTTCATCAGGCTTAGCATTTTGTCGTTTATGTGCTGAATCGGCATATCAAAGTAGTTCGCAAACACCGGCGAAGCTATGATGCGCTCAATTAGCGCGTTTGAGGTCGTGCTCGGGTAGAGATAGAGTACGCGCGCGGTTTTGATGCCCTCGATCTTCTCGACCGCGTCGATGAGAGAGATGAGCCCGTCGCTAACCGCGTGATCGCGCATATACGAGCTGCTGTCCTGCGAGAGGAAGCTAAAGTCGTAGTAGCCCTTTTTTACGAGTTTTTGCACCTCATCTACGATGTTTTCGAGCGCGCGGGATTTTAGCTTGCCTTTAAAGGTCGGGATCGCGCAGAAGCTGCATTTTTGATTACAGCCTTCTGAAATTTTGATGTAGGCATGGTAGTTTGAGCCCGTTATCACGCGCTCTTCGCTTGCTTGCAGGTAGGTATCCGGGCTAAATAAATTTTGCTTTTTTAGGATGATTTCATCGATCTTGTCGTAGTCTCCGACGCCGGTAAAAAGATCGACCTCGGGCAGCTCCTTCATCAGCTCCTCGCGGTAGCGCTGCATGAGACAGCCAGTGACTACGAGCAGGGAGCCTTTTTTACGCGCTTCGTGCATATCTAGGATCGCGCGGATACTCTCCTCTTTTGCCGAATTTATAAAGCCGCAGGTGTTTACGATAATGACGTCGGCAGAGGCGACATCTGGCGTGATCTCGTAGTTTTGCAGGCGTCCGAGCATGATCTCGGAGTCGATCAAATTTTTATTGCAGCCCAGCGAGACGAGATGAAGCTTCGCCATCTACAGCCAGATATTATCGATCAGACGGGTCGTGCCTATCTTGGCGGCTACTAAAATGATAGTATCTCCCGACTTGATCTGTGAAATTTCATTAAATTTATAATCCACGAACGCTATGTAATCGACCGCCAGCGGCTCAAGCACGCTAAGCATCTTTTCGCGGACGATGTTTAGGCTGATCTCGCCTTTTTTAATAAGCGAGCTGGCATTTAGCAAGGAGCGCGAAAGCTTAAGCGCCATAAGCTTTCCCTCCTCATCCAAATAGGCGTTACGCGAGCTAAGTGCGAGCCCATCGCTCTCGCGCACGATCTCACAAGGGATGATACTTATAGGCATAAAAAAGCTCTTTACCATCTTCTGCACGATGAAAAGCTGCTGGGTGTCCTTTTTGCCCATATAAACGTTGCTAGGACGAGTTAGATTAAAAAGCTTATTTAGCACCTTAAGTACGCCGTCGAAGTGCCCGGGGCGCGTTTTACCTTCCAAAATTTCACTTATCGGCTTAGGCGCTATGATCGCTGGCTCCTCCGTGCCGTAAATTTCATCCGCGCTCGGGATAAAAAGCGCGTTTACATCGAGGCTTTCGCAAATTTTAATATCGCCCGCTTCGTTTTTTGGGTAGCTATTTAGATCCTCGCCAGGCAAAAACTGCGCCGGATTGAGGAATGCGGAGACGATTACGATGTCGTTTTCGTTCCGCGCTCTTTTTATGAGGCTCGCATGCCCCGCGTGCAAAGCTCCCATCGTAGGTACGAAGCCCACGCTGCCGCTTGTCGTCGCTCTGAAGCTTTTTAGCTCCTCTACGCTTCTAATGATCTGCATTGTTCTCTCTTTTCAATATAAAATATTAAGGTTGGCAATTATATCAAAAAATATTAAAGGTATAAATTAAGCGCGAAAGGGTGGTCTATTTAGCGAGCGTTAATCAATAAGTACTAAAATCTATCACGAGCTTTAGCTCTAAAATAAACTTCAAAAGGAGCGAAAATGGCTACTCAAGAGACAAATTTAGAGTCTTTGAAAAAGGATATCGACTCTTTGAAAGCGGATTTTAAAGAGATTATGAAGTCCATCAAAAACATAGGCGCAGAGCGTGCAGAGTCTGCTAAAGATAAAATTCTAGATCAGCTAAACAGCAATGAGATCAAAAAATATATAGACGATCTAAGGCTCAAAGGCAAAGACGGCATAGAAAGCGTAAATGACACGATAAAACAAGATCCGATAAAAAGCATCGCTATCGCTGCGGGCGTCGGATTTTTAGTTGCTTGGTTGCTGAAAAAATAATGGCCGGCATATCTGAATTTATAGTTTCGGTAGTGGAGCTCGTAGACGCTCAAGCTAGCGATATCAGGCGCTCTTTTTTAAAGAGCGCCAACTCGGTTTTACTAAATATAATTACGGGCGTAATTTGCATTATAGGCTTGGTATTCTTTTTGCTAGGGCTGCACGCGCTTCTTGAAAAAACTATCGGAGAAATTTGGGCGTATTTTGCTTGCTCTATCGCAGCTTTTTTATGCTCTATTATCGTATATAAGGTGCTTTCGTGCAAAGCGAAATGACAAAAGAAAAGCTAAGACTAGTGGTGTCTATGCTTGAAGACAAAAAAGCCGATTGCAAAAAGTTGAAGCTAGAAGAAGCAAAGCTAAAACTGCTACTAAACGACCCCTTGCCCGATCTCTCGACGGAGCTTAAACTGATTAATCATGGCAATATCAAGCAGGTTTTGATATCCCTAATGGATAAATGCTTCATAATACCCGCCTTAAATAAAATTTTATAAACAACCTTAATCCAAAATATGTTATAATCACGCCAAAAGCATAAAAAGGTCTTAAATTTTGGATAATTACGAATACACGGAACTTTTAAAAACCCTAAATACTAAAGTCGAAAATATTGCAGGCGTCGTAAAACCGGAGAATATTAAAGCGCGCCTAAAAGAGATCGAGGAGCTTGAAAACGATCAAAATCTCTGGCAGGACATCGCAAAAGCAGGCGCCATCGGCAAAGAAAAAACTAAAATTTCAAATATCTTAAATAAATTTCTAAACGCTAAAAATGCCGTAGACGACGCAAAGGCTCTATATGAGCTGGCAAACTCGGAAAACGACGAGGAGACGATAAACTCGCTTTTTGCCGAAGCGGGTGAGTTAGAGGACAAAATCATAAATTTAGAAATTTCTATGATGCTTAGCGGCGAAAACGACGATAAAAACGCTATCGTCAGCATTCATCCGGGCGCGGGCGGTACGGAGAGCAACGACTGGGCGAGTATGCTATACCGCATGTATCTGCGCTTTTGCGAGCGAGAGGGCTTTAAGATCGAGGTTTTGGACTTTCAAGAGGGCGAGGAAGCCGGCCTTAAAGACGTTAGCTTCATTGTGCGCGGCGAGAACGCCTACGGATATCTGAAAGCCGAAAACGGCATCCATCGCCTGGTGCGCGTAAGCCCATTCGATAGTGCAGGGCGCAGACACACGAGCTTTTCAAGCGTGATGGTAAGCCCCGAGCTAAATGATGATATCGAGATAAATATCGAAGAGAAGGATATCCGCATCGATGTGTTTCGCGCAAGCGGCGCAGGCGGACAGCATATCAATAAAACCGAAAGCGCCGTGCGTATCACGCACATCCCAACGGGCATCGTAGTAAACTGCCAAAACGACAGAAGCCAGCACAAAAACAAAGAAACGGCGATGAAGGTGCTAAAGTCGCGCCTTTACGAGCTTGAGCTGATGAAGCAGCGCGAAAAGGACGAGAACACGCCTAAGAGCGAGATCGGCTGGGGGCATCAGATCCGCTCCTACGTACTTTTCCCGTATCAGCAGGTTAAGGACAACCGCAGCGGCGAGGCGTATAGCCAAACCGATGCGATTTTAGACGGCGATATAAAAAGCATAATCGAAGGCGTTTTGATTTCACAAGCGAACAGATAAATTTTTTTCGAAAGGATGAGAATGAGTGAAGATGGGATTTTGCTGGCGCTAGGATATAGCGTAAACGACGCGACGGTCGCGCAGCTGCGAGGAATTTTATCGAAGTGCGATTTTGAGGATAACGAGCTTGATCGCATCGTGGGGCTGAACGATAAGCTTAAAATTTACGGTGCGCACGTGGCGATGTCGAATTCAAACCCGTATTTTAAGATCAAAAACGATGCTACAAATGAGGAGCGCAAGACCGCTGCAGAACAGATTATCAGCGCTTGGTCGGAAAAATTTAAGCTCAAGCTACAAAAAGTCGCGGGCAAAGAGACCTATTACATTTTGGGTCGCCAAATTTCAAAAAATTAAGGAGCAAAATATGAAAAAAATTCTAGCTTTGATCGCCGCCGGGGTGTTTTTAGCAGGCTGCGTAAGCAACGCACCAAAAAGCGCAGTCGATGCGCCAAAAAGCGGCAAGTATTCTTTCGCCGATGTCCAAGACGGAATCCGCCCGATGAACTTGCAAGGCAGCGTCGTGCAAAGCGATGCGTGCAAAAACGGCAATGGCGCGATGTGTTTAAATTTTGCGGATTCTATGTATTCCAAGCACGACTATGCTTCTGCCGCCAACGCCTACAATGCCGCATGCACGCTCTCCCAAAACTTCCCTGCTTGCCAGAAGCTCGCAGCGATGTTTGAAAAAGGTGAGGGCGTGGAGCAGAATAAATTCAACGCCATCGATCTATACCGCATCTCGTGCTATTACGGCTACAAGGATGCGTGCGCAAATATGCGCCGCTTAGGCTACAACGGCTAAGGCTTTTAAATTTAAATTTTAAAATTCCATTCCGCTGTATCGTAGAATGGAATTTTAAATGCAAAAATTCTGCATCATACATTTTGATAAAATTTTGTGTCACTTATAGCTAGAGATAAATTTTATCTACATCGTTGATATTTATATTGTGTCTAGCTAATAAATATTCTTTCAATTCAAAATATATAGAATTTCTAAATATCGGTATTAAATAATATCTGGAGCAAGCAAATAAGCCGATATGTCCATAATGCGGTTCGCCAACTCTTTATGCGGGGAAAAGCGAAAATCTCCTATCGCCGCTCTTTCCCAAAACAAGACAAAAGATAAATTTTACTAATATATTGCCCGCAAACTGAAACAAAGCAAAGCTCAAAAACCAACGAGCAACTACAAGATCAATCGTCATGAAAACCAAGCATAGCAACACTGCCGCCATAAACATATATAGCAATCCTCTTTTTCCTTTAAAATTTCCTATAAAAAAGGACCAACCCATATTATGTCGCAAATTTTCACATTGCTCGACATACGCGATTTTATCTTTTTCGTAAAATTCTATTTGATTGTTTTTAAGCCGTATCGTCGGTCTCTCTTTTCTATAATCTATAAGCTCAGGTAATATAATGAATAGCGATAAAAACGATAAAAACAAAATCATGTATATACCGTTCTTGGTGCTATAATCCACTGCGCCGCTGGCTTTCCAATCAAAATTTACGATTATGGCAAATACGCCTCCTATAAAAAGAGAGAAAACCATTAATAGTTTTTGATATAGGTACTCGTAGTTTTCAAGAATTATCGGATCTTTGTCGTAATCTCTGGCTTTGGGATTATGCTGAAAAGAGCCGCTGTCATCCGAGATAAAATTTTGCGGCTCCATACTGTTTTCACAGGCAGAATTCTGAGCCGCTTTGGCCTCTAAATTTAAAGCATCAGTAGCGGAATTCGGTGCTTTGGAATTCAAAGATTCGAAATTCGGAGGTTCAGAATTCAAGATTTCAAAATTCGAAGCTTCAAAATTTGAGGCTTCGGAATTCGAGATTTCGGAATTTTGAGCTTTGAAATTCGAGACTCCAAAATTCGATGTTCCAGAATTTTCGCCGTTAGAATTTTGTTCCAAGCCACGCTTCGGCTCTTGATGCCGCTTTTGTAGTAGCCTTTTTAATTCCTCAAGCCTGCTTTGATCCATTCTTGACCCCGATAAGGCGTTTTAACCTCGCTTGTTTTTCCTCGTGCTCTTCATCGCCGCTAGCTCCTGCGCCAAAAATTCCCCCGTGTAGCTACCTGTCTTTTTAAAATCTTTCGCAAGCTTTTCTGGGGTGCCGCAAGCGACGATCTGTCCGCCGCCCTCGCCGCCCTCGGGTCCCATGTCGATGATGTAATCGCAGTTTTTGATGACGTCCAGATTATGCTCGATTACAAAGACGGAATTCCCAAGATCGACCAAATGATGTAGCACCGCCACCAAGCGATCTACGTCTGCAAAATGTAGCCCCGTCGTGGGCTCGTCTAGGATATAGAGCGTATTGCCCGTGTCGGTGCGGCTTAGCTCCTTGGCGAGCTTGACGCGCTGTGCCTCGCCGCCGCTAAGCGTCGTGGCGGGCTGGCCTAGCGAAACGTAGCCGAGCCCGACGTCCGCGAGCGTCTTTAGCTTTTGATAAATTTTAGGCACGGCTTTGAAAAACTCGAGCGCCTCGTCGATACTCATCGCCAAAACGTCGGCTATGCTTTTGTTTTTGTATAAAATTTCAAGCGTCTGCGCGTTGTATCTCGTGCCGTGGCAGACGTCGCAGACGACGCTGATATCGGGTAGGAAGTGCATCTCGATCGTGATCTCGCCCTCGCCCGCGCATTTTTCGCAGCGCCCGCCCTTGACGTTGAAGCTGAAGCGGCCAATCTTGTATCCGCGCAGCTGCGCTTCCTTCGTCGCGGCAAAAAGCGCGCGGATCTCGTCCATCACCCCCGTGTAGGTCGCGGGATTGCTGCGCGGAGTGCGTCCAATGGGGGTTTGATCTAGATAGATCACTTTATCTAGGCTCTCAAGCCCGGAAATTTTAGCGCCCTTTACCGCGTGCACCTTCCTGGCGCGATTTAGCTCCTCGAGCGCGGTAGGCAGTATGGTTTGCAGCACCAAGGAGCTCTTACCGCTGCCGCTAACGCCCGTGATGCCGACTAAATTTCGCAGCGGAAATTTTGCGCAAAGGCCGTGGATGTTATTGATATTTACGTTTTTAATACTTAGCCAAAGCTCCTGCTTGCGGTGCTTTTGGTAGTTTATCTCCTTTTGGTTGTTCAGATACAGCGCGGTTTGCGTATTGCTTTTAAGCAGATGCGCGACGTCTCCTGCGAATACGACCTCGCCGCCTAGATTGCCCGCCCCGGGGCCGATATCCACGACGAAGTCCGCCGTCTCGATCGTCTTTTTATCGTGCTCGACGACGATTACGGAATTCCCCTTTTCCTGTAAGCTTCGCAGCGTCTTGATGAGCTTTTGCGTATCGCGCTCGTGAAGTCCGATGCTAGGCTCGTCGAGCACATACATCACGCCGCTAAGACCAGAGCCGATCTGGCTGGCTATCCTGATTCTTTGCGCCTCGCCGCCGCTGATGGTGCGCGCATCGCGCCCCAGCGTGAGATATCCAAGCCCCACGTCCTTTAAGAAAAACAGCCTCTCGTTAATCTCTTTTAGGATCGGCGCTGCGATCTGCGCGTCCTTTTCGCTTAAATTTGAAAACCGCTTCTCGTCGCTGAAAAATTCCACGCAGTCTGCAATACTCATATTTATCACGTCGCCGATGCCCTTATCTGCGACCTTTACGGCGAGGCTTTCGGGGTGCAGGCGCAGTCCGCCGCAGTCGGGGCAAATTTTTTCGCTCATATAATCGTCCAGATCGCTTTCGTTTTTGAGCAGATCGTAGGCGTATTTGATCGCACCCTCAAATTTTCGCACGAGTTTGTGTTTTTTCCAGTAAAAATCGATCTCTTTGACGCTGCCGTAAAGGATCAGCTTTTTTTGCTCCTCGCTTAAATTTGCATACGGGATTTTAACGTTTATGCCGTTTGCCTCGCAAAATCCGAGCAGAAATTTATAGTAATAGCTCTTGTTAAAGCCCGACATCACCTTGATCGCGCCGCCCTCGATCGAGGCGTTTTCGTTGATGATCTTGCCTAGATCGAGGCTAAATTTTATCCCCAGCCCATCGCAGCTCTCGCACGCGCCCTTTGGAGAGTTGAAGCTAAACGCGAGCGGCTCGAGCGGCTTGAATGAAATTTTACAATCAAAGCACGCCATATGCTCGCTGTAGTGGATCAGACTCTGCGCGAGCCCCAGCTCGGCGGCGTTTGCGATCTCCACCTCAAGTTCGCCGAAGCTGAGCTTGAGCGCCTTTTCGACGTCGCTTGCGATACGGATGGAATTTTCCTCATCGATGATCGTGCGGTCGATGATGACCTTGATCGAGTGCTTTTTCGTCTTGCTTAGTTCGATCTCCTCGTCCAGTCGCACCAACACGCCGTCGATCTGAGCGCGCACATAGCCCTGCTCGCGCAAGCTTTGCAGCATATCGGCGAAGCTACCCTTTTTCTCGCGCACCAAGGGCGCACCCAAGATCACCTTCGCACCGCGCGGCAACTTCATAATCTCGGCGATGATGTCGCTGGAGCTCATCTTTGAGATCGGCTTGCCGCATTTGTGGCAGTGCTGCACTCCCACGCGCGCATAAAGAAGCCTCAGATAGTCGTAAATTTCGGTAATCGTGCCCACCGTCGAGCGCGGATTTTTCGACGTCGTTTTTTGATCGATCGCGATTGCGGGCGTCAGACCGTCTATCTTATCGACGTCGGGCTTGCCTACGCGGTCTAAAAACTGCCTCGCGTAGCTGCTTAGGCTCTCGACGTATCTACGCTGCCCCTCGGCATATAGCGTATCAAACGCCAGAGTACTTTTGCCGCTGCCGCTAAGACCTGTAAAAACGACGAGTTTGTCCTTTGGAATTTGCAAATTTATATTTTTCAAATTGTGCTCGCGCGCGCCCGTGATAGTGATGAGATCGTTCATTTTCGCCCTTTTGTGCCAAATTAATCTTACATTATAGCTCAAATTGTTAAAATTGCGCTTTTGGAAGGGGCGGCGATGATACTAATCTGCACGGCTTTGCGCTGCGAAGCCCAAGCGATAATCGAGAGTTTTAAACTTACGCGTAGCGGCGATCTATTCGCAGGAGAGCAGATGCTTTTATACATCTGCGGCGTGAGGTTTGGGGCTAAATTTAAAGCGGGCGCTGCAGGCGGCATAGAAATAGAATTTAAGAGCGAACCCGGCGCGGAATTTGTTCGCCGTACTGAGACAGACGCAGAATTCGGGCGCGAGCTTCGCAAGGATCGGCGCGGCGCGGACATAAAATTTAAGCACCGTTTGGGTGCGGGCGCGCTCTGCGGCGACGCAGAGACCGGCTCTGCGCGAAATGTGGCTGAAAATTTTGAAATTTCAGATTTTGGTTCCGCGCAGAATTCAGAGCGCTTCGGCGAAATTTTACTTTCGCGGCGCGTGGACTTTGCGCTAAACATAGGCGTCTGCGGCTGCGCGGATAAAGGCGTGCAAATCGGCGAGGCGTTTTACTTTGACGGCACGGCAGCGCGGGAATTTTGCGGCGAGGACAGATCGAAATTTTATCGCTCGCAGGTCGGGGAACATAGCGAGCAAGCTCCAAAATTTCAAAACGTTTGCGAGCGAGAATTTTGCGGCGCGAGTTTGGACGGCAAGCTGCGGGCAAATTTAATCTGCGTAAGCGAACCTAAAATTTTAAACGCAGCGCAGCGGACCCGTGGGGCAAATGTCGCAGAGATCGAGGCGTGCGGCGAGATAAACGCACAAGCCCCAACGCAAGGGGTAAACGGCTCAGCAGATACAAAAAATTTCACGCGCGACGCGACGCGGGCTGAAATACAAAGCTTAACGCAAGTCAAGGCGCAAAATTTATCGAGCGTAAAACCCTCACAAATCGCGGTAGGTGGGCACAGCGTCGCGACGAATACCGCAGCGCGCGCAACACAAAATACGCCGTGCACGGCAAAAGATGCTACCTGTGGGTGTGCAAATCGCGGTATCAGGCTTTACGATATGGAGAGCGCGCTTTTTGTTAGTGCTTGCGAGCGCGTGGGCGTGCCGTGGGCGATGATGAAGATCGTAAGCGATCATCTGCGCGGCGAGCGGCTTTGCAAAAGCTTCGTCTATGAGCTCGTAAAGGCGCGCCTGCCGCAAATCTGCGCCGCAATAAAGAGCAGAATTTAACTACTAGAGCGTATGCAAAAAACCGAGCCGAGAGATAAATTTCGGCTTCATATGCCGAATATGTCGCGGAATTCAAAGGTATTGCGGAGGCGCAGGAGAAACGATGAAAATAAAAGGCTCTTATCTGTATTTTGCCCTCTTGGCATGCGCGTGCGTCGCGGCTTGCGCGTATGCCGCGGCGGATCTGTTTGAGGATCTACCCTCGCTAGTCGTTTTAGCCCTTTTGCTCGTATTTGCCTGTATCGGGCTATGGCTAAAAGACGCTCTAATAGGCGCGCGCTACCTATTTTACTGCGTCTGCGTGCAGCTACTCTTTGCAGCGGCTATTTTCGCCATCCTTAAATTCCCCGCCATGGCGCAGTTTGTGCGCAATACGGAGATAGGCACCGGCGGCACCGGCATACCGCTAGGCATCGCTCTGCTCGTGCTGCCCGCGTTTTTCTGCGCCCTGCCGTATTACTACCGAACGGGCGTCAAGAAAATCCCGCAAAAGTTCGCACTCGGCGGAATTTTGATCCTAAACGTCGCTATTACGCTAGCTTACGCCTTCTATCTCGAGCGACTATTCTGCGGCGCGATCTGAAATTTCAACGATTTCCAGTGATGACGCGCGAAATTTAAGTATAATTTGCAAAATTTAAACGAAGCGGAGCAAGATGACGGAGGCTAAAAAGGAGCTGAGCGCGCTATTTGGCGTGAGTCTGGGCGAGCGATCGAGTGCGTTTTTGGGCGCGCTATTTGAAAAATTTCACTTTTCATTTCAGCAAAAAAAGCAGCTAGCGGAGTTTGCAAGCGATTTTGAGGCGTGGGACGAGATGCCCGTTTATGAACTGCTTGCGGACGGGCAGTGCGGGCTAGATTTTAATAAAACAGGGAAAGTCCCAAGCGGCGAGCAAATTTTTAATTTCGTGCGCGAAGCTTGGCTTGAGCTAAAGTCGCGCCCGCATTCGTACGCGAGCTTTAAAAGCGATTATGAGCCGAAAAAATTTGAAATTTCCTCCTTTCGCGCGGATCGTATCGCTTTGGGGCGCTGTCCGGTGGCGAGCGAAAACACGCGCTGCTGCAATTTGCTGACGCTCGATGCGATCAATTCGTGCGGCTTTGACTGCTCCTATTGCGCGATCGGCTCCTTTTACAAACACGGGAAAATCGGCTTTGACGAGAATTTTGCGGCAAATTTAGCGCGGCTGCGACTCGATCCCGCGCGCAGCTACCACATCGGCACGGGTCAGAGCTCCGACTCGCTCATGTGGGGCGATCGCTTCGGCATTTTAAGCGCGCTAACGGACTTTGCGGCGCGGCATGAAAACGTGATTTTGGAGCTTAAAAGCAAGTCGAATAATATCCGGTTTTTCCTGCAACGCGAGATCCCGCGCAACCTCATCGTTACTTTTTCGCTAAATACGCCCGCGATCATAGCGAACGAGGAGCATCTAAGCGCGAGCTTGGATGCGCGGCTGGCGGCAGCCGAAGCGCTCGCGGCGCGCGGCATTTTGGTGGGCTTTCACCTCCACCCGATGGTTTGGTATGAGGGATGGCAAAGCGATTACGGCACACTTTTTGAGCGGCTGCTGCGCAGCTTCGATCCAAGCGGCGTCGTGATGGTCTCGCTCGGCACGCTTACCTTCATCAAGCCCGTCGTCAAAAAACTGCGCTCTCGCGGGCTGCGGAGCAAAATTTTACAGATGCCCCTTGCGGACGCAAACGGCAAGCTGTCCTACCCGCTGCAGATCAAGCGCGAGCTTTTTAAATTTGCCGCAGGCGCGCTTTTGCCGTGGCGTGAGCGGGTGTTTTTCTACCTCTGCATGGAGGATGCAAGCCTATGGCGCGAGGTTTTGGGCTGCGAGTACGAAAGCAACGACGCCTTTGAAGAGGCGATGAAGGCGGCGTATTTCGCAAAGATACGGCAACCTTAGACGCGCTGTTTGCCGCAGACGTCGCGGCTTGTACCGGTTCGCATGCGGTGCCGAAAATACGGCGCGAAATTTAGCGGCGAGCGAGCGATTAAAATTTAGCGGCGCGCCGAGTTTTATAAAATTAAATTTTATAAATCGTGCGGGACGGGCACAGCGAGCGGCGATAAAATTTTACAAAACGCTCGCACATCAAAACGCCGCGGGCTAAATTTAAAATTTTACCCGGCAAAACTCTCTCCGGGCAATGAGCGATATAAATTTTAGAAATATCAACACCGCCATTTTTTA
>NZ_CALIIS010000008.1 GCF_938017705.1 uncultured Campylobacter sp.
CGATGAATCGCTATCTAGTCCTATCCAGTCTGCTATAGCATTATTGGGTACTTGTATTACAAACAGTCCATCGTTTTCGTCGATTACTAGCGCTAATTTGTCGACAACTTGTTTAAGACTTAAATTCGCTGTGATAATCCAAAGTGATTTTAGGCAGCGGCACGCATCGCCCAACTCTTCTATAGCTTTGTATAAAGCATCGTAGGCCTGATCTTCTTCGCGTAGATCATAAGAGATGATGAAAGTATTCATCATAATAGCTCCTTGTGTTGAAATGCAAATAAATTATATCGCAAGGGGCTTTTAGGATGAATAAAAAGGAGAATAAATGAACCTAGAAATTTTTAAAAAAGACAACTTCGAGATCAGGGTTGCGGTAGATGAGAAAAACGAGCCGCTGTTTTGTTTGAACGACGTATGTAGGGCTCTAGACATTTCAGACCCTAAGCAGGTAAGAGATGCGATAAATACGGAGTTTGAAAAGGAGGGGGTATTTTATACCTACCCCTTTGAACCTGCAGGCGGCATACAAAATTTCACGATGATAACCGAGCCGCAGTTGTATTTCGTGCTAATGCGAAGCAACAAACACAACGCGAAGCCGTTTAGAATGTGGGTAAATAACGAAATTTTGCCCGCCATCCGCAAGCACGGCGGCTATTTGACACCCGCAAAGATCGAGGAAGTGCTAAACGACCCCGACACCATCATAGCCCTAGCCCAAAACCTCAAAGCCGAGCGCGCTAAAAGAGAGCAGCTCGAAGCCGAAAAGGCGGCGAACGCGGGATATGTGAGCTTTGCCAAATCGGTCGAGGCTAGCGTCGATAGCATCCTGATCGGCAACTACGCCAAGCTGCTAAGCAACAGAAGGGGCATATCGATAGGGCAGAATAGACTATTTGATTTCCTGCGCGCTAGCGGTTATCTCATCAGCGGAGGCGCGCGCCATAACGTGCCGTATCAGAAATACATAGAAAACGGCTATTTCGAGGTCACGACGCAGACATTCGCGGGCTCAACCGGCACGCATCAAAAATTCACCACCAAAATCACTGGCGAGGGGCAGATAGCCCTTGCAGGAAAAATAGTCGAATACTTCAAAGGAGAGAGGATATGAGCGAAAATTTAAGCGGCGGATACGCTATCTGCTTCAATCAATGGCTTTTTGACGATAGGATAAAGTCTCAACTGCGCCTATTGCTTTTGATTGCGTCATTGTCGGCAAAAGAGGGCTATTGCTACGCCTCAAATCAATACCTAGCGGATAAATTTAAGACCACGCCCGAAAACATCTCGCGGCAAATCGGCATACTCAAAGACTACGGCTATATAAAAACCGAGGATGAAAAATTTGGTGCCGTAGTAACAAATAGAAAGATAAAAATAGTCGCGTTTGAAAATCTATCTACGTCAACCGCCGTTGATGAAAATGCTAACGCCGTTAACAAAAATGTTAACCGCGGATACCAAAAAGATCAACC
>NZ_CALIIS010000009.1 GCF_938017705.1 uncultured Campylobacter sp.
CAGCTTAGATGCTAAAAAAACCATCATCATAGAAAAAGGTCCCGATGCCGAAAATAATATCTGCCAGGGAGTGTATGAATTGCCCGGCATCTCTAAAATGCTATCGGAGCCTATTAGCGTGAAAAAAAGCTATTAATTCACGCGATTTAAGAGTGGATTAGATTATCGCGGCGTATTTAAGAGCTCTGAAATTTTATATAAAATTTCGTCTTAAATTTACGCCGCCTTGTGCGCACGAAAGTGATCTTATCGGAAATCAGATAAAGTTGCGCACTTTGGTGTGAAATTTAGCCACTATTTGGGTGGGCCTAAGTTTCATAAAATTCTGCGGTTAGAATTTTAACGCCGTTTTAAGATTATTTTTGTAAAATCACATTTCTTTTTCACCGCTGGCGGGCTCATAGCTCAGTTGGTTAGAGCATCCGGCTCATAACCGGATGGTCCTAGGTTCAAGTCCTAGTGAGCCCACCACCACAAAATTTTTTGCTTTTCACTACATCAAAATCCGCAAAATTTCATAAATTTTTATGCGTCATTTTTTTCTCTGAAATTACTATAAAATTCCGTTTTATAACTTCAAAAGATAAAGCCTGCCGCAGAATTTCAGCTTTGAAATGCGGTTAAGCTCGTGATTGAATTTTCAAATTTAACTTTCATTTGGCGACCGATTAAATTTTATTTTATGGCAAGTTGCGGTAGAATTCCATTAAAATTCTTAGTGCAGGGAGATGTCCATGTCAGAAAATCAAACGAAAAAAGGCGGAATTTTAGCTTTTTATTTTAACTCAAGCTTGCTTTGGCGCATCATTATCGCTTTAGTGTTGGGCTCTGCGATCGGTATGTTGCTACCTAAAAATATGCCGGTAGGCGATACCACGTGGGTGGCGATTTTAACACCTTTGGGAGATCTTTTTGTGAGACTTTTAAAGATGATCATGGTGCCGATCATCATCTGTTCGCTCATCGTAGGCACGAGCAGCATCTCGCCCGCGCACCTGGGTAAAGTAGGCGTTAAGGCGATCATATTTTACGCTATAACTACGCTTTTTGCGATCGTCATCGGTCTAGCGTGTGCGTTTGTATTTTCTCCAGGTAGCGGGCTTGATCTAAGCGATGCGTCCAAGGCCGTCGAAAAGGCAGCGAACGCGCCTAGTATGAGTAAAATTTTGCTTAATATAATTCCTACGAATCCTTTTGATTCCATAGCCAAAGGCGAAATTTTGCCGATCATCGCATTTTGCTTATTTTTTGGCGTAGGGCTTGCGTTTTGCCGCGACAGTAGTGATGCTCGTATCAAAAATTCTGCCGATACGGTTTATAATTTTTTCGACGGAATGAGCGAGATTATGTTTAAGGTCGTGCACTGGGTGATGCAATACGCACCAATCGGCGTTTTTGCGCTAATGTTTGTAGTGTTTAATAAAAGCGGTATCGAGGCTTTTAGCTCGCTACTAAACGTCACGATTACCCTATACGTGGGACTTGCGATCCAAGTATTTGCGGTTTATTGCGTTATTTGTATGCTTATCGGAGTTAGCCCGATTAAATTTCTTAAAAAAGTGCGTCCGCCGATGCTTACGGCTTTTGTTACCCGCAGCTCCAACGGCACGCTTCCGATTACGATGCAAACCGCCGAAGATATGGGAATTCCAAAGGCGATCTACGGCTTTGTTTTGCCCGTGGGTGCTACGGTGAATATGAACGGCACGACCGTGTATTTGGGCGTGTGCACACTTTTTATCGCTAATGCTTGCGGTATCGATCTAAACAGCAGCCACTACCTCACGATCATCATCACTTCGATGCTTGCGGCGATCGGAACTGCCGGGGTTCCGGGAGCCGGTGCGCTGATGCTGCTTTTAGTGCTCGAATCTATCGGCGTCAAGGTAAGCGGTAATGTAGCGATCGCTTACGGAATGATTTTAGGCATTGACGCGATTTTGGATATGGGGCGAACCTCGATGAACGTAACGGGCGATGTTGTCGCGTCGATCTACGTCGCAAAGAGCGAAAACGAAATGGATATGAGTAAGTGGGAAAATTAGCCCAAGTAAAATTTAGAAAGGACGAGCTATGAAAAGAGTTGGAATTATCGGTGGAATGGGACCTTTAGCGAGTGCGGATCTGTATATGAAGATCATAGAAGAGACTGCGGCGAGCAGCGATCAAGAAAATATTCCGCTTGTAATTGATAGCTATCCGCAGATTGAAGATCGCACGGCATTTATCTTAGGCAAAGGTGAAAATCCGCTTCCGCGCCTAAGCGAGAGCGCTGTTAGGCTCAAAAATGCAGGCTGCAAGGCGTTTGCGATGGCGTGTAACACGGCGCATTTTTTCGCAGACGATGTAGAAGCTGCGGCGGAAATCCCGCTGATTCATATCGCCGAGGTTACCGTAAAAGCGATCCGCAAAAATTATCCAAACGCCCATAAAATCGCTGTGCTAGCCACTATTGGTACAAAAAAAGCTAAAATTTACGACGATCCGCTTAAAGAAGCGGGGCTAATCAGCGTGGATCTCGGCGAAGAAAATCAAGCAGTCTTAATGGATTGTATCTACAAAGGTGTTAAGGCGGGCAAGACTGCCGAATACGTGGGGGCTTTTGAGAATTTGTTAGGTAAAATCGATGCTGATATTTACGTCGTTGCCTGCACCGAGCTGCCGCTATTTTTGCCGTTAATCAAAAGCGATAAAATTTTCGTCGATCCTACTAGAGAGCTTGCTAAAGCGATCGTGGAATTCTCAAGATCGTAGAGCCGCAAGGCTTTGCAAGCTCGAATTTTAAACCGCAAAATTTTACGACGATCTAAGTCGTAGAATTTTGCGGAATTGCGTTAGCTCAAAATTCCGTGTGAGCGGAATTTATATGATAGCAAAATTTCATCACAGCATTTTAAACTTAAAATTTTGTCAAAATTTAATCCGCAAGATCCAGAATGTAAAACCTCCGAAGTAAAATTCCGTAACAAAATTTGCTCGTAAAATTTCGTGCTGAAATTTAAGCTAAAATTCCATTAAATTTGACCGTTTCTAAAGCCCGAATTTAATATAATCGCTTCAACCGAAAAAAGGATCAAAATGAGCGACTACACCCACCTGCACCTTCATACCGAGTATTCGCTGCTAGACGGCGCGAATAAAGTAAGCGAGCTCGCCGAGCTTTTACAGAGCCGCGGCACCAAGGCGTGCGCGATCACCGACCACGGCAATATGTTCGGCGCGATAGACTTTTATCAGACGATGAAAAAGCACGGCATTAAACCTATCATCGGCATCGAGACCTACCTGCACAACCACGACGATATCGGCGATAAAAGCGACCGCCAGCGCTACCACTTGATACTGCTTGCCAAAAACGAGACGGGCTATAAAAATTTAATGTATCTTAGCTCGCGCGCGTTTTTGGACGGCTTCTACTACTACCCGAGGATCAACAAAAAAATTTTAAAAGAGCACAGCGAGGGGCTCATCTGCTCCTCGGCATGCCTAGCGGGCGAGGTGGAATTTCATCTAAATAAAAGCGAGCGAAATTTAAAGCGCGGCGCGGGCGGCTACGAAGCGGCGAAAAAGGCGGCGCTCGAGTATAAAGAAATTTTCGGCGAGGATTTTTATCTCGAGATCATGCGTCACGGCATCGGCGAGCAGTTAAATGTCGATAAAGACCTCATCCGCCTCTCGCGCGAAATCGGCGTCAAGATCATCGCTACCAACGACGCTCACTATGCGCGCAAGGACCGCGCCAAGGCTCACGACGTCTATCAGTGCATCTCGATGGGCAAGACGATCAACGACGGCGACCGCCTAAAACACGTCGTTTCGGAATTTTACGTAAAAAGCGATGAGGAGATGAGGCGGCTTTTTGCGGACATCCCCGAAGTGATCGAAAATACCGCCGAGATCGTAGAAAAATGCAATTTGAAATTTGCTTTCGACGAGAAGGACTATGCGCCCACACCGCCGAATTTTAAATTTACGATCGAATACGCCGATAGGCTCGGGCTTTCGCTGCCGCAGCCGGACGAACGCTATAGCTTTGCAAACGACGATTTTTTATTCGATCATCTCTGCCGCGAGGGGCTTAAAGAGCGCCTTAAATTTATCGATCCCGCCAAGCACGAAATTTATCGCAAGCGCCTGGAAAAGGAGCTTGCCATCATCAAAAACATGCATTTTTCGGGCTATATGGTCATCGTGCAGGATTTCATCAACTGGGCGAAGGATCACGACATCCCCGTAGGCCCCGGTCGCGGCTCTGCGGCAGGCAGCATCTGCGCGTATGCGCTTCGCATTACTGATCTCGATCCGATCCCGTATAATCTGCTTTTCGAGCGATTTTTAAATCCGTCGCGTATCTCGATGCCCGACATCGACGTGGATTTTTGCCAGGCGCGCAGAGGCGAGGTGATCGACTATGTCATTGATCAGTATGGCAAATACAACGTCGCGCAGGTTGCGACCTTCGGTAAGCTGCTCGCGCGCGGCGTCATCCGCGATGTGGCTCGCGTCTGCGATATGCCGCTTTCGCAAGCCGATAAGATGGCGAAGCTGATCCCCGATAAGCTCGGCATCACGCTCAAGCAGGCTTACGACGCCGAGCCGAAGCTGAAAGAATTTATCGATGCAGATCCGATCGCACAGCAGGTTTGGGAGTTTGCGCTGGGCCTTGAAGGGCTAAATCGCAACGCAGGCATGCATGCCGCAGGCGTTGTGATCTCAAACGAGCCGTTGTGGAATAAAGCGCCGCTATTTAAGCAGGATAAGGGCGAGGATGCGCGCCTGGTAACGCAATACACTAAAAACTATCTCGAGGACGTCGATCTGATAAAATTTGACTTCCTGGGTCTAAAAAACCTTGACGTAATCGATAACGCCGCCAAGCTCGTCAAGCGCCGCTACGGTCGCGACATCGTCTGGGAGGAGATCGATTTTAACGACCGCAAGACCTACGAGACGATTCAAAGCGGCAACACGCTGGGGATTTTTCAAATCGAGGGCGCGGGCATGCAGGATCTGGCGATGAACCTGCGCCCCGACCGCTTCGAGGATATCATCGCGATGATCTCGCTCTATCGCCCGGGGCCGATGGATCTAATCCCTGATTTTATCAGGATCAAACACGGCGAGCTAGAAGCAAGCTATATCTTCCCCGAGATAAAAGAAATTTTAGAGCCAACATATGGCATCATCGTCTATCAAGAGCAGGTCATGCAGATCGTGCAGAAGGTGGGCGGCTTTAGCTTGGGCGATGCCGATCTAGTGCGCCGCGCGATGGGCAAGAAGGATGAGAAGAAGCTCGCTCATATGCGCGAACAATATCTAAGCGGCGCCAAAGAGCTGGGCTTTGACGTAGCTAAGGCGGATGAGCTATTTGATCTGATTATGAAATTTGCCTCCTACGGCTTTAACAAATCCCACGCCGCGGCGTATTCGATGATCACCTTTCAAACAGCCTATCTTAAGACCTACTATCCGGCGGAGTTTATGGCGGCGCTGCTTACTTCGGAGGAGGGCAATACCGATAAAATTTCAAAGTATATCGACGAGGCAAGCCGTCTAGGCATCGGGCTTTTGCCGCCGTCGATCAATCAAAGTTTAAGGGGCTTTAGCGTCGTGGACGACGAAAACTCCAAATCGGGCACCTCGATCATCTACGGCCTCGGCGCTATCAAGGGGGTGGGCGCCGCCGCGATCGAAAATATCTTAGAACTTCAAAGCGAGGCTAAATTTCAAAGCATCGACGATTTTGCTTCGCGCGTGGATAATTTCCGCGTCAATAAAAAGGTCATCGAGTCGCTGATCTATGCAGGCGCGATGGATTGTCTGGGCAAGAGTCGATTAGCGATGATTCAAAATATGGAAAATATCCTAGACGTGATGAAGAAGATCACCGAGATTAAAAAGGACGCCGCAAGCTCGCTTTTTGGCGAGGATGAGGATATGACGAGCGGCATGAGCGTAAGCTTCGTCGATACCGATAAGGAATTTCCGCAGGGCGAAATTTTAAAATTTGAGCAGCAGACCGTGGGCGTGTATCTCTCGGGACATCCGCTGGATGATTATAAAGAGGAGATGGACGGGATCGATTATGCCCTATCCTCGGCGTTTAGCGAGATCGACGGCGATAGCGCCGAGGTGCTTAGCGTGGGGCGGATCGAGGATCTGTCCACGCGCATGACGAAAACGGGCAAAAAAATGGGGATTTTAAACGTGCTTGATCTGCACGGCAGCTTCGAGCTCGCGGTGTTCGACAATGCGCTAAAGGCGATCGAAAACTTAAGCCCGCAGGAGCGGGAGCGTCCGTATGCTTTTATGATTAAAATTTCAAAAAGCGCGGTCGGCGGCGCGGCGTATCAGCTGTCGTTTCTTTCGATGATGAGCCTGCAAAACGCTCGTGATCCGAGCTTCCGTCCGCGCGCGGGGGTATTTTTGGGCGAAAATCCGCTAAGAGCCTATGCTAGTGAGCTTGACGGCATTTCGTACACCAAATCCAGCGAATTCGACGAGCTGGTGGACGACGGGGGCGCGGGCGTTAAAATTTTATGCGTCGGCAAGATCGAAAACGTCTTTGCGCGCACGACTAAATCGGGCAAGCAGATGGCAAACGTCACGGTGCTCGATCTTTCGGGAAGCTTCGAGATGAGCGCGTTCGGCGATGTTTACGAAGCGGTCGCATCGTTAGACGACGACGCGCTGGAGCGCCCGATGGCGTTTTGGGTGCGGCTTAGCAAAAATACATCCCCTTACGGCGGCAAATATCAAATTTATCTGGATGAAATTTTAAGCCTGGATGCGGCGCGCGAAATCGAAAACTACGCGCCTGATAAAATTAGAGGCTCCAGATTCGGCTCCGAGCGCAGAGGTGAGGGCGGAAACGGTTTCGGCGGCGAACGAAGCGGCGGCTACGGCGGAGGGAATTTTGCGGAGCGAAGGGGCGGGTTTGCTGCGGAGGATCCCGCTCTTAAGGCGCGCAAAGAGCGCGAGGCACAGCGCAAAAACGCGCAGGATTTCGAGTTTGAGCTAAATTTGGGCGAGCTTAGTCGCGAGAAAATTTATAAAATTTACCATCTCGCCTTTTGCGATACGGCGCTAAAAAACACCAAGCGGCTGATTCTGCGGATCCGCAACGGCAGCGAGGTGCTAGTTTATCCGACCGAATACATCGTGAGCGATAATTTTACCGAAAAGGTGCGCGAAATCATTGCGGCGTAGACGCGGTGCGGCTCTCTCGCCGCACTGGATCGGTAAAATTTTATTCTTGCCTGTCGCCGTACGTAAACATTTTATGGGGTGACAGCCAGTCTCGACTGCCGATTAAATTTCATTCTAGCTAGCGCTGCATGCAAGACGTTTTAGCGCGCAGGGAGCTTAGACTTTGGCGCGGCCGCGATAAAAGATAAGTTATTCGGCTCAAAATTTGCCGCGCATAAAATTTACTGTGTGCCGCGCAGAAACCAAAACTGCACGGATCGTCTGCGATATCTAAATTTATTGCATTTATCGCGGCGGAATTTTATGTGCTATAAATTTACAAAAACACAGACCGCCTCTGCTTTATTGTCGGCAAGACTTGCGGTACGCCGCTTGCACTGCCGCAATGACAGCTCACCCATAATCTCGCGGACAGAGCGTGAAGTATGTCGTCGCGCTAGCTTGCCTACGGCGCGGCAAATGGTGTGGACTCTTTCAAATTAAAGCTAAATTTTTACGAAGCCTTGTTTTGGCAAAACTCCGCGCGTAGCGTAAAATTTTACCGCACGAAATACAGAGCGAAATTTTGGAATTTTAAAATTCTACGCCGCGGAGTTTTAGAATTTCGTAAGCCGTAAATTTAGGGCTAAATTTAGAATTTCATAGCGATAGAATTTTAAAATTCTACGCTGCGCGGCTTTGGTAAAATACCCTACCTCTTGATAAATCAAATTTGCAAGCTAGTTTAAATTTAAGCGATGCGGTTGCTGCCAAAAAATTCTATCTGCAACGGCGATTTTTAAACGACAGCGCCGAAACGGGCGATGATGATTTGCGGAAGTGCGCTGCGCCGGTTGCAAATACCGTGCGGTGGGCAAGCGAGCATTAAGCGATAGCGCCAGTCTTTCTTATGCTTTATCCAACTCGTTTGTTGCCTTGCCAATTCTACTTGAATTACTCATTTTTTATCCTTTTTATTAAAATTTTTTATATTTAAATATGCTAAGTTTTTTCTTATTTCGTTTTCTTGTTTAGAAGTTAAACTAAGAATTAATATTGTTGGGGAAATTTTAAATCTTCTTTTTCTAAAAATGGCCATTAATTCTGTAACTCCACAATATCCATACGAAAAAAATCTATCAATTTGTTTCGCATGTAATATAATTTTAAAACCAAAAATATCCTTATAAACCATTTTATCTTCATAAATTTCAAAATAATCAAAAAAGATTATCGAATATAAAATTTGTAAAACTATAAACGAAATATAGGCACAAAACGTATTTAAAATCAGACTAAATATGCCAATATCAAAAACAAAATTTGGTATAGCAAATATTATCGGTATCTAAGCTATCAACAAATAAACAATTAAATCAAAAGCCACATAAAACGGATTTCTTTTATCAAGTCTATAAAGTAGTTTTGGTTCGTTTTGATTTTCCAAATTCGTATTTTTATCTAAATTTTGATTATTTTCCGAATTTTCTTTTAGTTTTTCCAAATTTTATTCTTTTTATAAAATTTCCTAGCAAATTCAATCTCGGTCAGTATCGTTTGATACTGAATTTTATGAATTTACAAATTTAAACTCGCTATTGCTTTTAAATTCAAGCAACAAGCAAATTTAAATTTGCAAATTCCCCTAATGCTTCAAATCCGTTATTAGCCAAGCTCCCATCTCTTAGTAAAGCATGATTTCCAAATAGTTCGCTTCCGTTTGTTATGCTATTTGTGATTAGGGTTTTATTGATGAGAATTCCGTCATTTTTATCTATCCAAGAGGTATTTTCTGCGAATTTGTTATTATCTAGGTCGAAGTATGTTTTACTGTTTTTTCTTGATATTGTTTTTATGCCGTCGCCGTTTAAATCAATCACAATCGGAGAAGTTTTAGTTGAAGCCGGAGTCATATCCGGGAAAGTATCGTTTGGACTGTCGAGGTCATCGTCTATGATTTTTTGTAAATTCTTAGTTATCTCACTACTTTTTAGCAAATCAGACAATTAATTTACCAACTCATCAGTTAAACTCAAAGAATGCGAGCCAGCTTATCTCGTAGGTTTAAAATTTCATCGCGCTTTAGCACGAAGCTGTTTTTGTTGGCGATGAGGTGCGCGGAGCTTTGCATTATGGTTTCTGCGGGTTGCAGCCCGTTTTGCTTCATCGTAGCGCCGGTCTCCACGACATCGACGATAGCGTCGGCAAGCCCTATGAGCGGGGCTAGCTCGATCGAGCCGTAGAGTTTGATAATATTTACGGCGACGGCCTTGGAGGCGAAGTATTCGCGAGTGATGTTGGGCATTTTCGTAGCGATTTTTAGACTCGGAGCGCCGTAGTTTAGCCGGGTGCCCGCATGCACGCCCACGCAGACGCGACATTTTCCGATTTTAAGATCGAGCAGCGTAAGCACGTCGGGGCGATGCTCCTCAAGCACGTCAAGCCCCACTACGCCGATATCCGCCGCACCTCCCATAACGTAAGTGGGGATATCTTGGTTGCGGACGTAGAGGAATTTAAAATCGCCCTCTTGCATTATGAGTTTGCGATCCTCGAAAGCAAAATCAAGCCCGAAGATGGCTTTAAAAATTTTAAGCGTATCGTCGGCTATGCGACCTTTTGGTAGGGCTATGGTTATCATGCGAGCCCCTTTTTTGCGATCAAGCTTACCATCGATTTAAAGATCAGATCCTTTTCATAGATTGAGTTACGAAAATACCGCATCAAATAGGCTCCGTCGCCGCCCGTGAAGTAAATTTTATTATTGCCCGCGATGTTTTCGATAGTAAGCACGATAGGCTTTAAAATCCCGTAGTTTACGGCGTTTACGGTCTTTTGCGGTAGCGGGTCCAGATCGATATTGGTTGAAAGCGTGACATCCAGCACGGGCGCGATGCTCGCGAACGACTTTAAAAGTGTGCCGATACCAGGCATTATAAATCCGCCTAGGTGTGAGCCTTTAAACATCAAATCCACGGTGATCGCGCTGCCCGCATCGACGACGATGCCCGTCGCTACCGCGGAGCACGCCGCTATGCGGTCGATCCCGAGCCCGCGGTAGGCGGTTTTTAATTCAAAGTACGGCGCCAGATCGACAAACAGAGGGTTTTTCAGCTTTTTTTTCACGCTATCATTGACGCTAATGAAAAAAATTCGCTCCTTCGGCTCGTACCGCATAAACTCCGCTACGGGCATGCTTTGCGTTACGCCGCCTTTATAAAATTTAACTCTAGAATTTCCTACGTCACACAAAAGCATAGAGGCTAAATCCATTTTCTTTTAAAAATTTCGCGCTTTTAGAGCACATCTGCGAGTTGTAAAACAGCACGCGCTTTTTGACGACCTTGCCTAGGCTTGCGCTAATATCGCTTGTGAGCGAGAGTAGAAATTCCGCGTCGCGCATTACAAAGCGAGATTTTGCGTCACGCATAAACAAAAGGACGTTGTAGTTTTTTAGATCCACGCCGAAATACGCGCCGTATGATCGCGAGCGCGTAAAGCTAGCGATATCTAGCGTTTGGAATTTTTGAAGCAAAAGGCCTTCGCGAACGCAGAGTTTTGAAATTTTATCTAGCATCAAAATTTAAAATTTTATCGTCGTAGTAAAACGAGCTACCCGCGATAAAAGACTTATCATCGAACTCGCCATTTAGCTCGTAGATCGCTTGTCCATCTAAATTTTCATTCACGCGGATGACGTAGCCGTTGCGCTCAATGATATACAGATAGCCACCGCTAAGTAGTGCGCCGCTAAACTGCGCGAAGGTAAATTTACGCGATTTGAGTAAATTTAGCCCGCGATCTAGTAGCTCGACTCTGCCGTCTTTTAAGAAAAGATAAATTCTATCGCCGCTAAAAATCACGTCTTTGATGTCTACGTTATGATTTTTATTGCCCGCAGGACTTACCAGCATTAGCCTAGTGGCAGTTACGGCATAAAGGTTATCGCCCTTGTTTTCTAAGGCAATAATGTTGTTAAAAAACGGCTGGTTGCTTACGACGAAATCGCGTGCCGAGCGCCCACCTACGTTTTCTGCGATGCTAACTAGTCCGTCTAGCGCAGGATAAGCGATAAGCTGGTTGATAAATAGCGGTGACGCCACGCGCGAATCGATTGCGAATGCATCGCCTACTTTATGATCGAGTACCACTGCGCCCGAGCTTAGCTTGATAAGCATAATCGAATCATCACTCATCACTAAAGCCAAATCATCGCCGCGTATATTTGCACTTAGCGCTTGTCTGCCGAGGGCTTTTTCAAATTTTACGGCGCCTGTGCCACTAACCACTTTAAGCGTGCCATTGATGTCAGTTACGACGAAATTTCCATCATATTCACCTAAAAATTTCTCACTTTTTAGGACTTTGAAATTTTTCACCAATCCGTTTTTAGAGATGACTTCGCCGTCTTTTAGCGTAGCACCATCTTTACTAACCGCTACGATTTCCGATGGCAGTGAGCCGTTAAATTTCATATCGCCTGTGATGTTTTCGTCGCTAGGTTCGAAATACTGGCGCTTCGTCGAGCAGCCTAAAAATAAAAACGATAGTAAAAGCGTAAATATCAGCGTTTTTTTCATTATTTATTGCCTCCATAGTGTTTCAAAGCAAGTGCGATTTGACGAACTGGCGAGTTGAGCGGAATTTTATCTAGCTCTGCGTGAGCTTGCTCGATTTTGCCCTCTTTTAGTAGGTCGTAGCCTTTGAGCAAAGAATCGTAATCGGCGAGTAGCACTCCGCCTTGTTTGCCGTTTTGTAGATTTATTATCTCTTTTAGCATAACATCGATGCCTTGGGTATTTTCTAGCGCCGCTCGCTCGTCTGCAGAGCCGTTTTGCAAAATATAAAGAGCGTATAGATTTATATCTTTTTGCTTAAGCTCGGCTAGCTTAGCGTCATCGCGCTTGTTAAGCAGCTCGTCATAGATCGCATTAGCACTTGCTATGCGGCGATCGCTTAGAAATTCATTTGCGTAATATCCGATAAATGCTACGATCAAAACCGCAGCCAAAAATATCAGCGGCTTTTTGTATTTTTTTACGAAAATTTCACTTTTTATGACGCTTTCTAGAAACTGCTCTTCTGTACCAATCTCTTTTTTCACGCCTTCGATGTCGTCTTTTAAAGCCAAAATTCAGTCCTTTATTTGAGAAAATCGGCGTAATTGTAGCATAAAAAATTTTAAATACCGCCTAAGATAAAGAATTTTTATGATATAATGTCGCATTTATCAGAAAAAGGAAAGTTATGATAATAGACGACGCCTTGCTAAGCAAGCTGGAAAGGCTATCCGCTCTTAAAATTCCAGATGCTAAGCGAGAAGAATTTAAAGGGCAATTAAATAATATCGTAGATTTTGTAGAAATTCTAAATGAGCTGGATTTACAAAGTGGCGAGGCGGCTATCACTACGCTGAAAGGCGGTACTCCGTTTCGCAAAGATATTCCACGCAAAAGCGACGTCGCAGAAAGCGTCTTAAAGCATGCTCCGCAGTCCGAAGGCGGCTACTTCGTAGTACCGAAAATCATAGATTGAAAGGAATTTTATGGAAGAAGTTCAAAGAAATTTAGTAGATATCGAAACCCTACTAAAAACCGTCGTTTTTAACAAAGCGAGCGACCTTCACTTAGTTTCGCGCTCGGCGCCTCAAATACGTATCGACGGAACATTGCGCCCACTTGCCATGGATCCGCTTAAGGGCACGGATATCGAGTATATCTGCTACGCGCTCATTACCGATGCTCAAAAAAGTGCACTCGAGGAAAATAAAGAGCTTGACTTTGCGATCGAGCTTCCTAATATCGGACGCTTCCGTGGCAACTACTACTACACTATGAACGGTGATTTGGCTGCCGCATTTCGTATTATTCCTATCGATATTCCTAGCCTGGACGATTTAAAAGCCCCTACGATTTTTAAAGAGGTAGTCAAGCACGAAAAAGGCATGATTTTGGTTACCGGGCCTACTGGTAGCGGTAAATCAACTACTCTTGCCGCGATGCTAAACGAAATCAACGAAAAAGAGCGCAAGCACATCATCACCGTTGAAGATCCGGTCGAGTTCGTCCATACCAATAAAAAAGCGCTTTTTTCTCACAGAAATATTGGCACCGATACCCATTCCTACGCTAATGCGTTAAAATTTGCCTTGCGTGAGGACCCGGACATTATCCTAGTTGGTGAGATGCGCGATAGAGAGACTATCTCGATTGCTATTACCGCGGCTGAAACCGGTCACTTGGTATTTGGTACCCTACACACCAACTCCGCGATGCAGACGATCAACCGTATTATAGATAGCTTTGATGGCGGCGAGCAGCTCCAAGTGCGAAATATGCTCTCCGTGTCACTTACCGCGGTCATTTCGCAATCACTTTTGCCGAAGCTTGGCGGTGGACGTATCGCGATCCATGAAATTTTGCTCAATAACAATGCCGTAGCGAATCTAATCCGCGAAAACAAGGTGCATCAAATTTACTCTCAAATGCAGCTAAATCAGCAATCTACAGGAATGATAACTCAAACTCAAGCGATGGTAAAGGCGATCCGTGCAAATCAAATTTCAAAAGATACGGCGTTTAGGTACTCGACTAACCTACAAGAGCTAATAGGCGTGGTGGGTGCTTGATGGAAGGTATTAATTGGTTCGACGTCGGCTGTTTGGTACTCGTAGTGCTCTTCGGACTACGCGGTATCACCAACGGCATTGTAAAAGAAATTTTTGGAATTTTGGGTCTCATCGGCGGTCTTTTTGCCGCGATGCGTTATAAAACTATGGCAGGCGAGTGGATTGCAGCCAAAATTCCCGCTTTACAGAATACAAACGGCGTGCTTTCAGGCGATACGACGCAGGTTCTCATCGGCTTTATCGCTGTGCTTTTTGGTGTATGGATCTCGTGTTTGATTATAGGCGAAATCATTTCAAAATTCTTTAAATGGAGCGGACTCGGATTTGTCGATAAGATCGGCGGTTTCGTGTTTAGCGTAAGTAAAATTTTCTTGATTTTTGCAGTTATCGTTACGCTTGCAAGCGGTCCTATGTCGATGAATGAACAGACTAAAAAGTATTTTGAAAGCAGCAAAACTGCGCCGATTTTCTTAAAAATCGGAAATTGGATTTTAAATCTCAAAGACGATCCGAAGATCAAACAAAGCTTGGATTCTATCGGTTCTAAGATGGATGATAAGCTCTTAAAAGATCAAAATTCTACCGCCCGTATGAACTCGGATCAAAATCAAAGCACTGAATCTAGCGATTTTAATGCTAGTTCAGAAGTAAATTCTACAGAAAGGACGAAATTATGAATGCAAAAATCGAAAATTTAGAGTTTGACGCTCTAATTGTTGAGTTTAAAAAGGCACTTGCCGCTAGCGGTTTAAAATATACTAAGCAGCGCGAGGTTTTGCTCCGCACGCTTTATAACAATAACAAACACTTCACGCCTGAGGCACTTCACAACGAGATCAAAGCGAAATTTCCGGAGCTAAACGTAGGCATAGCGACGGTGTATCGCACCTTAAATTTATTAGAGGATTCGGGGATGGCGACGTCGATCTCATTTGGCGCACAGGGCAAGAAATTTGAGCTTGCCAACAAGCCTCACCACGACCATCTAATCTGCAAAAGCTGCAATAAGATCATAGAATTTCAAGACGCCACTATTGAGCGAAAACAGCTTGCCGTCGCCAAAGAGCACGGATTTACGCTTACGGGACACATGATGCAGCTGTATGGAATTTGCCCTGAATGCGCGGCAAAAAGGAAGTAGATTGTTTGATAGCCAGTTAGAGATCCAAAGGATAGACAAGGCGTCGGAACTTCGGAATTTAGGGGCTAATCCCTATCCGCACTTTCTGAAAAAAGATATGAGCATAGCCGAGTTTAAAGAAAAATTCGGCTTCATAAAAGATACCGAGGATAAAAAAGCGAGCGAGGAGGTAAGCCTTGCCGGACGATTAAAGCTAAAGCGCGTCGCGGGCAAATCCACCTTTGCAAACATAGAAGATCAAAGCGGCAATATTCAAATTTATTACTCGCGCGACAGCATCGGCGAGGAGGATTACGCTAAATTTAAGAAAAATCTTGAAGTGGGCGATATAATTTTGGTGCGCGGATATGCCTTCATCACGCAGACGGGCGAGTTTTCGATCCATGCTAGCAAAATAACGCTCGCGTCTAAGGCGATTTCGCCGCTTCCGGAGAAATTTCACGGACTAACCGACATCGAGATGCGCTACCGCCAAAGATACCTCGATATGATAATGAACCCAGAGATCCGCGAGGATTTTATCAAGCGCTCGATCATCGTTAGCGAGATCCGCAGCTTTTTTGAAAAGCACGGATTTTTGGAGGTCGAAACGCCGATGATGCACCCTATCGCAGGCGGCGCGAATGCTAAGCCTTTCATCACGCACCACAATGCCCTAGACATCGATCGCTACTTGCGTATCGCGCCAGAGCTGTATCTTAAGCGCCTCGTCGTAGGTGGCATGGAGGCGGTCTTTGAGATCAATCGAAACTTCCGCAACGAGGGTATGGATCTGACGCACAATCCGGAATTTACTAGCATAGAATTTTACTGGGCGTGGCATGATTATAACGACGCGATGAACCTAACCGAGGAGCTATTTAAAGCGCTGTTTAAGAGGCTCGGACTGGGCGAAATTTTAACCTACGATGAGCGCGAGATCGATTTTTCAAAGCCTTTTGCGCGCATAAAGTATCTCGACGCGCTTACGCAGATAGGCGGCATCGAGCCGCAGATCGTAAATGATCGCGAAAAGATCATCGCAAAGCTCAAAGCCGATAAATTTGAAGTTAATGGAAAGCTTGATCTAGGCCACTTGCAGAGCGAACTTTTTGATAATTACGTAGAAGCTAAGCTCATAAATCCGACCTTCATCGTGGATTTTCCGATCTCGATCAGCCCGCTTTCGCGCAGAAGCGACGAAAATCCGCAGATAGCCGAGAGATTTGAGCTCTACATCGCGGGCAAAGAGCTAGCCAACGCTTTTAACGAGCTGAACGATCCGCTCGATCAATACGCCAGATTTAAGGCGCAAATCGACGCCAAAAACGCAGGCGATGACGAAGCTCACGAGATGGACGAGGATTACGTTCGCGCGCTTAGCTACGCGATGCCGCCGACTACCGGCTGGGGGCTTGGAATCGATCGCTTGGCGATGATTTTGCTGAATAAAAAATCGATCCGCGACGTGATTTTGTTCCCTGCAATGAGGCCGCTAAATTTAGAGAAGGAGTGAACGTGTCAAATTTAGAAAAATTCGATAATGAAATTTTTAGCTTAACCAACAAAGAGCTTGCCCGTCAGTGCGATTATTTAGAGATGATCGCGAGCGAAAATTTTACCTATCCCGAGGTAATGGAGGCGATGGGCTCGGTGCTAACAAACAAATACGCCGAGGGCTATCCCGGCAAGCGCTACTACGGCGGCTGCGAGTTCGTAGATGAGATCGAGCAGATCGCGATCGATCGCTGCAAAAAGCTCTTCGGCTGTGAGTTCGCAAACGTTCAGCCAAACAGCGGCAGCCAAGCCAACCAAGGCGTCTATGCTGCATTTTTGAAACCTGGCGAGAAAATTTTAGGCATGGCGCTTAGCCATGGCGGGCATTTGACGCACGGCGCGAAGGTCTCAAGCAGCGGAAAGATGTATGAGAGTTTCGAATACGGCGTGGAGCTTGACGGCCGCATAAACTATGATAAGGTGCTTGAGATCGCTCAGATTGTAAAGCCGAAGATGATCGTTTGCGGTGCGAGTGCTTATACGCGCGAGATAGATTTTGCTAAATTTAGACAGATTGCAGATAGCGTGGGTGCGTTTCTTTTTGCCGACGTAGCGCATGTCGCAGGGCTCGTCGTCGCGGGCGAACACACAGATCCGTTTCCGCACTGCCACGTCGTAAGCTCGACCACGCATAAAACGCTTCGCGGTCCGCGCGGCGGCATCATAATGAGCAACGACGAGGAATTTGCCAAAAAGATCAACTCGGCGATCTTTCCGGGCATCCAAGGCGGTCCGCTAATGCACGTTATCGCCGCTAAGGCGGTCGGTTTTAAACATAATCTAAGCCTGGAGTGGAAGCTCTATGCCAAGCAGGTCAAGGCAAATGCTAGAGTTTTGGGCGAGACGCTGGTTAAACGAGGCTTTGATCTTGTTAGCGGCGGCACCGATAACCATCTGATTTTAATGAGCTTTTTAAATAGAGATTTCAGCGGCAAGGACGCTAGCGCGGCGCTTGAAAATGCAGGCATTACGACGAATAAAAATACCGTACCGGGCGAGACGCGCAGCCCGTTCGTCACCAGCGGTATCCGCGTCGGCAGCCCCGCACTTACCGCGCGCGGCATGAAGGAGAAAGAATTTGAGTTTATCGGAAATAAAATCGCCGACGTACTAAGCGACATCTCAAATTCCAAGCTTCAGGCACAGGTCAAAGAGGAGGTACGAGATTTGGCGCACCGCTTTATCATCTACGACCGCGCGATGTATTAAATTTAATAAATTCGGGTAAGCTTACCCGAATTATCTATTTCGTAAATCTTGCGTGGTAGAATTTACAAAGTAAATAATAATCTTAGGAGAGAATATGAACGACAAAAATTTCGATATGAGCAGTATAGACGACATAGTGATCAATAGTGGCAATGTCGATAAGAACGCAAATTTAAAAAAAGGTCTTACCGTCGCAGCCGGCGTCGTAGTTTTATTCTTAATAATTTTAATCATAATGAAGGCTATTAATAAAGACGATATTGATACTAACGCAGGTCTTACTATGCCTAGTGAAGAAGAGCTTGCCAAAGCGGAGCAAAAGCCTGCCGTACAAGTTCAAAAACCTGAGCCTTCGCAGCCTGAGCCTGTAGAAGTGAAATCAGAACCCAATACAGCATCTGCAGCTCCAACCAAAGTAGAGATAAAAACCCAAGAGCCTAATTCAGAAAGCAAGGTCGTCGCAAGCGCTCAGCCTGAAGCACAGAAAGTAGAAATCCAAAAGCCTGAAATCAAAGAAGAGCCAAAGAAATCCGAAGTTAAAATAGAAAGTAAAAAGATTGAGCCTAAAGACGAAGCCAAAAAGTCTGAAAAAACGGACGTAAAAAAGTCCGAGCCTAAAAAAGAGTCTGCAAAAGACGAGATCAAAAAAGAACCTTCTAAAACCGAAATTAGAAAAGTCGAGCAAAAAGTAGAGCCTAAAAAAGAACCCGAAAAACAAGCAAAAGCAGAAGTTAAAAAAGAGTCTTCAAAAACGGAAGATAAAAAGGAACATGCTAAAGCTGAGGCCAAAAAAGAGCCCGCTAAGCCCGAGCCTAAAAAAGAAGCCAGCAAGCCGGAGTCTAAAAGCGAGGGCGTAAAAGCTGGCGTTGCAGCAAAGAGCACCAGCACCAGCGTGGCAAACGGCAGTTATGTGCAGGTTTTCGCATCAAATGCCTACGATCCAAACGGGTCTGACACTAAAAAAATCACTAAAAAAGGCTATAATCCGATCGCTCTGCAAACTCACGTCGGCAGCAAGAGCGTGACTAAAATTTTAGTTGGACCTTTTGAGGGCGAGGCGCTACAAAAGGCACTTAGCGATATGCGCAGCATCAATAGCGGAGCGTATATCTACCGAGTGAAATAGTGGACAGATTCGCGGTTTTCGGCAACCCGATCGCCCACTCACTCTCGCCGCTACTTCATAATTACGCGATAAAATTTTTGGAGCTGGACGCCTACTATGGACGAGTTTTGCTGCGGCACGGCGAGGAGCTGCGAGCTAAATTTGAAGCTTTAAGGCTTACGGGCGCGAACGTAACCGTGCCTTTTAAGCTTGACGCGCTCAAAGCCTGCGATGTCCTAAGCGAGGCGGCCAAGCAGATCGGCTCGGTAAACACGCTGGTGCTAAAAGGCAGCGCGCTGCACGGCTTTAACACCGACGCGCAGGGGTTTTTCTGCGCGATCTTGGGTTTTGGCGAGATTCGCAATGCGCTTATTTTGGGTGCGGGCGGCACGACGCGAGCGATCGGCTACGCACTAGGCAAAAATGGCGTGAAATTCGATATCCTAAATCGTAGCGCAAAGGATTTTGACTTCGGCTGCGAGGAATTTTTTACCTATGAAAATTTCAGATCTAAAGACTACGATCTTATCGTCAATGCCACTGGCGCGGGGCTAAAAGATGATGCGCTGCCTGCGCCCGAGGGGGTAATAGATGAAATTTTATCCCGCGCAAAATTTGCTTTTGATGCGATCTATGGCAAGCAGACTCCGTTTTTACAAGCCGCGCGCGCAAAAAATTTGCCTGCAAAAGACGGCAAAGAGATGCTGATAAATCAGGGCGCGCTTGCTTTCAATCTCTTTTTCAGCGGCAAATTCGACTTGGCAGAGATTGTATCGCTGATGAGCCGTGCTGCAAATTTGCGCTAAATCGGCTCTTAGGCTTTTCAATTATCCGCCCAGTCTAATGAAATGCTTTAAATTTTGCGTCGAGTTAATTATACGTTCTTAAATTTTATATCGTGTAGCTTTGGGCGTTTGATTTTAAAATTCTTACGGTTTGCTTTCAGCTGAACCGTGTTAATTTGCCTGTAAAAAATTCTATTTAAAATTGCTACGAATTAGGCATAAAGATGCTTGGTAAAGTCTCGCGCATTTTTCTGCTCGTTTCTTGGATGTTCTATTCTAAAATTTTACGACGAATCTAAACTAAAATTTTGTGCAGTTTAAGTAAAATGCGATCGGTTGCGAATTATGCGGTAGAGACTTTATTTAAGTGTGGTGGCGCAAAAACTCATTTATTAAAAAGATAAAATTGCTACCAAAATTTCAAAATTTAAAGCTAAATTTTAATTAATTGTTATACAATAAAAAATATAAACTAATAATTGCTAAAGGTTAAAATTTGATGTTTTTCGGCAAAATTTTAAAATTTTACGCGCACGGATTTGCTTCGATGAAGCTTGGCAAAACACTATGGGCGGTGATTTTGATCAAGCTATTTATAATTTTCGTGCTACTTAAATTTTTCATTTTCGACGAAAATCTGGATTCTAAATTTAAAACTGATCAAGAAAAAATCGATTTCATCTATAAAAATTTGACTAAGGAGTAGGAATGCAAGAGCTTGCTAGCGTGGATTGGTCGAGGGCGCAGTTTGCGCTCACGGCGCTTTATCACTTTCTTTTCGTGCCCCTAACGCTGGGGCTTAGCTTTATCGTGGCGTTTATGGAGAGCCTATATGTCGCGACCGGTAAGCAGGAGTGGCTCAAGATCACTAAATTTTGGCTGCGCCTTTTCGGTATAAATTTCGCCATCGGCGTCGCGACCGGCATCATAATGGAGTTTGAGTTCGGCACCAACTGGGCGAATTATAGCTGGTTCGTGGGC
>NZ_CALIIS010000010.1 GCF_938017705.1 uncultured Campylobacter sp.
TGGCCACCAGCTCCACCCTGCCGATCATGATCGACTCCACCGAACCCGACGTCATCCAAACCGGGCTCGAACACCTGGGTGGACGCTGCGCCGTGAACTCCGTCAACTTCGAAGACGGCGACGGCCCGGGCTCCCGTTACCAGCGCATCATGCAGCTCGTCAAAACCCACGGCTCCGCAAAATTTTGTGAAATTTTTTGAAATTTACGGCATTTTGCGAAGTTTCAAATTTCATGCCGTGCTCCTTAGAATTTCGTACCGCGCTGTAAAATTTTAGCGTATGCGAAATTATAAAATTTACGCCCAAATTTAACTTGCAATCAATTTAAGGAGTCGAAACGGTTTTTTAAATTTTAACGCCGATATCGCTTAATAGGCTCTTTCATTGAAATATCACAAACTGCTTTTGAAATTTCGATGGGCTGATCCGCCGCTCTTTCAGCATATAGCGGCAAACCCTTTCAAAGTCCTCTCCGCTCATCATAAAACTGATAAATTCGCCCTTGCCGTCATAGATGATCAAAGTATCGATCGCACGAAAGCTAAATTTCCCCTCCGTGATCTTTGAAAAAATCAGTTTGGCGATGAAAAACGGCAAAATCAATGCCGTCAGGCTCATAATAAAAATTATAAATCCTCTAAGGCTCTGTAAAAATCCGGCAAACGCGACGGCTATCATGATGAACGAAAGCACAATACCTGCGGAATTTCTAGCGGGCACGATATGTCCGAATAGCGGAGTGGCGGTGAGTTTTATGAGCGATATCTCATCAAATTTTATAGATTTCGTGATTTTGCCCTTGTTTACGTAGTTGATACTCCTGTTCGTCAAATGCACAAGGCGCGTATGGGCGCTGTTTAGATACGATATGACGGCGAATGCTACGAAAACAAACGGCGTATAGTATGGGAAAATATCTCCTATATACAGAAACACCGGTACCGCCAAGGGAGCGAAGAATAGGTTATAAATAAAGAATACTATTATGTTGTAATCTCTGACGACGGGGAGTTTATTATCAAATTTCAGCGGGTTTCGACGCTCGGCCCTGTTTTGTTCGGATTTCGATTTTTGCGGCTCATCGTTAAAATTTTTCATTAAATTTGCTCTCGTTTTAAAATTTTATCGCTAGCGGCTCGGGCATTTTTGCGCTGTTAAATTTGCCGTTCGCGCCGCACGCACTAGCGACGCGATCCCAAGCAGAGCCCGCTTGCGTCCTTTTAAAATTTTATTTCGTTCAAATTTGTCCGCGCCTTTGTTTGTACGTTGCGCATCGGTATCGCCGCGCTTATGAACTGCACCGCGTGCGCTTACCGCGCAGCCGCATGAAATTTCGAGATCTTATAGCTCGAAATCAAAGCAGTAAAAATCATCCGCCTCGCTCCAGAGCTCTTTTAGCGAGCGCCCGTCTATCTGCGGCGCGGCGTAGAGTTCCTGCAGCGTGGCGAAATACCGCTCACCGCTTGCGTTTGCGCCCGTTTCGTCCGCGCATCTTTGAAACGAGCAGCGATCCGCATAGGCGATGATCATATACTCTGCGCCGCGCAGACAAAAGCCAAGCTCGGGCTCGCCGCCCTCGGCTACGCATTTTAGCAGCATTTGCTCTATAGTTTCAAATGAGTAGTCTGACATTTCGCTCCAATCTTAAAATTTCATCGCCGCCGCGACGCTTATTGTACCGCCGCATATCGCGAGCCGTTTTACTCCGCCAAAAACCCGAAGCGCTCGATCATATCCAAAAGCATATCAGCTCTACAAATTTCATCGTCCAGCAGATCGTCGTATTGATCTCGCAGTCGCTCGGCGTCTTGCGCCACGAGCCCTAGATATTCCCTAGCCTGCGCGAAATCCCCTTTCATCACAAAGTATTCGCCTAAGATCACGCGAGCTTGCGTCTTGCTAACCTCGTCGCCTTCGCCCTCAAGTGCTGCTTTTAGGCTCTGCACGCCGCCCTCTTCAAGCCCTCGCGAGAGCTGCGTTACCTTCTGTAAAGCTTCGCATCCATTTTCGCTCCTTAGTTAAATTTCATCTAAAATAATAGAACAAATTTCCGCCGTACTTAAGATCCACGAACTCCTTGCTGTCAAAAGACAGCTTAAATTCCATGTGGCTCAGATATTTGGCGTCCTGCGCTTTCTCTATAAAATTTCTTATCAGCCGCTCTATCTTTCCGCCCCCTTCGCGGCGCACCGCATCCTGCCTCGTGAAATAAAAAACTACGGGCGCGTCGGATACCGCTGCGATATACCAAATTTTAAGCGGCGCTAAAAGCTCGTTTCGGTTTCACAGCAGCTCCTCTACCGCGCCTTGGATCAGATCGGTGCGGATCTGCGACTCGAAGGACTCGACCGAGATATAAAAATTCTTTAGCTCGTTTAGCTTCGCGTAAAGCGGCGTGCGGGCGAGGTAGCGCTCGATGCACTTTTTATCGGTGATTTTTGCGGCGTCTTTATCGAAGCGAAGCACGATCTTAAGCCACGCCGAGTTCTTGCCCGCGCCGTAAAACGCGCTGATAGGATGGACCTTAAATTTAGAGTTTATAAACTCCAGTAAACCGCTGATATTTTCGCTGTTTTCGGCTCTATTTTCTATGATCTCTTTGCAGCGCCTGCTCTGATACGGGCTTAGATCGCAAAACATCGCGCGTCTTTAAATTTAAAGTGATTTAAATTTAACCCGCATCGTAAGCCTCGAGCATATCGAAGGTCGGAGCGAAAAAGAGCGCGCCCGTCTTTGCGGTGCTGAAATCCAGTAGGCGGTCGTAGTTGCCTCGCGGGCGGCCGATAAACATACTCTCAAGCATCAGCTCCAGCGTGCTAAAGGTGCTTGCGTAGGCGATGAAGTAGGTTCCCGTCTCGCCGCCTTGCATAAACGGCATATTGCCGCGCACGACCTTTTTGTCGTCGCCGACGTTGGCTGCGGCGGAGTGCGAGTTGCTGGGCTTTATCTCCTCGCTCATTTCGATATCGTTTTGCTTGGATCTGCCGATGACGCGCTCCTGCTCGGCGACACCCGCGGCGTTCCACGCGCTCATATCGTGGATATATTTTTGCGTAAAAAGATAGCTACCGCCCTTGTATGCCGCATCCTCGTCGCCTACCTTGGCGAAAAAGTCGCGATCTGCGCCCTGGGGATTTTCGGTGCCGTCCACAAAGCCGATGATGGCGCGCCCGTCGTAGTATTTAAAGCCGCAGATCTCCTCCTCGCACGTCGCGACGTCCTTTAGCGCGGCTCTGATCTCGCTTGCCATATCGTAGCAAACGGCTTGATTCGCCGCTCTGATGTGGATATGGATATCGCCTCCGGTAGCGGGCGCAGCGTGTTTATCGCCCCTAATCTCTTCGAAATTTTTTAGCTCCTTCGGCAAAGGCTTCGGCAAGCCGAGCATTTTCCACGCCTCAAAGCCCACGCCCAGTACGCAGCTCGTTTCGCTGGCCGCGCCGAATCTCGTAACGGCGGTTTTGTTTAAATTTATCACCAAAGCGCAAAGGTCCTCGAAAGCCTTTTTGCAGGCGGTCTTGCCCGCGCTAAAGCGCCAGATCATAAATACGGTGTTGTTGCCGGGTGCGTCGGTTACGTTTTGGGATTTTGCGTGCGCACAGGCGCAACTTTTTTCTTTACTCATTTTCTCTCCTTTAAAGTAAAATTTAAAAGGAATTTTAGCGCAATATCGGTAAATAGCGGGCGCAGAGATAGAATTTAGATGGCTTTGGGTTTGATTTTTGGCGGAGGAAATTTTGTCTTTGATCGTAGGATTTACGGCGAGGGCGGAATTTTGGCTTTAAATTTATAAAATTTGCGCCGAGTAGGAAAGCGAAATTTTGAAGTTTTGCGAAGATGAAATTTCGAAGTAGTGGCAGATGGGAAGGGATTCGAACCCTCGAAAGCTTGCACTTTACACGCGTTCCAGGCGTGCTCCTTCAACCGCTCGGACACCCATCTAAATTAAAAGTCGCGATTATAGCGAAAATCTAAAATTTTGCCAAATTCCTTTTCGGCGCGTAACCGCTCGTCTTTAAATTTAAAACGCGACGCTTGGAATTTCGCCGCAGCGCTTAGAATTCTATCGCAATGCTTGGAATTTTTCTGCAGCGATTAGAATTTCGCCGTGCTGCTTGGAAATTTTACCGCAGCGCTTGGAATTCTGCCGCGCCGCTAAGCCCGGCCGCCTTACGTTTCCTAGTCGAGCGGCGATTTTACCTTGCTGCGGATATTTTAAAATTTAGATTACTTTTTAAATTTAGACCTGCCGTACGCCGCGGGGCTAAATTTAAAAAGCGCAAGCAGATTTTACTTTCATATAGTCCGCTTGCACCGTAAAATTTCGGCGGCGCTTTAAATTTATGAGTATCTTAAAATTTCGCGCCGCCAGTAAATTTAAAAAGCTAATTAAAAATTCTATCCTTCGGAAAGGCGGACATATCGGGCTGCACGTCCTGCTCGGCGCCGATAAGCGCCTTAATTTCGCTATCCTCGATGCTAAAGCCGCCGCCGAGCGCCTTGTAGGCGTTTACCGTCGCGTTTAGCACATCAAGATCGGTCTGCACTTTGTTTAGTTGCGCGTTAAGCAGGTTTCGCTGCGAATCCAAAAACTCCAGATGGTCGCTGTAGCCCGCCTGATACCTGCTTGAGGCGTTTGAATAAATTTTACTCTGCGAAGCGACGAGATCGGCGAGGCTTGCCTGTCTTAGTTTGGCGTTTTGCACGCCTACAAGCGCGTCGCGAACGTCGCCGAAAGCGGTTTTAAGCGCCTTGTCGTATGCGATGAAGCTCGCGTTTTGCTCTAAATTTGCAAGCTCTACGCGCCTTTTTTGGCGGCCAAAATCAAGTAGCGGCCCTACGAGCGAGCCGCCGATGCTCCATGTGCTCGCACTTGCGGTAAACAGCCTGTCAAACTCGCCGCTTGCGTATCCCGCCGAGCCCGTAAGCGAGAAGGTAGGGAAGTAGCCCGCCTTGGCGACGCCCACTAAGAAGTTGCTTGCGCGCAGATTTTCGAGCGAGCTTGCGACGTCCGGACGGTGCAGGATCACGTCGCTTGGGATTCCGCTTGGGATCTGCGGAGCGCTAGGCATTTTCGCAGCGGTCTGCGGCGCGCCGCGTAAAATTTCATCGTAGCTCTTGCCCGTTAGGATATTTAGCGAGGTCTGCGCTGCGGAGAGCTGATTTTGCACGCTTATGAGGCTTGCCTCGGCGCTTTGGACCGCGGCTTTGGCCTGATAAAATACGATCTCGCTAACTGCGCCTGCATCGAGCTGCTTTTTGCGGTAGTTTTGCGTATCTTGATAGCTTTTTAGGCTGTCTTTTAAAATTTTCTCCTGCTGCTTTAGTGCTAGTAGCGTAAAATAGGTCGTTGCAACCGTGCTAGTAATCGTATTTTTGGCGGTTTCGTAGTCGTATTTCGTCGCATTAAATCGCGATCGCGCCGAATCTACGCTGTTGCGCACGCGCCCCCAAAAATCGATCTCGTAGCTTAGCACAGCGCCGATCTGATACGAGCCATGGGAGTTGCGATCAGGCTGGTTGCCGAAATTATTTTGACGCACCGCGCTGCCGCTTAAATTTACGTTCGGCAGATATTCAAGCTTGTTCAGCCCTAAATTTACCCGCGCGTACTCGACGTTATTCAGCGCGGTTTGCAGGTCGGAATTCTGCTCCAGCGCGCTTTGGATCAGGGCGTTTAGCTGCGGATCATTAAAGCTTTTCCACCACTGCGTACTAACGTTCGTGCTCGCGTAATCCGCCTTAAAGCCGGTCTGCTTTTGCGGCGTAACGGGCTTGAAGTTGCAACCGCAGAGTAAAATTCCAAGCGTCAAGGCGCTTAAAAGAGCGTTATTTATTTTCATCATTCACCTCGTTAGTTTGGACTTTTTTACCGCGTCTATCAAGCCAAGCGTTGAAGCTTTCGAGCAGGTAGAAAAACAGCGGCACGAAAAAGATCGCGATCGTAGATGCCGCGAGCATTCCGCCTACTACGCCGGTTCCCAGCGCGTGGCGGCTAGCAGCGCCAGCGCCGGTGGCGATAACCATCGGAAGCACGCCAAGACCGAACGCAAGGCTCGTCATCACGATAGGGCGGAACCTCATCTTGGCGGCTTCTATGGCGGCATCGGCGATAGAGCGATGATTATTTAGGTGCTCGTTCATCGCAAATTCCACGATCAAAATCGCGTTTTTCGCCGCCAGACCGATTAGAAGCAAAAGTCCGATCTGAAAATATATGTCGTTATTCAGCCCGCGGAAATACGTAAATACGAGCGCGCCGAATACCGAAAACGGCACGGCGGTAAGCACGGCAAGCGGCATGAGCCACCTTTCGTATTGAGCCGCCAGGATCAGAAACACGAAGATCATTCCAAATACAAACGCCTGCGAGCCTTTGCCGGTCTCGCTGACCTCTTGATACGCGGAGCCCGCCCAGCCGATAGAATATCCGCTAGGAAGCTCCTCTTTTATAACCTCTTGGATCGCTGCAATCGCCTGACCCGAAGTGTAGCCCGTATTTGGCTCGCCCATAATCTGCGCTGCTGGGAAGGCGTTAAATCTATTAACGGAATCAGGACCCAGCGAGCGCTCAAGTCTCACTAAAGAATTTAACGGTATCAGATCGCCACTAGCGCTGCGGACGTAGAGCGATTTTAGATCGTTAGGATCGTCTCTGTAGTTTTGCGTAGCACGGATATAGACCTTGAATGTGCGGCCCATGAGGTTAAAGTCGTTGATATAATACTGCCCGATGGTAGAATTTAGCACGGTAAAGATATCCGCTATCTTAACGCCTAGCATCTTTACCTTCTCTTTATCGAGGTAGAGCTTATACTGCGGGAAATCAGTATCCAGCGTCGTTCGCACGAGTTTTAAAGCGGGATGTTGGTTAGCTTTGGCGGTTACGCGATCCATATCGGCGCGAATTTCATCGTAGCTCTTGCCCGTCGTGCTTTGCGCGTAGAGCTCAAATCCGCCCGTAAGCGAAAGCCCCATAATAGGAGGCGGCGTAACGACGTAAGTCATCGAGTTGCGATCCGCGCCGTAGAGCTGCCCGTTTAGCGCGGCGGCTAAGGCAAAGTTGGAATTTTCATCGCCTGGGCGATCTTTCCAGTCTTTTAGCTTCATAAAAAAAGCTCCCGCATTTTCTCTGAGCGCTCCGGCTAGCATATCGTATCCCGTGATTTGGGTTATATCTTTTACGTTTGGATACTTTTTAGCGATGCTTGCGATGAAATCCTGATCGGCTTCCGTCCTGGGCAGAGTAGATGCCGAGGGAAGCGTAGTCATTGCCATAATCGAGCCTTTATCCTCATTAGGCACTAGGCCGCTAGGAGTAAGTTTAAGAAGCTCTATCATCGCATAGATGATGATGCCTACAAAAACGAGGCTGATTAGTACGTGGCGAAGAACCATGCCGACGCCTGCGGCGTAAATTTTAGTTGAGATGCTAAAAAGATTATTAAACCATCTTATAAAGAAAAACGGCTCGGATTCCTTTTTTTGCAAGATCAGAGCGCAAAGTGCGGGCGTTAGCGTAAGGGCTACGAAGCCCGAAAAGCACACCGAAGCTACGAGCGTTAGGGCAAATTGTCTCTGCATAACCCCCGTAAAGCCCTCCATAAACGCAACCGGCACGAAAACCGCCGAAAGCACGAGTACGATGGAGATGACGGGCGCTACGATCTCGCCCATCGCTTTTGTGGTAGCCTCTTTGACGCTTAACTGCGGCTCCTCGTGCAAAATTCTCTCTACGTTTTCGATTACGATGATGGCATCGTCCACGACGATACCGATAGCAAGGATGAGCGCAAAGAGAGTGATTAAATTTATGGAAAATCCAAAAGCGTAAATTCCGATAAATGCGCCGCAGATTGACACAGGCGCAGCAAGCGTCGGAATGATAGTCGCTCTAAGGTTCCCTAAGAACATATACATAACGATGATGACAAGGATTAACGCTTCAATGAAAGTATAAATGACCTCTTCGATCGATACTTTTACGAAGCTAGTCGTATCGTAGGCGACGTCGTAGGTTAGCTCGCCTGGGAAATTTGGTTTAAGCTCGTCTATGCGCTTATTTACCGCTTCAACTACGGCTAGGGCGTTGGCGCCACTTTGCATAAAGATAAGCACAGGCACCATCTCTTTACCGTTAAATTTCGCCGAGATATTGTAGCTTGCGCCGCCAAGTTTGACCTCGGCGACATCTTTTACGCGCAAGAAATTCCCATCTTTTTGTGCGCGTATGATGATATTTTCAAACTCTTCGACGGTTTTTAAACGACCCTCAGGCTTGATCGCATATACGTAGGGATTGCCTAAGTTCATCGGCTGCTCGCCCATCTTACCCGCGGCGTATTGGCTGTTTTGCTCGCTTATTGCGGCGATTATCTCGGCAGTCGTAACGTTAAATTTCTTAAGTAGTTCAGGCTTAACCCAGATCCTCATAGCATAGTCTTTCGTACCCAGTGCTTGAGCTTCGCCGACGCCCGGTACGCGCTTTAGCTCATCTACGACGTTGATAGCTACATAGTTTTGCATCTCTACGACGTCCATCTGCTCGCTAGGATCGTAAAACGCAAGCACTTCCAGCATCGTGCTGCTGCGCTCAGTGACGGTTACGCCATAGCGGCGCACTTCGTCGGGAAGTAGCGTAAGCGCGGGCGTTACGCGGTTGTTTACATTGACTTTCGCATCTGCTGGATTTGTGCCGATTTGAAAATATACGTTGATACGAATGTCACCGGAGGAGCTTGCTGAGCTTTCCATGTAGATCATATTTTCAACGCCATTGATTGCGTTTTCAAGAGGGGCTGCGACGACGTCGGCGATCGTCTGCGCATCCGCGCCGCTATACGTAGCGCTTACGACGATTTGTGGCGGCGTGAGCTGCGGATATTCCTCGACGGAGGAATTTTTAAGAGCCAAAACGCCCGCGATTACGATGATGATCGAAACGACGCAGGCAAAAACGGGGCGGTTGATGAAAAATTTAGAAAACATTATTTCCCGCTTTCCGCATTGCTCTGAGACGGTTGCTCGTTAGGCTGCCCCGCTACGTAAGGATCGGTGCTTGCGGGTACGGGAGTTACCTTGGAGCCCACGTTGATTTTTTTAAAATTATCTAAAATGATCTGATCGCCGTCTTGCAGCCCGCTTGAGATCGTCGCCGTGCGGGTATCTTGCGCTGCGATTTTGACCATCTTTTTAGCGACCTTTCCGTCTTGCACGACATAGACTATGGTGTTGCTAAGATCTTGCTTGAGCGCAACTTGCGGAATTTTAAAGCCGTTTTTCTGATAAAAGCCATCGACGCTTATTTTGGTAAAAACGCCCGGACGAATTTCCAAGCTTGGATTTGGAATTTGAGCTTTGGCGCTGACGGACGCGGTATTTGTATTGATGACGCTATCGATGAAGCTTAACGTGCCGTTGTAGTCCTTGCCGCCGAGATTTATGCTTACCTGACGACCCAGCTGCTTCCACTGCCCGTTTTTTAAATTTGCATCAAGTTCCAGTCTATCGACGTCCGCAATACCGAATTCTACGTCGATCGGATCAAATTTAGAAAGCCTAACCAGATCCTCGCCCACGTTTACGTATGCGCCTACGTCCTTTTGCGTATCGCCCGCCATGCCGTCAAAAGGCGCGGTCACGAGCGAGTGGTCAAAATCAATCTTGGCGCTTTTAAAATTTGCTTCAGCCACCATAAACGCGGCCTTTGCGGTATCGAAATCCTTTTGAGAGATCGTGTTGCTAGCTTTTAGCGCTTTAGCTCTTTTGTAGTCCGCCGAGGCGTTTTGCAGATTAGCGTTTGCGCTGTCAAACGCCGCTTGGTAGCGCGAGCGGTCGATCTCGTAGAGCACGTCGCCCTTTTTGACGCTGTGGCCAGGTTCAAAAAGCTGCTTTTCGATGGTGCCCGAAACCTGCGGCTTTAACATTATCTCAAGCTCGCTTACGGTCTGTCCGTTAAATTTCAAAATTATCGGCACGTCGGCGGATTTGGCGGTAAATACGCCAACCGGCAGCGCGGGAGCCTCACCACTTTGTTTTGCGCCGCTTTCCTCCTTTTTTTCAAAATAGGAGCAGCCCGAAACCAAAAATGCTGCGAAAATCAAACTAGCGACTTTTTTCATGTAATTTCCTCTAATTAGGTAGGTTAAAATTTTGTATTTGTAATAGTTATTACGAGACGAACGTAGATTATATTAAAAACTACATAAAGAAAACTTAAATTTAGCCCGTAAAATAATTTACCGAGTGGAATTATAGCGGAATTTCGATATAATCGCGCTAAAATTTTAAAGGCTTTTTATGAGAAAAATTCTTACTATCGCGGGTTCGGACAGCGGCGGCGGCGCGGGCATCCAGGCAGATATCAAGACGATCAGCGCGCATAAGATGTTTGCAATGAGCGCTATTACGGCGCTTACGGCGCAAAATTCGCGCGGCGTATTCGGCGTACTGGACATTTCGCCAGATTTTGTAGAGGCGCAGCTCGATGCGATTTTTAGCGACATCTTTCCGGACGCCGTTAAAATCGGAATGATCTCCAATGAGGGGGTTGCCGAAGCCATCGCAAAGAGCCTGAGCAAGCACGGCGCAAAAAACGTCGTCTTAGATCCCGTGATGGTCGCTACTAGCGGCGGAGTTTTGATGAAACAAAGCGCGCTGCATGCGCTAAAATACAAGCTCGCTCCCGCCGCGGAAATTATCACGCCCAACGTACGCGAGGCCGAGGTTTTGGCGGAGATGAAAATTTCAAGCTTAGCCGATATGCGCGCCGCAGCGGTTAAAATTTCGCAGTTTTTCGGCGGCGCGATTTTGATCAAAGGCGGTGATCTTGCCGATTTGAGCGAGACTCGCGGCGCGACGGAAACGGACGCGGCGCAAAATTTTAAAGCTTTTGGGCGCGAAACGAGCGAAAATGGCGCACGCGAAAATTTTGCGGGTTCGATGAAGAGTGCAAATTTTGCGGATGAAAATTTTACTAGCAAAGGCGTAAATTTAACGGCGAGCGCGGAGCCTTCTTTTGAACAAAATTTATCTGCAGCCTCCCTAGGCGCTGGTTTTGAACCGAGCGGAGAGGACGCGGATTTGAGAAATTTAGCAGTCGATATTTTGTACGAAAACGGCAAATTTTATGAGTTTTCCGTACCTAAAATTTCTACGCGCAACACCCACGGCACGGGCTGCACGCTCTCAAGCGCGATCGCATGCGCGCTGGCGGCGGGGCTTAGCCTGCCCGCAGCCGTTGCCCATGCCAAGGGCTTCGTGCGCAGGGCGCTTGGCTGGAGTGAGCAGATCGGGCACGGATGCGGCGCGATAGATCATTATTTCACGGTCCAAGATCCCTTCGGCGCGGACTTTGGCGGATCTTGCGCGAACGAAATAAAAATTATTTCCCTAGATTAAAATTTAAAGCGCTCGTTGAAATCCCTGCATTCGTAAAATTTCAAAATTCCGCTGCTATTAAATTTAACCTAGCGGCACGAGATCGTCCGAATGGCTCGTCGCGACTTGTGATAAACGGCGGGATTGCGCGGCTAAAAAGCGTGCGCTACGAGAATATGCGTACTTAAAATTTTAGTTGATTTTTAGGCATCATAATCCGCGTAGAATTTTAAAGAATTTTTGAATTTTATTGTAGGGTTCGCGTTGCAAGTTAGGGCTTTCCTTATTTGCCTTATGCTATAGCCCTGCTTCGTGGCATTGTTAAATTTGCGTTATTTCTTATAGGTCTTTATACGCGAAAAAAGTGGATTATAAATATAAGCTAGTCATGCACTCACTGCTCACGTTACTACCTGCCTTCGCCCCTTCAAGGTAGATGCATCATTGTATGCCCGACCATTGCGCTATACTTGCCGCAGTATTGCGACACCGCTGCAAACTTGCGATCCATGCCTGTCGACTCATATTCGCTGAGCTTGCTAAAATTCCAAATTTTCTAGCAAAAGAGTTATAATGGCTAAAATTACGTAAATTTAGGAATTTAAAATGCACTGCAAAAAAGGACTACTACTCTTAATCATCGTCTCAGGGATAATCTCTGCCGCAGATAACTGGATCGCATCGCTACTGCTACCTAGCATCGCAGATACGTTTGGGGTGCAGGTGGGCGCCGCCTCCGCAGTTTTGACGGCATATCTGATCCCCTATGGCTTACTTCAGCCGGTTTACGGACATCTTAGCGATCGCTACGGCAGAGGTAAAATTTTAATTCTGCTAATGCTCTTTTTGGCGATATTTACGCTTCTTTGCTCCACTGCAAAAAGTCTAGCGTGGCTTGTTTTATTTCGCTTTTGCACGGGATGCGCGGCAGCGGGTATAATCGCTGTCTGCCTCGGCGTTATAGGCGATGCATATGACGAGAAGGATAGACAAAAAATCGTAGCGATATTTCTGGGTTCGGTATTTTTAGGGCAGGGGCTGAGTGCGGCTTTAGGCGGATGGGCGGTGGCTAGATTTTCTTGGAGGGAGATATTTTTAGCCTTTTCTGCGCTGTCTGCAGTATCTTTCGTATCACTATTTACGCTAAATTTCAAAGACGCTCCGAAAAGCGGAGGCGAAAGCTTCGTAAAATCCCTAGCTAGCTTGCGTGGTGATGCTGCGCTTTTGAGAAGCTATTTTTTGGCTTTATGTAACGGCGTAATCGTGCTTGGGGCGTATTCATTCATAGGCGCTTATCTACTTAAAAAGCTGGGCTTGAGCTCAAATTTTGCCGGAGCCTGCCTTATGCTTTACGGCGTCGCTTGCTTTTTGGCAGGAAACGCTGCTAGATATTTAAAAGAGAAGTTGCCGCTAAAAGAAATTCTATCCCTCGGCTTTTTAGCGTCCGCTTCTGCGCTGTGCCTTTTGGCGAGTTGCTTCGCTGCCACTGCATATGTAGGGACGTTTTTGCTGGGATTCGGCTATGTTTGCGCGCAGTCCGTCCTAGCAAGCGCAGCGCTTCGTTGTGGCTCCGCCAAAGGTCTATCCTCTGGGATCATAGGCACGGCGATATTTTTCGGAGGCGGCATTGGTACTGCCGTAGGTGGCAAGGCGCTTGAATATTTAAGCTACCAAGGGCTATTTTGCGGCTTTGCTGCGTTAGCCGCCGCGCTGCTGATTTTTTACCGTGCAAGCTTTAAGGGCACGCGTGAAATTTAATGCTCCGCAACAATAGCAAAATTTAAAATTAAGCACACTTCGCTGTCGAGAAATTTCCTAAAATTACGCTATTTCAGGGCGCTGCATTCGGTATCGTCGTAAATATCGCAGTGCATTGCATCACGCTGCCGCTTTTAGGACTTACACCACCGCTTTTTCAGCTTCCGTGGTATGAGTTCGTTTCGGGATTTTTTGGGCACGCGGTTTGGTTTTGGGCGATCGAAGTATTCCGCCGCGATCTACGAAATCGCGTAACGGGTGAGCCCGATCCCGCGGACCGCCCAAGCGCTTCGCTCTTCTAGCTAAATTTGGAATTCCGCCCCGTTTAGTGCGGAATTCCATCATTTTTTATAAACGCAGTAAAATCACGATAAATTTTTATGTTAAAATTATGATTAATAAAATTTCAAAAGGAGCGGCAATGAAATATAAAATTCTAGTTGCAACCTTTACGGCTGCTCTGGGCTTACAGGGAGCGCTTGCGAGCGATTTTGACGAGCAGGCTTGCGCGGCGCTAAAGGGCGCAAAAATTTACGATACAAAGATCAGTGAAGCGATCTGGAATCAAAGCGGCGAAATCGGCGCCGATAGGATATCTGCGCTAACCGGCGGAGCCAAAAAGACGCTAAAAGCCGCGCCGCACTGCATAATTCACGGCGAGATAGCCTCCCGCACGGGCTCGGACGGCAAGCATTACGGCATAAAATTTGAGCTGCGCTTGCCAGGCGATTGGAACGGCAAGCTGCTATTTCAGGGCGGAGGCGGTTTGGACGGCTTCGTAGCGCCGGCTCTTGGCGCCGTGCCTATCCGCACTAGCACTGCAACGCCTGCGCTTATGAGGGGCTATGCGGTCGTCACGACCGATTCGGGACACCCTACGCCTACGCCCGAGTTCGGACTTGAGCAGCAGGCGCGGTTAGACTATGCCTATCAGGCCATCGGCAAGGTCGCGAGCGTCTCAAAGCAGCTGGTTTTTGCGGCATATAAAAAAGCGCCCGCGCACAGCTATTTTATGGGCTGCTCAAACGGCGGGCGCTCGGCTCTGATGGCGGCGCAGAGGTATCCGCTGGAATTTGACGGCGTAATTGCGGCAAATCCTGGTTTTAGGCTTTCGCGCGCGGCGATCGCGGAGCAGTGGGACAACCGGCAGCTTATGAAGATCGCGCCTAAAAACGCCGCAGGGGATAAAATTGTCGCAAACGCCCTTACACAGGAGGATTTGGATAAGCTAAGCATGGCGGTTCTGGATAAATGCGATGCGCTAGACGGTCTAAAAGACGGCATTATCGGCGCTTGGGAGAGTTGTAAATTTGATCCTAGCGGCCTTGATCTAGCTAAAGAAAAAATTTCTGCGATAAAAGCGATATTTGACGGCGCAAAAAACAGCAAGGGCGAGCAAATTTACAGCGGCTGGTTTTACGATGCCGGAGTAAATCAGCCCGGCTGGCGCATGTGGAAGCTTGGCGACTCGCAAACGGCAGAGCCAAATGCTAGAAATATCGTACTCTCGAAAGGCTCGATGAATTATTATTTCTTGACGCCGCCGCAACCGGAGTTTGATCTGATGAAATTTGATTTCGATAAGGACGTAGAGCGAACGTTCGAGACTGCGGCGATAAACGATGCGATTTCGACCAAGCTAGATAGCTTCCGCGCTAACGGCGGTAAGCTCATCATTGTAACGGGCGTTTCAGATCCCGTATTTTCGGCGATGGATCAGCGAGATTGGTTTAAAGAACTGCAAGAGACGAACGCGAACGCGAACGAGTTTGCGCGATTTTTTGCGCTACCAGGGATGAACCACTGCGGCGGCGGTAACGGCATCGATGACGTCGATCCGCTAAGCGCGCTTGAAGCGTGGCACGAGCAGGGCGCGGCGCCGTCTAGCCTGCTAGGCAAAAGCACGAGCCGCGTGGGTAAACATATCCCTATCTGCGCGTATCCGAAAGTGGCTACCTATGTAGGCGGCGACGAAAATAGCGCGAGCAGCTTTGAGTGCAGATGAAATTCGATTTAAAGGAGTAAAGATGAGAAGTAAAATTTTAATCGTGGCCTTTGCGGCGGCGCTTTTGTGCGGCTGCGCGGCGCATGATACAAAGCCAGGCAAGGATACGAGCGCAATGGATAAGAGGGGCGAAAGCGCGGCTGCGGACTGCGGCGCTAGTGAGGGCGTCTGCAAGGTGCCCGCGGTGCAGGGGCCGATGGTAGGCAGCGGCACGGATGAGCACGGCTGCTTGGTCGCCGCGGGGCAGAGCTTTTCAAAGATCAAGAATGGCTGCGTGCAGGTCTTTGACGTCGCGGACGTGAGGCTGGACGACCCTGATAACGCTACGCTCGCGATCTACGGGATATTTTCCGCGGATAAAAGCAGGGTAGAAATTTTTTGGTCGAGCTTATCGCAGAGCGAAATTTTAAGCAAAGTTAAGGGTGGTTGCTACGTCTCGAAGGACGGCAAAATTTCGCTGCTAAAAAGCGGCAATAGCTATAAGATCCGCAGAAAATAGCGGGTGAAATTTTAAGTCAGCCAAATTTCGCGCGCCGCGGAGAAATTTAATCCAAGCTCGCCAAAGCTCGGGCTGGTCTAGTAGAGTCTAAGGCTTAAATTTAGGGTAAGTTAATACCAAGCATTCGGTTATTTGCGGCATCTGCCGCCGATAAAATTTAATCAAAGGAGCAAAAATTGAGGTCATAAAAGTAGATCTACAAAAATCATATCGTATCCTAAATCCGGGTGCGACCACGCTCGTATCGGCCAAATACGATGGCGACGTCAATGCGATGGCGATAACGTGGGCGCAGGCGCTTGATTATGACAAGGTTACCATCGTGCCGTATAACGGCTCGTACACGCGGACGCTCATCGAAAAGAGCGGGTATTTCGCCGTGCAGATCCCCACGGCCGCGCAGGCGGAGCTGGTTAGCGAGCTGGGCGCCGAAAATAACTCGCGCTTTGATAACGCGGACAAGATGAAAAACGTGGAAATTTTTTATAAAGATGACTCCCGCGTACCGCTGATCGCGGGCTGCGCCGCATGGCTCGTTTGCAAGCGTATCCCCGAGCCTCACAACGAGCAGAGCTATGATCTTTTTATCGGCGAGGTCGTCGCGGCGTATGCGGACGAGCGAATCTTTGACGGCGGGCACTGGCTGTTTGAAAAGATACCTGACGAGCTAAAAACGCTTCACTACGTCGCCGGCGGTCGGTACTATCTGGATGGCAAAGCGGTAGATACCAAGCGCACGCCCATAAGCGGCGAGTAAGCGCCTCGCAAAATGCCGGCAAATTTGTAAATTTAAGACGAGCGCACGCGTAAATACGCGGCGAGCTTCGGTAAGATTTCAAACTAAAGAATCTAAAAAAGGATAAAAAATGAAAAAATATATCGTCATCACCGGCGCGAGTTCTGGTATCGGAGCGGCCGCGGCAAAGGCGTTTGCTAGGCGCGGAGAAAATTTGATCCTAATCGCACGCAGAGCGAAGCCGCTACAAAGCTTAAAGGACGAGATCGCTAAAATTTCGCCTAAATCAGACGTCATCGTTAAAATTTGCGACCTTGCGTGCAGCGAGAACGTCCTAGCGCTTTGGGACGAGCTAAAAAGCTACGAGATAAAGGTGCTCATAAACAATGCGGGTTTTGGAGATTACGGCGCGGTCGGCGAGCGTGATCTATCCAAAATTTCGCAGATGTTACGTCTCAACATCATTTCGCTTGCGCTGCTAAGCCACCTCTTCGTGCGCGATTACAAGCATAAACCCGCCCAGCTCATCAATATCTCCTCCGCGGGCGGCTACAGCATGGTGCCAAACGCCGTCACCTACTGCGCGAGCAAGTTTTTCGTAAGCGCCTTTACGGAGGGCTTGCACTACGAGCTGGCGCAGGATAAAGAGGCTAAAATGCAGGCTAAAGTTCTAGCGCCCGCCGCGACTAGGACGGAATTCGGCCCCGTGGCGACAGATGACGCGGGCTACGACTACGACGCGGCTTTTAAGCGCTATCACTCGAGCGAGGAGATGGCGGAATTCCTGCTCGCGCTTTACGATAGCGACGCGTGCGTAGGCGCGGTGGATCGAAACAGCTTTGAGTTTAGCTTACAAGCCCCGCGATTTGACTACGCAGGTAAACGCTAAAATTTATGCATTATGCGTCGCGCAGACGATATGCGCGTAAAATTTAGAATAACGTAGCGCCTGAGCTAAATTTGACCGTAAAGCGCATTGAAATTTAAAGAAATTTAAGGAGTGAAAATGGGAAAAACCGCTTTTGTACTAGGTGCTACGGGCGTCGTAGGCAGGGAGCTGGTGCGCGAGCTTTGCGAGAGCCCGGGTTACGATGAGGTAGAAGTATGGACGCGCCGCGAGATAGGCTTTTGCCGTCCTAAGCTTCGCGCGCGGATCATTGATTTTGAAGGTATCTCGGATATCGCGCCGCATAAATTTGACGAAATTTTTTGTGCGCTTGGCACGACGATGAAGCAGGCGGGCTCGCGTAAGGCGTTTTTGCGCGTGGATGTGGACTACGTCTATGCGGCAGCGAAGTGGGGCAAAGCAGCTGGCGTGCGGCGCTTCGTGCTCGTATCATCTTGGGGTGCGAACGAGGGCTCGCTAAGCTTTTATCTGCGCGCCAAAGAGCAGGTTGAGCGATGCGCGAGCGAGCTCGGCTTTGACAGCCTTCAGATCGTCCGTCCGCCGATAATCTTGGGCGAGAGGTCGGATGCTCGCCTGCTGGAGAGGTTCGCGGCGGCGGTTTTTAAACTGCTGCCCGCCTGCGTGTTCGGTAAATTTAGACCGCTTAGCGGCGCAAGTAGTGTCCGCTGCAAGCGTGATTTTTAGCTCAAAATCCTATAAAAATTCGCTCATTTTTTCTCTTTATTTTGTTTGATCTCCTCAAGACTTAGACCGCTTTTACCGATGCTGTCCATACTGAGCGTTTCGATCATCACGAGTATTGCGGCTGGGTCTTTGCCTAATATGCGTGCTAGCGTATTCGTAATCTCGGCGATGATTTGCTTTTTTTGCTCTTTTGTAGGCTCCGGAGCGGCTACTTTTATATTTACGAATGGCATTTTCTCTCCTTAAATTTGATAAAGCAGGGCTAATTATATCAAATTTTAGCCTGTTACCCGTCTCGCTTGCGTTCTAAAATTTAAGTAGATATATTAGAATTTAACTTTAAATTTGATTTAAAGCTAGTATGATTATTATGTGATTTGGTAGTAGTAAAATTTGATAAATTTACCCAAAAGGAGCGAATATGCGTAAGAATTTTTTCGGTTCTATCGTTTTGGCTGCGGCCTTGGCAAGCGGCGCGTTTATAGCGGTGCCGCAGACTGCGAGTGCGGGCGTTTTGGCGCATCAGGTAAAAACCCAAGGCGAGCTCGGCTCGGTGTTTATCAACCCATACGACGTGGCGCCTCTAACCGCTATCATCGATAGGGCGGGCAAGGACATCAAGGATATCCACGTGCGGGTTTTGGGCAAACCAAACGGCGGCATCGACATCGCCTATAACGTCTCCGAGCATGCGCTGCTGACGCACGACGGCGTGCCGATCTGGGGGCTGTATCCGGACTATCTAAACGAGGTCGAAGTAAGCTACGTTTTTAACGGCGAAAAGAAGGTCGAAAAGTATAAAATTTACGCTCAGCCGATCGTGACATATAGCCGCGATTACAGATTTAGCCACATGCAAAAGATGAAGGTTAAAAAGGTCGATCCCGCCTTTAAAAACAGGCTCTATCTTATCAACAACACCATCACGAGCGTCCATAAGCCGCTTGATTGGAAAAACGGGGGTGCGGCTAGCTGGAATGATTTCACCGAAAATTTCATCGTCGATACGCAGGGCGAGGTCAGATGGTATCTGGACTATCAGAAATTTTACGACCGCAGCGAGCGCAGGGTGATGGACGGCGGCATGATGATGGGCTTTCATCAGCTGCCAAACGGCGATCTGAGCTGGGGCATGGCGCAGCGATATATGCGCTACGATATGATGGGCAAAGAGGTGTATAACCGCGAGCTGCCGCGCGGCTACATCGACCTTAGCCACGAAGTAATGCCGCTAAAAGGCGATCACTTGCTGCTTCGCGTCGGTAAATACAACTACCACCACGCAGACGGCAGGATCTCGCACACGATCAGAGATCACATCATCGAAGTGGACGGCAGCGGCAAGGTCGTGGACGAGTGGGATCTGAATGAAATTTTCGGTAAAAACGTCTACCGCAGCAACCTCATCAAGGCTCTTGACGCTCGCGCCGTGTGCCTAAATATCGACATGGACGCCAAAGAGATCAAAATAAGCGACGATCTGCCTTTCGGCGACGTGACCTCAACCGGCACGGGACGCAACTGGGCGCACGTAAACTCGATCTCATACGATCCTAGCGACGACGGCATCATCCTCTCGCTTCGCCACCAAGGCATCGTCAAGATCGGCCGCGACAAAAAGGTAAAATGGATCCTCGCATCGCCTGAGGGCTGGAGCGCGGACTTTAAAGAAAAAGTGCTTGTTCCTGTCGATAAAAACGGCAACAAAATCAAATGCGAAAACTCAAGGTGCGAGGGCGACTTTGATTGGTCGTGGACGCAGCACACCGCGTGGCTAACTCCGCGCTACGATAACAAGGGCTCTGTAAAGCACATTAGCGTATTTGACAACGGCGACGGTCGCGGTATGGAGCAGCCTGCGCTAAAAGAGCAAAAATACTCACGCGCGGTCGAGTACAAGATCGACGAGAAAAAGGGCACAGTCGAGCAGACGTGGGAATTTGGCAAGGAGCGCGGATTTGACTTCTATAGCGCGGTTACTAGCGTCGTGGAGTGGCAAAAGGATAAAAGCACGTATTTTATCTCAAGCTCAAACGTCTATCTGCTAAAGCCCGATAAGACGATCAAAATGGTACTCGTGGAGATCGATCCGAAAACAAACGACATTAAATTTGAAATGGACGTGGAGTCGGCGTCTAGAGACGACGTAGCCTACCGCGCGCTGGTGATTGATCCGAATATTTTTGATTATTAAAATTTCGCGCCGAGATTAAATTTAGTGCGATCGCCGCAGTAAATTTAGAATTTACGCGGCGGGTTAAATTCGGTCTGAAATTTAACCCGCTTGCTTAAATTTTACTCATCGCGTCGTTGAAATTCGGCTTATCAAATTTGCCGAATTTAATCTTTTAAGACTTAAATTCTACTCGCTTATAAAATATTTCTGAGCGTATGCAGCGTCGTTGTAAAGCCCTTCGCCGTATCTGTCTTTACCGTAATTTTTAATTATCTCTTGCCCTGCGCTTGAAGCTACGAAATCTATAAAATCTTTCGATTTCTTGCTTTCGGCAGTATCGCTATCGTTTTGTCTTAGGGCGCAATACGTATTTATTAGATATTTATCG
>NZ_CALIIS010000011.1 GCF_938017705.1 uncultured Campylobacter sp.
CAAATCTACGCTATCGCAAAGCTCTGCGGTAGAATTCTTGTGTTGCGAAATTCTGCTTAGCAAAATTCGGCTTTGCGGAATTTCAAATTTTACCGCTCAAATTCCACGGCGCAGAATTTTCTATGCGTTCACGAAATACAAAATTTGCGAAGCTCGTTCAAATAGCGAAATTTTGAAATTTAGGAATTTTAAAATTTGGCGGTATAAAAATTTATCCACGCGGCACGGAATTCTACCGCTCAAATTTAACGGCGCAAAACTCCTCAGCACAAAATTTACCGTTAGAATTTAGCTCGTAATTTAAAATTTCAAAATTATAAGCCGCAAAATTTTATGCCGAAGAATTTCGCGTTCCAATCGGCACGGAGTATCTGCTGCCGAGCCGCGCATAAAATTTTACGCTACGAAATTACACCGACAAAATTTTATGTCGCAAAATCCCGCGCCGTAAAATTTAAAAGCGGCTCTTGTTATAAAATTTTGCGAGCTTAATTTATGCTGCCGCAGCGGTATTTGCCTGCTACGAAGGTGATTTTATCGCGAATTTTAGCAATCTGTCTTAGCGCCTCCGCTAAGAAATCCACGTCGCTTTCGTCATGGATGAACGAGAAACTAGCCCGCACCCAAGCGGGTTTGCGCGACATTTCAGTATCGGGTTGCAAACCGAGCAGATCAAAGCCGTAAGGTGCTGCACAGTCGCATCCTGCGCGGGTCTGGATCTCAAATTTCTGCCCGAGCACCCCGGCTAGCGCGTCTGCGCCGAGACCTTGCATATTAAAAGCAAAGATCGGCACGCGCGGCGCGGTGAGATTGCCGTAAATTTCAATCTCTGGGATCTTTGAAATTTCGCCTATAAAGCGCCTGCAGATCGCCTCTTCGCGCGATTTAATCGCCTCTAGCCCCGCGCTTTTGCGAAGCTTTAGGGCAAGATAAGCTCGCACCAGCGCGATGATGCCTGGCGTGCCTGCTTCCTCCAAGCGCTCCTTGTCGATTATAAAGCGCTGCGTTAGGGCGTCTGCGTATTTGATCGTGCCGCCTCCCGCGAACGTCGGCTCCTCGCCGAGCAAAAGCTCCTTTCGCACCGCCAAAATCCCGCTAGCACCCACGCCGCCCAAAAGCTTGTGCGCGCCGAAAAACATACCGTCGCAAAAGCTGGTATCTACGTTTTCGTGCGCGATGAGCGCGCTAGCGTCCACGAACAGCCGCCCGCCGTACGCTTTTAGCATCAAGTAAGCGCGCTTGTAGTCTATCTTAAGCCCCGTCGCGTTTGATGCCGCGGTAAGCACGCCGTAAATTTCGCGCCCTTTGTTTGCTGATAGTATTTCGCCCAAGCGCGCAAAATCCATCAGTCCGCTTAGATCTAGCGGCACGCGCACGACCTCGCAAAGCCCCTGTCTTAGGCTAATTTCAACTGAGTGATGCTCAAAAGGCGAGATGATGAAAAGCGGCAGCTCTTTTATGCTCTCGCGCCGCAAGCCGAGCCTGTCTCGCGTGGCAGGCGGCAGGTAGATGCCTAAAATTTCCCAGAGCTTCTTTATCGCCGCAGTCGCGCCGAAACCGCACGAGATCAGATAGTAGCGCTCCTCGCAGCCCAGAAGCTCCTTGATTTTGGCTCTTGCGTTTTCGTAGTAATCGCTCGTAATCTCAGCGTTTGCTCCGCCCGCGGAGTGGACGTTGGCGTATGTAGAAAGCACGCGCTCGATCTCCGCTTCTATAGGGCGATACGCGAGTCCCGAAGCGGCGCAATCGAAGTATTTAACCCCCTCTTTTAAGATGATGTTTTTTTTGATCGTTTGAAAATCCAAAGCGCGACTCCAAAATTTTTGCAAATTATATCCAAACTCGCTAAAATTACGCCCGCAAGGAGGGCGAAATTTACGAGTTAAAAGACACTGCGCGAAATTTAGGCGATGTTGGTATCGACGCGATTTTGCAGTTTCATTTCGTATTTGACGAGATCGGCTGCATAAGCGGCTACGCGGACGTTTTCGAAGCGATCGAAAATGAAATTTTGCTCTGCTTTGAACGTCTCGGCGAGCGTTTTAAATTTGGCGGCGAGCACGAAGAGCAGATCAAAAAGGCGCTGATGAAATTCGCTAGAAGCGACCGCAAAAAAATAGGAATTTCAAAAATATTGCCGCGGTTTACGGCGCAAAAAATCACTGCAGATCTCATAAACGCGAAGTTTTTAATCACCGAAAAATCAAGCGAGCAAAGGGCGCAAAAAGAGCGCAAAAACGACCGCCTCCCGCGCGCGCTGCGCCGCTACCATATCACGGACAAAGTCCATTTCAGCAGCAACTTTGCGAGGTTTTGGTTTAGATTTATCGAGCCAAACCTGCCCGCGCTACGTCTGGGCGAGATAGAGCGCGTGCTAAGTCTAATCAAGGCGGATTTCAACGCCTACGCGGGGCTCGGATTTGAAATTTTAAGCAAGGAGCTGCTCGCGAAGTATCTAAATTTAGAGATTTCGCAAATTTCAAGCTTCTGGAACAAAGAGGTCGAGATCGACATCTACGCGAAATTTGAAAGCTTTTGCGTCGCGGGCGAGTGCAAATACAAGGAGCGAAAAATTTCAAAAAACGTGCTAAACGAGCTCATGCTCAAATGCGAAAAAGCACGTCTCGCGCCCGATCTGCTCGCGCTATTTTCCAAAAGCGGCTTCAGCGGCGAGCTACGAAGCCTAAAAAGCGACAAAATTTTACTCTTTTCGCTCGAGGATTTTAAAATTTTGCTTTAAATTGCGCGCTAAAAAAGCCCGATGGTAGCGCATATAATACACGCCCAAGCAAATCGCTTGGGCGTGCTTTTAGAAGATGTATCGCTTTAAATTTGGAATTGCCGGACTACAATTAATATAAAATCCGCCGCTTTAAAATTTCAAGCGGCGGAATTTTGTGAAATTTCAGCTTGCGCGGG
>NZ_CALIIS010000012.1 GCF_938017705.1 uncultured Campylobacter sp.
AATTCTATCGCGCCGTCTTTAACCGCGAGTTTGGTATCCAGCGGCGAATTGAAATTTTTCGCCTCGCCGTCGTATTTTAATGCAAAATGGGCTTCTTTTTTCGAATCCTTAAAATACTCATCAAATCCGCGTATTACGCTTGCTCGCTCCTGCGTATTGTTTATATTTTTTAGATCGCGAATGATCGCATCGACCGTGCGAGCCGTGCTATCATCTTTGATGCCAACCTTGCCGAATGCGTAGAGCTTAAAAGCGGCGTCTCTTATGTCGCTAGCAAACGTCAAGCCCGCTCCGTCTTCGGCGTAGTCATAATCCATTTGGTTTATTTTTTCACGCATGAAGTTAAACTCGGTCGTCATATTGTGCTTTTTAAGTATCGCAGCCATAGCGATGCGAGCCATCGGCGAGTTGTCATAAAGGCCGTTGTCGTAAACGAAATTTATCTCATCATCATCGAGTTTGCCGTATTGATCTAGCACGAAATCCGCGTATATTCGAAGCGTCGCTTGATCTTCGTAGTCTGATTTTAAGGCGCTAAATATCAGCGATCTTTGCTTGTTGCTAAGGAATTTATAGCGCGTATCAAGCTCTAGTAAAACGTCGCTTGCGTAAATTGAAGCGTAGTAATTAGTAACGCCGTGAGCACTCCAGTAGCCGAAATCACCGTTAGGTTTGAGGCGAGATAAAATTCTACTTGCATACTCGTTTACGCGGTTGGTTAAGGTTTTATTGGAGTCTTTGCGTGCGACATAATCAACCGCTATCATTCCTGAAGCAAGCTGTTCGGTGCAGCCGTAAGGATAGAGATATAGCTCGTCCGCTAGGCTAAAAGCATTAGGCGTAGCGCTGATGTGAGTATAAATTTCTTTATAACTCGGATCGATTTTGAGCGTTACCGGCTTATCGCCATGGCTTACGTGAAATAGCTTCGAGCGCGGGAACTGGCTGATTATGTCAAATTCCACGTCGTTGCTAAATTTCTGCCCGTTTGCGTCAAGATCAAATTTAATATTCGCATCGCCTATATCAAGCGCGCTCGCGGTGAAGTTCGTATGCTTGACCTCAAGCGGTTTGAGCGTGAAATTTGCCTCGCCGCCGCTTATAGCAACCGAAGGAGATGAGCTGATTTTTAAGACCGCCTTTTGCTCTTTATCAGTCGTATTGATGAGCGTAAGCGGCACGGAAATTTCATCGCCTCGCACCATGTAGGTTAGATCGGCGGGCTTTATGATCACGTCGTCTCGGACCTTAGCTTCGACGTTTGCCGAGCCGATCGTAGCCGCCTCTCCGATAGCCATGGCGCTTAGTCGGATCGTAGAGTTGAAATTTTTCGGCATCGCAAGCTCAAATTTCGCCTCGCCGTTTGCGTCTGCTTTTGCGATCAGCATTTTGATAAATTTTTTCTGCTTTTTATTTTCGACCGGGCTTAAATTTCGTTTAGCTTTCGCCATCACGCCGTCGCCGCCGAAGCTTAGCTCTTTAGCAGTAGTTTGATACACGCTAAGATCATCGTAAATGTCAAAGTATCGCAGCGCAAAATACGCACTAACGTCAAACGCCTTAAATGCATCAAGCTCCTCTTGTGAGACGATATCTAAAATTCCAAGATCGACTGCGTAGAGTATGACTTTTGAATTTGGCTCGCTTTTTACGCTGATCTGCGCGTTTTGCCCGTTTTTGTAGCTTTTCTCGGCTAGGATTTGCACGTTAGCCTTGTGCGAGCTCGCATCTAGCGCCACCGGCACGTTTGCATAGGCTCTAAGCGGCATCGCAGTGGGTGTCGCGGCGCGCGCGATTACAGCGTTGATGTGTCCGCCGACGAAATTCTCCGGCACGCTAAGCTCAAATTCCGCGCTACCGCCTTTTATGGATAGAATTTTATAGTCGTAAACCTGCTCGCCTACGAGCGAGATATTTAGCACGCCGCTTTCTACCGGCGAATTGATGACGCCTTTAATTTTATCTCCAGCTTTAACCTTGTCGCTTGCGAGTTTGATTTTAGCGCTTTGTACGTCTTTAGCGTTTACCCGTCCATAATATCCCCAGCCGCTTACGTCCACGCGCACGCCAGCACTCGCGCCGCTTGAGTAATCGTTTGCGACGATTAGATAATTGCCGCCGTTTTGGAATTTATACTCAAACTCGCGCGCATCGGTGCTAACGGCGCTTACGAGATTAAAGCTTTCTTGCTCAACGTATCTGTTGCCGTCATAAACGTAAGTAAAATCGTCGCGGTAAATTTCAACGTCGATCTTGCCTTTGACGTCGGTTTTGGTTTTGGAATCTAGCAGCGCAAAGCCGAATTTTACGCTATCGCCGCTTGAAATAAAATCCTTGCTCGCGCGAATTCCTACGATACGATCATAAGGCAGATAGCTCAGGCTGCGATATGCGCTTACGTTTTTGCCCTCCTCGGTTACGCTGAAATTTAGTAGAATATTTATGGCGTTAGAGACATTTAGATCAGCTGCTGCCGGCGAGAGTGCAAGCTCTTTTTTGCCGGCGGAGCTTAGCGTAAATTCTGCCCTACGAAGCTGCGTAGCGCCCTTTTTCTTTAAGCGATCGTTTAGAAACGAAAAGCCCTCGTAGCCTTTAATTTTCAGCTCTTTTTCATAGGCGTTTGCTTCAAGCGAGCCTTTCAAATCTCCAGCCGGCGCGCCTGCAAGATAGTTTGAGCTTAGCTTTAAAGTTATGATCTCATCCGCGCCGTATTCATCTTTGGCAGTGAGAATTTCATTTTTAATGCGGTTTGGGACGAAATTTTCTACGCTGAAGCTTTTAGAAGCGATGATTTTGTCCTCATAGATGAGATCTAGGCGGTAAGTGCCGCTTTTCTCGCCCATCAGCTCGTCGATTTTAACGCTGCCGAACTCATCGGTGTTTTGCGCGCGCGTGATGACCACAGTGCCGCTAGGATCGTAAATTTTAAATTTAATCGGCGTATTTTTTAAAGAGCTAAAATCGCGATTTTTCATCACGATCGTGCCTAAAAGCCGCTCATTCGGGCTTATCAGCTCACTTGCAAGATAAACAAACGGACGCTTTGCAGTAATCGTTTTCTCTACGCTTGCTACGGCGTTATTAAATAGCACGAACGCATGCTCATCCCCCTTACTAATCTCGATAGAGCGCGGGTTTTTAGCTAGAATTTCCATATTTTCTAATCTTAAAATTCCATCTCCGTCCGTTTTATCCTCCGCGATTAGCTCGTTTTTATCGCTGTAAATTTTAACCTTTGCTCTGCTTAGCTCCTCGCCATTACTAAGCCTAGAAGTATAAATTAGCGCGCCGCGCTCAAGTAGCACCACTTGAGCCGTAATGTCGCTAAGATAGGCTACGCGCGAAACCTCTTGCATCTTTTCGCCCACTTTGTAAAACGCCGTGATTTTATAAATTCCATCCTCATAGCCTTTAAAATCCATCGCGATTTTATGCTCCGCGACGGCGTTTTTAGCGCCTCCTATATCAAAGCTCTTAACCGCGATCTCGCTAGCTAACCCACCTACACTATCTTCGTTGCTTTCAAAGTTTAAAAAATACCTAAAATTTTGCTCAGGAACTTTAGCAATCGAAATTTTAACCTCATTTACGTTTGAGCTTTTAAAAGCTAACGAAGCGGATTTTGGGATAAAATTTTTCTCATCGCTAAAGGCTACGAAAGGCAGCCTGTCGCCCATTTTTACGCTCTGCTTGATCTCGTCACGCAAAATATATGAGCTATCTCCGAAGCCCTTTAGCAGCCTAATCTCGTAGCTTTTATTCGGCATAAACTCGTCGCTTACTATATCTGCATAGTAGTAGCATGAAGGATCGTCGCTTTCGCCATCCTCTTCGTCTTCGTCGTAATAATAATATCGCGGCTGAGTGAGGCTAAATTTACTCACGCCTGCGATTCTTACGTATTTGGCGGACAGCTCGTCCATATAGTTAGGGAAACACACTCTAGCCGCGAGCGAGCCGTCTTTTAGAGCCGCGGGGCGGATCTGCACGCCGCTTAAATTTGAAGCGTTAATGCTATCATTAAAAGGCTCCTCGTCCGTGCGCAGCTCCACCGGATTTTGCAGCTTTGCGCCCGCTTTTGAGGTGAGAGATTCTATTTGTAATACGACGTTTTGTGCCTTAGGATCGAAGCTGAATAAAAAATTCCGATCATCGTGCGAGCTAAGCTCGTAGGATATGTCGTTTTGGGCTAAATTCTGCGCGCGGTAAATTCTAGTCGCTTGCTGTAGTGCGTCCTTACTAACCGCATCATTAAATTTAATTGCCACTAGCCCCGGACGCAGAAGCGCGATATGCTCGGTGCTAAAAGGCTCTGTCTCGAACTCAAAGCGCACCCCGCGCGCCTCGCACGAATAATTAACCCCGGCGCTAAGCATCGGCTTAGGATAGAGCCTGATTGAGCTCTCGCTCACGCTTTCGTAGGTGCCCGTGATTTTGGGAGTGCATTTTAAGATCTGCTTTTGCGTGACGCTAAATCCACTGCCGTCCACCCCGCTAATCTCGTAAGCCCCGCTAGCGTATTTGATCTCTACGCCCGCGGCAAAGCTAGACAAAGCGCAAAATAGCGCTGCGCTTAGTAGTTTTGTCTTCATAAAATTCCTTTGCAAAAATTTTACGAAATTATATACAAATTAACCTTTTATTTTCTTTCATTTACTCTAAAATTTGCTTTAGCGAAATTTGCATTTTCATCCAAGCAGCCAAGCTCGAAATCCCCTGCGCCAAGACTTAGCGTAAAAGCCTCGCCATTAGTGCGCGCAAAATATTCTCCCGTTTTAACTTTAGAATTTGCAGGCGCTAGGCTTTGCGTGGTGAAATCGCGTGCCACAAAATTTTGCTGCGAGGAATTTTGATCTGTGAAATTTTTCGCTGTGAAATTTTGAGCCCCCGAATTTTGCTCTGTAGAATTTTGCTCTGTAGAATTTTGCAAGATAGAATTTTGCGACGCCAAATTCTGTGTGGCTGGATTTTTAGTTATAAAATTCCATTCTACAGAATTTTGCTTCGTAAGATTTTGTGATTTTACATTCTGTAACGCTAAATTTTGTCGCATAGAATTTTGTACCGCAGAATTCTGTTCTGAAAAATTTTGCTTTAAATTATCTTGCTGCGCCGTGCTAGAATGCTCGAAATCCAAATCCGCGGAATTCTCCCCCGTAAACGCAGTGGAATTTAGCGCTATAAACTCCCGCGAACCGCCGCTTAGTCTGATATATACCCGCTCGCCGAAAACCGCCGTGCACTGCACCTTAAGCCGCAAGAAGCCGTCCGCGCCGGTCTCGTAGGTTTTGGCGTTGATGTCGTTTAGCACGGGCTTTACGGCGGCAAATTTAGCCGCGCACCTTCCTGCGCGCACCTTTTGCGGATCGACGAGCCCATGTTTTAGCAGATAAAAAAGCTCGCTCGTGCCGTAAATTTCGCACTCCTCGTTAGGCTCAACTCCATCGATCGTAAGATCCTCGGCGCTTTGAGCGCACTCCTTTTCGCGGTACGCGTCGGTGCATACCCGCCGAAAGCTCACGCCCGCAGGACGCGCAAACTCCGCCTCGCCCAGCATGCTCGATTTATCGAGGAAGGCAAACATATTAAACGCTACTTTCGCCGCACTCACGCCGCCGCTAAGATCCCTAGTCTTGGAGCCGTCGAAATTTCCCAGCCAGACGCCGAGGGTAAATTTAGGCGTAAGCGCGACGGTGTAGAGATCGCGCGCATCGGCGCTCGTGCCCGTTTTAAACATCAACGGTGGCGCGTTTAGGGTGTTTTGCCACACCGAGCCGAGATAGGAGCGCGGCGCGTTTCTTAGCATCTGCGTTACGATGTAGGCGCTTTGCGGGGTTAAAATTTTAGTATCGTCGCCGATCTTTGCGCCCGCTATTTCGAGCTTCCGCAGCTTGCCGCCGTTTGCAAACGCGCTGTAAAGGCGAGCAAGATCCATTAGACTCATCGAAATACTGCCAAGCGCGATACCTGCACCGTAATAATCCTTGCTAAACTCTGCCAGATGCACGCCACTAAGCATCTCATACAGCCCGTCGTCACCAAGCATTAAATTTAGCTTTACCGCGGGGATATTTAGGCTAAGGCTTAGCGCGTCGGTCGCGCTCACCGCGCCCAAAAAGCCCTGGTTGTAGTTGCGAGGAACGTAGCCTGCGAAGGTTATCGGCGCGTCGATCAGCTTTTTTGAAGGGGTGATGAGCCCGTGCTCAAGGGCTTTGGCGTAGATGAAGGGCTTGAGCGTCGAGCCTACGTTTTTTTGCGAGCGCACGCCGTCGTTTTGCCCCTCATTGGCGCTAAAATCGTGGCTGCCGACATAGGCGATCACGCTCATGCTTTCGTTGTCGATAAGCACCGCAGCGCCGTTTCTAACGCCCTTATCGCGTAGAGAGAGGATCTCGCTTTTCAAAAAACCCTCAAGCGCGATCTGGGTTTTCAGATCCAAACTCGAATAAATTTTACCCTCGTTTAGACGCGCAAGCTCCTGCGCTAGCGCAGTTTGCTCCTTGGACTGCGCGCTCGCTTTAGAGTTTGCGGAATTTTCCCGCGCCTTGGCGTTTAGATCGGAATTTATTTGCACCTTAGTGTCCGAAGCGAAATTTGCTCGCGATTTGGCGCCTGAAATGGAATTTGTCTGTATTTTGGCGCCCGGAGTAGAATCTGTCTGAGCATTAGCGTTCGACGAAGCGAAATGCGTCTGCGCACTAGCGTCTGAAACGAAATCCGTCTGCACACTAAAATTTACGCTCGGCCGCTCGCTAGAGTTTGCATCTGCCTGCGAATTTTGCGGCAAATGCGCGGTATCTTGCCGACTATTTAAATTTAGATTTTGTGGGTTTTGCGAGTTTTGATGCGGATGTGCGGTACCGACGACATTCTGCCGCTTGTTTAAATTTATATCCGCGCTCGTATTTTGCGGCGGATACTCGGTTTGTCGTTTATTTGAATTTGCATCTGCGCTAAAATTCTGCGGCGAATACGCAGCGCCTCGTTGCCCGTTTAAATTTAGACTTTGCTGATTTTGCGAGTTTTGCGACGGATGTGTGGCATCAATAAAATCTCGCCGCTCATCTAAATTTGCGCCCTTTCGTTCATTTGATTTTGTGCTTTTCGGTTCGTTCGGTTTTACGCCTGCTTGCGATTCTGCGCCTTCGCGCTCGTTTAAATTTAAGTTCGTTCCGCCTAAATTTAAACTCTTCGGAGCATCCGTTTTAAAATCCGCCTCTTTGGGATTCATTTCTTTCGAATCCACTCCCACCTGCGCACTCACGGAGCCAGATAAATTCGGCTTACCACTTTCCGCAGCCGTAAAGCTTGATTCGGCGCTCGCCGCGTCCGAAAAATTTAATTCTGCCTCTGCCGCGGCTCTGCGCGCAGATGGGCCTACTTGCCCTGTCGTCGCGCCGGGCGCGCCGTCCTGCTCTAAATTTTGAGTGAAATTTACGTCATCTTTAGCGGTAAAATTTTGCATTTTATAATTGTTAAACGCCAGCAGTGCGTAATGTGGCGCGTAATTGGGCGCTGCGTAGCGTCTGGGCGAAAACGGCTCCGCGAGGGCGCGCTCATACTCGCTCTGTGAGATCACGCCGCCCTCTCGCAGCTGCGAAATTAGGCGGTTTTTAAGCGCGTTGATGTTTGATCTGCGATCCAGGCGGTTTTTGTTCGGGTTTTTCGGGATCACGCTAAGAAGCGCGATTTGAGCGTTGCTAAGCTCGCGCAGGTCCTTTTTGAAGTAAAAATACGCCGCGGTCTTGACCCCCTCGATGTTGCCGCCGTATGGGACGAGGTTGAAATACATTCCTAAAATTTCATCCTTGCTGAAGTGCCACTCCAGCTGAAAGGCGTTAAAAATTTCGATGATTTTATTCTTGTAGCTGCGCTGTTTGGGGCGCATCATACGCGCAACCTGCATCGTAATCGTCGAGGCTCCGACGCGCTCGACGTTGCCCTCGCTTTTTTTAGTAAAATTTTGCGTAAAATTATACGTAGCCGCGCGCAGGATCGAGGCGGGATTAACGCCAAAATGGTAGTAAAAATACCGATCTTCAAAGTATATCGCGCTTTGTTTTAGCCGCAGCGGTATCTCGTCCGCGCTCGCGTAGAAGCGCCAAATTTGATCGTCGCTGATCTGCATATTTAAAATTTCGCCGTTTCGGTCATATAAAATTCTACTCTTCTGCTTGTTTAGCATATCCAAATTTAGTGGATAAAGCGCGTCTAGGATCAAAAACACAGCGAATGCAAACGCGCAAAATAGCGCGATTTTTACTATAAATTTTAGAAATTTCATCGCGCAATTATATCAAAGAATTTTAATGATTTTAGGCTATAATGGCGCCTTTTTGCAAAGGAATAATCTTGGACGCTCTAGCTAAGCTAAACACCGAACAATACGCCGCAGCAACCGCTCCTGCGGGGCACAATCTAGTAATCGCAAGCGCAGGCACGGGCAAAACCAGCACCATCGTCGCGCGCATCGCTCATCTGCTAAATCTCGGCACGAGCCCTAGAAAAATTTTGCTTCTTACTTTTACGAACAAGGCCGCAAGCGAGATGATAGCGAGGCTGCAGCGGCATTTTGATAAAAAAATCACCTCCGCAATCGTTGCGGGCACCTTTCACGCCGTATCCTACGCCCTACTTCGCGAGCTGGGCAAAGGCGTGATCCTAAAGCAGCCTGCCGAGCTAAAGACGCTGCTAAAAAGCCTCGTAGAAAAGCGCAAATTTTATCACGTAAGCGACGCGCGCCCCTACGGCGGGGCATATTTGTACGACGTGTACTCGCTGTATCAAAACAAGGAGATGAGCGCGGATTTTGAGACGTGGTTTAGCAAAAACTACGAGGATCAGGCGGAATTTGCCGAAATTTACACAGACATTTTGCGCGAGTTTGAAGAGGAAAAGGCGAAATTTAACTACGCGGATTTCAACGACGTATTGTTAAAAATGCGCCATGAGCTGCGAAAGGGCGCGCCGCTGCGGTTTGATGAAATTTTAGTGGATGAGTATCAGGACACGAACTCGCTGCAAGGAAGCCTCATAGATGCCTTCGCGACGAAAAGCCTTTTTTGCGTCGGCGATTTTGATCAGAGCATCTATGCTTTCAACGGCGCAAACATCGACATCATCGGCAGCTTCGGCAAGCGCTTTGCGGACGCTAAAATTTACGCGCTGAATATCAATTACCGCTCAAGCTCGGCGATTTTGGCGCTTGCAAATCGCGTCATCGCGAACAATCCGCGCCTTTACGAAAAGAAGCTGATCGTGGGCCGCGAGGGAAAATTTAGCGCGCCTAGGCTGCATGTTTACGACGATACGGCGGCGCAATACGCCCACGTAGCCGCGCAGATCGCGCAAAGCACCACCCCGCGCGAAAAGATCGCCGTCATCTTTCGCAACAACTCCAGCGCCGACGGCGTCGAGGTCGCGCTTAAGGAGCTCGGTATCGGCGCGAAGCGAAAAGGCGGCGTGAGCTTTTTTGAAAGCCGCGAAATCAAGGCCTTTACGGACATCTTCGCGATGATAATAAACCCAAAAGATATGATGGCATTTATGAGTACGTGCGAATACGCAAGAGGCGTCGGCAGCGCGCTGAGCAAGGAGCTTTTCGACGCACTAATCGCGCTTGGACACGGAAGTATTCACGCAGGTCTTTTGCGCCCCGACGAGAGCGTTAAAATTTTTGAAAAAAAGAGGAAAAACTATCAGCTCGGGCTTTTTGACGATGTGGATATCATCGGCTCGGTATCGCGCTTTGAAGCTTTAGAATTTGACGAGTTTTTTCGCTCGCACCCGGTTCTAAAACACAATAAAATTACCGAGGGCGGCGCCGTATTTTTGCACGAAATTTATAAAATTTTTAAAAAAAGCGGCTCGGCTGCAAGGTCTGCTACGCTCATCTCGCAGATCAAAAACTCGCGCCTTTTTGCCCTTGTGGCGGACTTTATCGCGACAAAGCGTGCGACGCTGAAAAACGGCAAGATAGATGAGGATCGCAAGAAGGACGAGATCGCTCGCATCTATGATAAATGCGGAATTTTAGAGCAGATCGCCGGCAAATACGCGGATCCGCAGAGCTTTTATAACTTCATAACCCTGGGCGCAAAGGAGATGAGCGAGGGCGAGGGGGTAAACCTGCTCAGCGTGCACGCAAGCAAGGGGCTTGAGTTTTGCAGCGTCTATCTCATCGATCTGGCGCAAAACCGCTTCCCGAACCTCAAGCTAATGGCGATGGGCGGCAGCCTGGAGGAGGAGCGGCGGCTATTTTACGTGGCGGTTACCAGAGCGCGCGACGAGCTGGTGCTAAGCTACGCTAAGTTCGATAAGATCAGAAAAGTTAGCTACGAGCCGAGCTGCTTTTTAAGGGAAGCGGGGCTGGTGAAGTAGGCGAAATTTGCTCGCTAAATTTTAAATTTTATTTTAGCGCGGGTGGATCGTTTGGGTAAGAATTTCGCTCCTCGCGTACGCCTGGCGCGCCGCCGCCCCGGCTTCTTTAGCGGATTGCTGAAGCAAGAATTTTGCCGCGCGATTTTTGTAAATTTTGCGATTTGTAAATTTTTGCGACGCGGACGCTACCGCGATTTTTTGCGGCTCGCTAAATTTCGCAGGCGGTAGCGGGGTTTGAAGCTGCGATTGAGAGGCGTGGTTGCCTGGGGCTTTTTTGCGAGCTGTGCGCGGGCTATGTGGCAGTGCGATCAGGGGCGGTCTGAAAATAGCGATATTTGCGGTGCGGGCGGTTGCAAAATTTTACGCCGCAAATGCGAGCTAAATTTTAAAATTTTGCTACCGCTCTGCCGTAGAGTTTTGACGCGGTAAATTCTCCGTGAAATCTCGCACGGCTAGAATTTTGCAGCAGAATTCGACGGCAATAAAATTCCGCCGCCCTATTTCATCTTTCTCTTACTTTGAAATTTATGTGTTTTATACAGCGCGGAGCTCAAAATTTTATTTGATAAATTCCAAAAGTGCCGCAAATTCTACGACTAGTTAAAATTTTAAAGCGCTTCAAATTTACGGCGCCGCAAAATTTTAAATTTCACTACGTATTGCTCGCGCTGT
>NZ_CALIIS010000013.1 GCF_938017705.1 uncultured Campylobacter sp.
CGGGAATAAAAAATATCCCTTCAAAAGGCTCATAAGATCGATATTTGAAATATTTTCAATATGCCACGAAACAACGTAAAATGAAATCACAAAAATAGCCAAAAAGACGTTACCCAAAAAGAACTTGTAAATTAGGTATTTTATGTTTTTGCGCACCTTGGCTCCCTGAAATTTCGCGAGATTATACGTCAAATTTGCTTTTAATCGGCTCAAATCGGCAGGAAAATTTAATGAGTTAAATTTAGCCAAAATTTTGAGCGTAGTTTAAATTTACGGCTCGATTTGCAGCTAAATTCGCAGCGCAGAATTTTAAAATTTAGCGGTGCGAATCGCTTGGCTAAATTAAAAATATAACATTTGTGTGGGTGTTATTTTTGCGCTATTAAAAACGGATAGCGCTTGGCTAAATTTAAACCGCTCTGTGCTTCCGCTAAGTTTCGCCGTAATCACTAGCCTGCCGTTCTAGTCAAATTTGAAAATTCCGCAAATGCGTATAGACGCCGTTTTGAATGATGCAGCGACCTGCTGCGTAAAATTTGCGATTTTTGCACGCGCGGCGCCTGATTTTGAAATGGCGTCCGCATAGCGAAATTTTAAAATTCCACCACGCGGAGGGATTTAAAATTTCATAACGAGCGCAAAATTTTTAAATTTCAAAATTCTAAGATTCCGCGGCGCGGGCAAATTTAAAATTTCAAACTCAAGCCAAATTTTAAATTTCAAATTGAGCGGAATTCCAAATCCAAAAATTTTAGTGACTATGCCCTAAATGCCCGCCCGTATCGCTTGATCTTACTTCGCAGATGAGCTCGTCAGCGCATTCGTTGTCGCTACTCTCAAGCTGCAGCGTCGTGTGCGTGATGCCCAGATGCTCCATTTCGTGCGATATTTCGCGCAAGATCTGCTCCGCCTCGCGCACGCGCAGCTCGCCGCTGATCACGATATGAGCCGTGAGCGCGTTTGCGCCGCTCGTGATACTCCAGACGTGCAGGTCGTGCACCGAAAGCACGCCGTCCACGCCCCTGATCTGCGCGACGAGCGCGTCCAGACACACGCCCTTTGGCGAGCCCTCCATTAGGATGTTTAGGCTATCTTTTAGCACGCCCCAGCCGCTTTTTACGATGAGCGCGGCCACGAGCAGGCTAGCCGCCGCGTCCGCCCAGCCCCAGCCAAAGCACATCATCGCTAATGCAGCCGCGATCGCGCCCACCGAGCCCGCAGCGTCGCCAAGTACGTGTAGGTAGGCGCCGCGCATATTGACGTTTTCTCTCACGTCGCCGCCGCGCAGCATGTATAGCGCCACGACGATGTTTACGGCAAGACCTAGCGTACTGATGGCGAGCATGCCAGCGGTGGCTACTTCGGGCGGGTTTTGCAGGCGCCGCGCCGCCTCAATGACGATAAAAACGGCGATGACGATGAGCGTGACGGCGTTTATCGTCGCGGCCAAAATTTCGATCCGCCTGTAGCCGAAGGTCTTTTGCAGATTGCCTTTGCGTTCGCCGAATTTAAACGCAAACAGCGAAAGCCCGAGCGCTGCGGCGTCTGATAGCATATGCCCGGCGTCGGAGAGCAGGGCGAGCGAGTTCGTCGCGAAGCCGCCCGCGACCTCGATCAGCATAAAAGCGGAGATTATAAAAAAGGAATTTCTCAAAACGACCTTGTTTGACGTGTGCGAATGCTCTTTGTGACTATGCTTACCAAGTTCGTAATTGTGTCCTATATGGTTTCTATAATTATGAGTTTTTAACATTATTTTTCCTTAATTTTGATTCATTTACGTAGTGAGTGCTTGAAAAGGACATATTTTTGGTGTATTCATTGTAAAACAAACAATAAATAACTCTGTAGGCTTTTTCTGGATTTGGAGGGCTTTCTAGTGCGCTTGGCTGGCGCAGGGAGGCGTATTGTAGCAGTAATGTCCTTATATATAACGGAACATTTTCTTTTAAGTATGTTTTTTTACCGTGTTTCATTTTGATTAAATATCTTTTTTGCCAAGATTATATATGAATGCTTATTTAACTGTCAAGAGTAATTTTGATAAAATTTATATTGAAATGTAGAAAATCTTGTTATGAATAATAAATATGTTAGAATTGTATAATTTTTAAATTTATAATGAAGGATTTGCTATGTCAACATGGATTGAAAAAACCTACCCAAGCAAAAGAATAAAAAGCGAATTTACAAAGCTTTTATTGAGCCCTACAGTAGATGCAGGAGGGCGTAATGTATACAAAAATATACTACAAGTGAAACCATTAGATATTATTTTTCATATAGATCAAGATAAAAATGAACTTATCGGATATTCTATGGCTACTTCTTGTGCTAAAAAGATTGAAATAGGTTGCTATGATTATTACGAGGTTTTTTTAGATAATTTTATAGCTTTCGATAAGCCTATTTCTATTGATAAAGTCCTTTCTGAGCCTAGCAATCAAGAAGCACTTTGCAAAATAAAAGAGTCGAAACAAGAAACATTTATGCAAAAAAGAAATGGTAAATTTATGATTAAGCAGGGAGGGTACCTGACAAGATGTAGTGATGAACTTAAATCTATTTTAGTGGGTCGGGAGATTATAGAGCTTCTTGGAGCGGAAATTGATATAGAGTACAACAAAAGATATAGTGAAGGAGCAGAAAAAATAGTTATTCACAAAAAAAGAGAAAGAAATATCAAATTAATCCAAGATGCTAAGTTTAAATTTAAACAAGAGAATAATGGAAGACTTTTCTGTGAATGTTGTGGGTTTGATTTTTTTGAAACTTATGGATTTCTGGGTGAAGATTTTATAGAAGGCCATCATAAGGTTCCAATTAGTACTTTATCGTCAGAACATAATTCTACGATAGAAGATATAATTCTACTTTGTTCTAATTGTCATAGAATGGTCCACAGAGAGCCTAATATTGATATAACTAAAGTAAAACAAGTAATTGTACATAAAAGAAATTATTAAAACTATTTAAAGTTATATTTTTAGTATTCATATATTTTTGATCTCTTTTAGTTTGTTAAACTCCTCTATTAGCCTCGGCGCGTTGCCAAGGCTTGTCGCAAAGGTCTTAAATGCGCTATTTTGCATAAAATTCCTTTGTTTGAAATCGCGCGGATTTTAGCTGTTTTTAAAATTCGTGTCAAATTTTGCGGATTTTTGCTGTAACTCTTGACATTACAACAAAATTTGACTATACTTCGCTCATTAGTTGTAAGTTATAGCATTACAACAAAAAATCTAAGGAGACAAAGATGTCAAACTACAAGATCGTTTCAACGAAAAGCGAACCCAGAGTCGAGCTAAAAGAAGCTCTAGGCTTAAGCGGCTGCGAGCTTTCTATCAACGAGCTTCCGGCAAACGTGAGCGTGCCGTTCGTGCATTCGCATAAGCAAAACGAGGAGCTTTACTTGGTGTTAAAAGGCGGCGGCACGCTCTTTATCGACGGTGAGGAAAAGGCGGTGGGTGAGGGCGACGCGATCCGCATCGATCCGGCGGGCAAGAGATGCTTCAAGGCGGGTGCGCAGGGGATGAAGTTTATCTGTATCCAAACTAAACGCGGCAGCCTGGAGCAGTACACGATGGATGATGGCGTGATAAACGAGGACATAAAGCCAAGTTGGCTGTAAAATTTGCGAGGCGCTCGGCAAATGAGAGCGTAAATTTTAAACTGCGAGGCGCGGCATACGGCGCCAAATGTGCGAGCGCATTAACCGCAGCGACTGTGCGATCAAACAAATCAAATTTAAAGGAGAAACAATGAAAGTAGCAATCATCGGAGCAAACGGAAAATCAGGTTCAAATTTGGTGCAAGAAGCTCTAAAACAAGGGCATGACGTCACGGCGATCGTGCGAAACAAAGAGTATAAAAACGGCGACGTTAAAGTAGTCTACAAAGATATTTTTGAACTAACAAAGACCGATCTAGCTGGCTTTGACGCCGTTATCAGCGCATTTGCGGCTTGGACGCCAGAAACGTTCCCCCTTCATAAAAAGGTAGCAAACACCTTGCAGACGCGCTTAGCGGTACGAAAACGAGGTTACTAGTCATCGGCGGCGCGGGTACGCTATACGTGGACGATAAAGGCACTATGGCTATGGATACGCCTGACTTCCCGCCTGAGTATATGGGCGTCGCAAAGGCTACGGCAGAGTCGTTTTTTGAGCTAAAAGATAGAAGCGACGTGCTATGGACCTACGTCTCGCCGGCCGGAGAATACGACGCAAACGGCGCTCGCACGGGCAAATACGTCCTTGGCGGCGATAATCTAATACTAAACTCCAAAAACGAGAGCTACATCAGCTACGCAGACCTCGCGCTCGCGGTCATAGACGAGCTAAAAAATGGCGCCTTCGTGCAAAAGCGCTTTACCGCCGTCGGCGAGAGGGCGTGAGCTTAAAATTTTGCGTAATTTAGCTAAAATAACGCCGCACGAAAGTAACGTGCGGTTTTAAATTTAAATCAAGGTCGGCTATGCAAGTAGGTATCAAATTTTCACTCGCAGTTCACATCATGCTCTGCGTCGCGTATTTTCGCGAGGAGAAGGTCACGGGCGATTTCGTCGCCGCAAGCTCGGGGATAAACCCCGCCATCGCGCGCAAGCTGATTTCGCAGCTAAAAAACGCAGCCTTGGTGCTCACGACTGCGGGCGTGGGCGGCATCACACTAGCTCGCGACGCGCGGCTCATCACGCTTTTAGACATTTACGAGGCGGTGAGCGAGGAGGACGCGATGTTTCGCCTGCACAAAGGCTCGCCTAGCGCCTGCCCCGTAGGCGGAAAGATCGAAGCGGTTCTTGCGCCGCGCTTTGCGCGCATTCAAGGTGATTTTGAGAAGTCCCTATCAGACGTGAGCTTGGCGGATCTTTTGAGCGATCTGGGATAGAGCTGTTAAAATTTAAATACGCATTTATCTTCTAAATTTGCTCGAATTTCAAGGCTTGCGGGCTAAATTTATATAAAATTTTACCCGCCCGCCATGTAAAATTTCGGTTTAATTTGATTTAAGATATAATCCTCCTAATTAATTCTAAGGGGAAATTTTGAAATATTTAAAAGCTATATTGCAATTCATCGCAGTTTTTGCTTGCCTTATTTTGTATCTATTCGTAAGCGGAAGAGTAGGACTTCATAAATCTCAATCTCACTACACTATTACGATAGGCTCTGATGCTACTAAAGAAGCGGGACTTGACAAGTATGTAAGCGAAGCGGAGATGCAAAGTTTTGCATTTAGACATTGGGATATAGATTATAATTCAAACCCGAAAAACATATTCAAAGAACCTGCCATCGACGTAGAGCTAAAAAGGCTTTTAAAGAGCAAGCAAACTGATAAAATTTTAAAATTTATGAAAGATAACAATCTAACCGTCGATCATACTATGCACGGAGGGGTAACGCCCGTGATGTATTCTAGCTTTTGGGACGATGCGAATACTGCTCAAAAGCTTATAAAATTGGGAGCGGATATACATAAAAAAGATGAATACAAACTATCCGCTATGGCTTATGCGATAGAAAATAATGCTACTAAATCGGTAAGACTGCTTTTAGATAACGGCGTTAAATTTGAAGAGGCGGAGGTCGTTAGAAATAGGCTGCTTCCGCCGAATTATAACCATATAAAATCTTTGCAAATAAGTGACGATGGAAATTTTACGTTGATTTATGATACCAACTACCCTATGATTAGTATAGGAGAGCCGAATTATTTCTTTTCATATCTTACGAATACGAATATGTATGAGATAGCAAAGATGGCATTAGAAAGCGGCTACAAGCCATATATTTGGAAATTTCAAAACTCTACGGTAGGTCTAAGGTACGGAAACGATATTAAAAAGGTCGTGCCTGAGGGAATATTAAATGATAAAGCGGAACCGACGGACGGATTTGATATTACCGAATATGATTTTTCGTTATATGATACATTTCCGGGCACTCCAAATTACGAACCGATTTTAAAGCTGCTTATGCAGTATAACGTAGGCGGACAACCGAGCCCGGAATTTCTAAAACGAAAATATGATGATTGTCATAGAAACTATATATATAGTTTGGATAGTTATTATAAAATAAACTACGATGCAACTTATTATATACCTAAAAGTGAAATTTCGCTTATAACGACGGTATATCGCAAATATTGCAAAGATAGAAATTCTACATTTAAAGATGTTTATGAATATACGAAATTTGCAAGCGAGTTAAATGAAATGGAAGCGGTATCCATCCATATGTATACCAGAGATAAAGACGGTCGTAAGCTTGATCGGCCGTATAAAGATAATTTAAAAAAGCTGGATAAATATATAGATGAGATCTCATCTGGTGAGATAAAAAATGCAAGAAAAGAATGTCATCAAAACTAAATATTAAGGAGAATAAAATGACGGAGCAAGAGTTAAATCAACATACTCAAAGTTAGCTTTTTGATATAAAGTCAACCCGCAAGCTCGGGCTTAAATTTAAACTAGCCCGAGCCCAGGCTACAATTTTATCTTCCTAACTTCCAGCTCGCCGCCAAAAAAGTTCGCGTAGTAAAGCAGGTCTTTTTCGACCTCGAGCCCCGCTAGGTAGCGCAGAGCGAGGTTTGCCTCAAAGCTCGCCGCAAACATCACGATCGCAGCCGTTATGCCCGCAGGCGTCGCGTTTAGGCTCGGGAAAAATTTAAAATCCGCATTCTGCACGAAGCAGACTTGGCACTGCCAGCTGTCCACCGACGCAAACACCCACGGCACGCCTATTTGCTTAGCAAACGCATCGATCTGCGCGCGCGTGGCGAGATTATCGGTCGCATCTAAAATCAGATCAAATTTCTCGCCCGCGCCTATCGCGCTAGCGAAAAATTCCTCCGCGCGGCTCTTATGCACCTCGACGCTCACGCCGTCGTAGCGGCTTTCCGTGCGGCTTTTAAAAACGTCCGCTTTAAATTTACCCTCGTCTTCGAGCGTGAATAAAATTTGCCTGTGAATGTTATGAAGCGCCACCGTGTCGAAATCCACGACGCTGATCCGCCCGATGCCGCTTGCGCCCAGAGCGTAAGAAAGGCTGCTCCCAAGCCCACCCGCGCCGATGATCAGGATGCGCTTATCCGCAAGCGCGCGCTGCGTCTGCTCGCCCCAAAGCTGGATCTGTCTGTGAAAGTAGTTCATAAAAGCCCCCTGCTGACTAGATTTTTGCGGAATTTCCACAGCCCGCGCGCTGCAGCGATCTCGTCCGCGTCCACTTCGCACATCAGCACGCCCTCTTCGTTTTTCAGCTCGTTTGCGATCTCGCCGCCGGGGGTTACGACGAAGCTCTCGCCGTAAAATTTAAACTCACTCTCGCCGAATTTCGCCTCGCCGATGCGGTTGGCGCGGATGACGTAGAGCGAGTTCGTAAACGCGCGCATCTTCAAAAGCTCGCGCCAGCGCCCGCCGCTTTCGAAGGTCGAGGCGCACGGCACGAGCACGCAGCCGACGTTTTTCTGCATAAAATAGCGCCAAAACGCATCAAAATGCGCCTCATAGCCGAAGCAGACGCCGAATTTCACGCCGCCCTCGCTAAAGATCATCGGCGAAATTTTACCGATTTTGCGGCTTTTACGGTTGGCGAAAAAGCCCTCTTCGTTCCAGTGCGGATAGTCCATCAGGATATTTTGATCGTAAAATTTCACCTCCGAGGGCGAAAATTTCGCGCAGGATTTCACCCAGATGGGCTCGTTTTCGCTCGCGCAAAAGATATCCTCTTCGCTCGCGTCTTTTTGGCTTTCTTCGGAATTTAGAGCGTTTGGGGCTTCGGAGGCGCTTTTTAAATTTGAGGTTTTGAAATTTAAAGATTTTGCGCCGCAGGAGTTTAAAGCGCCTTCGGAATTTAAGCCGCCGTTGGAACTCTGCTCGCTTTTGGAATTTAGCTCGCCCTTGCAGTCCTGCTCGCTTTTAAGGCTTGCGGAATTTTCGCTGCCGCCCAAGTTCTTTTGAGCCGCGCCGCCAAAAATGCCCGCCTGCCTCAAAATCGCGCCGCTAGCGGCTCTGATTATCGGCGCTACGATATGCAGGTCGTATTTAGCGGCCAGCCGCGCCATCAGCTCCTGTTTATGCTCGCTCTGTTCGCATGCGATGGAGCGGGGCATCTTTTTAAGCTCGCTAAAGAAGGAATTTAGCTCATATTCGCCCAGCAGCACGATTCGCGCGCCGTTGTCTTTGGCGACCTTCATATAGTAATCGATCCGATTTTCGCTCATCGAAAGCGTCGGTAGTTGCAAAACGCATACGTTTATCATCGTCGCCTCCTAAGCCTGCTCGGGTGCGTTTATTTCGGCGACCTCGAGTTTGGCGTTTTCTAAAATTTCCTTTGCTTCCTTTAGCAGCGCTACGCCCTGTTTATACAGCTTCACGCTCTTCTCTAGGCTTAGATCCTTGTCGTTTAGGCTCTTTAAAAGCGCGTTAATCTTTTCCATTTTTTCTTCAAAACTCATCCAAAATCCTTTTTATGATGTAATCAAATTTTTCTATCTCGACCAAAAACGCGTCGTGTCCGTAGTCGCTGTCGATCTGCGAGTAGCTCGTGCGATCCTTTTTCCCTAGATCGCTCATCGCATCGTAAATTTCTTTCATCAGCCCCGGCGGAAAGAGCACGTCGCCTTTGAAAGAGATGAGGTGTAGGCGCGATCTGATCTGCGCGCAGGCGTTTTTGAGATTGCCGTAGTGGCGCGTGCAATCAAAGATATTCATCATCTTGGCGATGTAGAGATAGCACAGCGGGTCGAACCTGCGCGCGAAATTTTCGCCGTTGTATTCAAGGTAGCGATCCACCTGAAAGCGCCCGTTAATCTCGTAAAGACCGTCGGTTTCAACGTAGTTGCGTCCAAATTTATCCTGCATCGAGTTTGGGCTTAAAAAACTTATATGCCCCGCCATGCGCCCCACCGCCATGCCGTCAAGCCCGCGCTCGGCGATCAGATTTTTATCGTAGTTGCCGCCTTTGAAATTTGGGTCGCGCAAGATGGCCTCGGTTGCGATCTTATTAAATGCGATCGCCCAAGGCTGCGTAGCGTATGTGCTTGCGAGTACGAAAATTTCATCCGCAAATTCCGGATATTCGATCGCGTAGCACAGCGCCTGCATGCCGCCTAGGCTGCCGCCGATAACGGCGCGAACGCGGGCGATGCCTAGGCGCTTTAAAAGCATCATCTGCGCGCGCACGACGTCCGAGACCACCACTACCGGAAAGCGCAAGCGATACTCGCGGCCGCTGCTTTCATCGACATCAAGCGGGCATGTCGAGCCAAACGGCGAAGCTAGGATATTTATGCAGATGACGAAAAATTTCGTAGTATCGACCGCTTTATGATCGCCGATGAGCCCGTCCCACCAGCCTGGCTTAACATCGCCCTCGTAAAGTCCCGCGGCGTGCGCGGAGCCGGTTAAGGCGTGGCAGATGACGATGACGTTTGATTTGTCCTGGTTTAGCTCGCCGTAGGTTTCATAGGCGAGCTTGAAGTTGGAAAAGACGCGGCCGCTCTCCAGATAAAGCGGCTCGTCGAAATTTTGAATTTTGCTTTGAAGGATCACTGATTTACTCGGTAATTCGGCGCTTCCTGCGTGATGATGACGTCGTGGACGTGGCTTTCTTTAAGACCTGCGCTCGTGATCTCGACGAATTCCGCCTTTTGCTGAAAGGTCGCGATATCCTTGCTGCCGCAGTATCCCATCGAGCTTCGCAAGCCGCCTAGTAGCTGAAAGATCACGTCTTTTAGCATGCCCGCGTAAGGCACGCGCCCCTCGACGCCCTCGGGTACGAGCTTTTCTTTTGCGGTGCCGTCTTGAAAGTAGCGATCCGAGCTTCCCTTTTGCATCGCCGCCAGAGAGCCCATGCCGCGGTAGGTTTTGTACTGGCGGCCCTGAAACGTAATGAGCTCACCCGGGGTTTCGTAGCAGCCCGCAAGCAGGCTTCCCATCATTACCGAGCTTGCGCCCGCGGCTAGGGCTTTAGCGATGTCGCCCGAGTATTTGATGCCGCCGTCTGCGATGATCGGAATTCCAAATTTAGCCGCCTCGATCGCGCAATCGTTGATCGCGGTAAACTGCGGCACGCCCACGCCCGCTACGATGCGCGTAGTGCAGATCGAGCCCGGACCGATGCCTACTTTAATCGCATCGGCTCCCGCGTTTGCAATATCTTTTATGCTGGCGGGGTTTGCGACGTTTCCTACTACTACGTCGACGTCAAAATTTCGCTTCAGCTCCTTAAGCGTGTCGATAATGCCTTTGGAGTGTCCGTGCGCAGAGTCCATCACAAGCGCATCTACGCCCGCTTTGACGAGAGCTTCGGCTCTTTGCAGATGGCCTACGCTGATCGCCGCGGCGACGCGAAGGCGGCCGAATTTGTCTTTATTGGCACTTGGATATTCGATGCGCTTTTTAAGGTCTTTAATCGTAATAAGCCCCTCTAAGTGGCCGTTTGCGTCGATTATCGGAAGCTTTTCTACTTTATTATTTCTAAAAATTTTCTCCGCATCATCAAGCGTGCAGCCCTTTGGAGCGGTAATTAGCGGAGCTTTGGTCATCTTCTCGCCTACAAGCGCGGCGGTGTCGGTTTCAAAGCGTAGGTCGCGATTAGTTAAAATTCCAATCAGCACGCCGTTGTCGTCGATGACGGGAATACCGCTAATATGGTACTCGCTCATCAGATCGAGAGCGTCTTTGATCGTGGCGTCCGCCTTGATCGAGATAGGATCGATGATGACGCCGCTTTCGCTCTTTTTTACGCGGCGAACCATCTTGGCTTGGGAGTCCTCGTCCATATTTTTATGGATCACGCCGATGCCGCCGAGGCGCGCCATCATTATCGCGGTGCGGTACTCGGTGACCGTATCCATCGCAGCACTCACAAGAGGGGTATTTAGCGTGATATTTCTAGTAAAACTCGTGCTGATATCGACCTCTTTGGGTAAAATTTCAGAGTATTGCGGTACCAACAAAACATCCTCGAAGGTCAGAGCCTTTTTGACGATCTTCATACTTATCCTTTCACGATTTTTTCTAAACTCAAGCCGCCGTCCAGCACCGTTTGTTCGTCGTAGGCGCGCCCGATAAGCTGCGCGCTGATATTAAGAGCCTCTTTGTTTTTCGCTACCGGCACGGAGATCGCGGGAAGCCCCGCTAAATTTACGCCGATCGTGTAGATGTCGCTAAGATACGCGCGAAGCGGATCGCTAAGCTCGCCGAATTTATACGCCACGCCCGGCGCGATCGGCATAAAGATCAAATTGGCGTCTTTTAAAATTTCCTCATATTCGCTTTTGATGAATGCCCTTGCCTTCTGCGCTTTGATGTAATACGCGTCGTAGTAGCCGCTGCTTAGCACGAAGGTGCCTAGAAGCATCCTTCTTTTGACCTCGTCGCCAAATCCCTCGCCGCGAGTGTTGGCGTAGAGCTCTTTTAAATTTAGAGCCTTCGCGCGGTTTCCGTAGCGCACGCCGTCGTAGCGGCTTAAATTTGCGCTAGCCTCGGCGGTTGCGATGATGTAGTAGGTCGCGATGTCGTATTTGGAGCTGCAAAGATCGCGGTAAACGATCTCGTGGCCGAATGATTTTAGCTTTTCTATAGTTAAATTCAGAGCCTCTTTGACCTGCTGCGAGGCTTCGTCAATATAATTTTTTATAACGGCGATCTTAAGCTTGCGATCAGCGTTTAGCTTATCCGCAGTGCTTTCGTAAGCGCCCGTGTAGCTCGTGCTGTCCATCTCGTCGCGGCCTGCGATGATGTCGTATAAGATCGCCGCATCCTCGACGCTGCGCGTGATCGGTCCTATCTGATCGAGGCTGCTCGAATACGCCGCGAGCCCGTAGCGGCTGACCCTGCCGTAGCTCGGCTTAAAGCCTACGCAGCCGCAAAATGCCGCCGGCTGGCGGATAGAGCCGCCCGTATCGCTTCCGAGTGCGGCTACGGCGATATTTGCCGCTACGGCAGCCGCGCTTCCGCCGCTACTGCCGCCTGGTACGCGCGAGTGATCGGTCGGATTGAGCGTTTTGCCATAGAATGAGCTCTCGGTCGTGCTTCCCATCGCAAACTCATCCATATTCGTTCGCCCAAACGGCGCTAAACCGCGCTCGCGTAGCTTTTTGATCACCGTCGCGTCGTATGGCGCAACGTAGCCTTGCAAAATTTTACTCGCCGAAGTGACGCTCCAATCTTTTACCTGAATGTTATCTTTGATCGCGATCGGCACGCCCTCGCCGCTGATGTTTAGAGCCTCGCCCGTGAGCTGCTCGACGTAGGCGCCGAGCTCTTTGGTTTTTAAAATTTTATCCTTTAGCTCCGCTCTAAGCGCCGAAATTTCATCCGCATTCAGCTTTAGAGCCTCTTTCAAACTTATCATCTGCCATCCTTAAATTTATTCACGAAATAGATCCCCACGCCCGTCGCTACGCAGATCAGCGCGATCGTAAAAAATACGAAGCCGAGACTTATGGGGCTAGCGAGCATGCATGACCTTCGCGCAGCGCGGGCAGAGCTCATCAGGCTCTTTTGCGTTAAATTTCCAGCATCTCGGGCATTTGTGCTTCGATGATTTTACGAGGCGGAAAATTTCGTCGTTTATCTTAAACTCCGCCAGAGCCGGCCCGCTTTGCAGAGTGTCCACGTCGCTTACCATAAACCAATCCGCCACGCCCAGGATGTCGTTTGATAAAATTTCGTTCGAGCTCGTTTCTAAAACCAGCTCGAGCGTCGATTTAATGATCTTATCCTTTTTCAGCGCGTCGATGAGTTCGAAAAATTTCTCTCTCGATTTGATTAAAATTTCGTCGAATTCTATGAAATCGTCAAATTCTACCTGCTTGTAGATCAGATCGAAGACGTCCTCCTTGCCCTCTTTGATGATACGCGGCGCGAACTGCATTACTTCGTCGATAGTGTAGGTTAGCGTAGGCGCGATCAGAGGCAGCAGCGCTCGCGTAATTAGAGCGATCGCGCTTTGCGCGCTTCTGCGGCGCGGCTCGTCGGGTGCGTCGCAGTAGAGCCTGTCTTTGCAGATATCAAGATAAATTCCGCTCAGATCGGCGCTTAAGAAATTTAGTAGCTGATTGAAGCCCTTTGAAAAATCGTAGTTTCTAAACGCCGCTTCCGCGCCCGCAAAGGCGTTTGCCGCGCGCGTTAGGATCCAGCGATCAAGCCGCGTAAAATTACTCGTCTCGATCTCGCCCAGATCGCTGGTGCTTGCGAGCAGAAATCTTATAGTATTTCGAATCTTGCGGTACTGCTCGCTTACCTGCTTAAGGATATTGTCGCTGATCTTTAGATCGGTCGAATAATCGCTCATCGCGACCCATAGGCGTAAAATTTCAACGCCGTGGCTCTTTGCGACCTCTTGCGGATAGACGACGTTTCCGACGGACTTACTCATCTTCTGACCCTTCTCATCGACGGTAAATCCGTGAGTGAGGATGCTCTTGTACGGCGCGCATTCGTTGATCGCGCAGCTTAGAAGCAGTGAGCTTTGAAACCAGCCGCGGTGTTGGTCGCTGCCCTCAAGATACATATCCGCAGGGAATTTGCCCGCATCGTAGGCGCCGCTTTGCAGCACTGCTTTCCACGTAGAGCCGCTATCGAACCAAACGTCTAAGATGTCCATCACCTTTTCTAAATTTTCAGGCTTATAGCCGCTGTCCTGAGGCAAAAGCTCCGAAATTTCCATCTGCCACCAAGCATCCGCGCCCTTAGCCTTAAAAATTTCGTAGATATTATTTAAAATTTTCTCATCGAAAATCGGCTCTTTGGTGCTTTTGTCGCGAAAAAACGCGATCGGCACGCCCCAATCCCTTTGGCGAGAGATACACCAATCGGGGCGGTTTTCTATCATCGAGGTAAGGCGGTTGATGCCGCTTTGCGGATAAAATTTAACCTTGCCGATCTGCTCTAGCGCCACCTGACGCAGTGTCTTGCCGCTAGGCATTGGCTCGTCCATCGCGATAAACCACTGCTTCGTCGCGCGGTAGATTACCGGCTTGTGTGTGCGCCAACAGTGTGGATAGGAGTGGACGAATTTGCCGGATTTGATAAGCGCGGGGCCTAGAAGCTCTAAAATTTTCTCGTTCGCTTTGAAAATATGCATCCCCACGAGCTCATCTACGACGTCTGCGCGGAAGAGTTTTTTGGTTTTAAGTGTCTCGTCGAAACAGCCGCCCTCATCCACCGGCATAATCACCTCGATGCCATATTTAAGCCCTACGAAATAATCGTCCTCGCCGTGTCCGGGAGCCGTATGCACGAGCCCGGTGCCGCCGTCCATTAAAACGTGCTCGCCGAGGATAAATTTTGAAGCTCTATCGTTTAGCGGATTGATCGCGTTTAGGCCTTCAAGCTCGGTAGCTCTAAATTCCTTTACGATTTCGCCTTTGGTGATGCCCAGGCTTACGAGGCTTTCGACCAAAGGTTTTGCAAGGATCAAATTTTCGCTCGTCAGCGCGTAAATTTCATTCGGGTTCAAAGATATTGCGCCGTTTGCCGGCAGCGTCCAAGGCGTGGTCGTCCAGATGACCGCTTTGGCGCCTTTCGCGCCGATTTTAGCGTTCGCTTCACCGCTTAGATCGAACGCCACGAAGATCGAGTAATCCTCTTTGTCTTTGTATTCGACCTCGGCTTCTGCGAGCGCGCTCTTTGCCGCCCAGCTCCAAAACACGGGCTTTGAGCGCTCGATCAGAATTCCTTTTTTTGCGATTTGGCAGAGCGCCTTGTAAATTTCAGCCTCAAACTCAAATTTTAGCGTCAGATACGGATCGTCCCAGTCGCCCAAAATCCCCATATCTTTAAATTCATTGCGCTGCACGTCGATGAACTCTTTGGCGTGCTGACGGCAAAGCTCGCGTATCTGCACTTTTGAAAGCGATTTTTTCCGCTCGCCCAGCTTGATCTCTACTTGCTGCTCGATCGGCAGGCCGTGGCAGTCCCAGCCCGGCACGTAGCGGATCTCCTCGCCGAAGAAATAATGGGTTTTGGTGATGATGTCTTTTAAAATTTTATTCAGCGCGTGGCCGATGTGGAGGTGTCCGTTAGCATACGGCGGGCCGTCGTGGATATTAAAGCTAACGCTTGCGCCCTTGCGCCTAGCTTTCATCTTTTCGTAAATTTTACGCTGCTCGTACCATGCCTTAAACCGCGCAGGTTCGTTTTGCGGCAGTGCGCCTCGCATCGCAAAGTCCGTAGTAGGAAGAAAGAGAGTATCTTTGTAGTCCATATTTGTACCTTTTCGTGTCTTAAAAAATTTGTGAAGTTTATCCAAAACGCCATTAAAAAGCTCTGAAAGAGCAGTCTGCGTTTATGCTATAATGTGCGAAAATTTAATGAGGGTCTTTATGAAAAATATCATCCTTGTAATCGGCGAGGAGATCCGCTACGACGCGGCTTTGATGAGTTATATTTCTCGCAGCTACGAGCGGGTTTTCGGGCGGATCGACGATCTAAAATTCTTAAGCGAAAACGATAAGGTTTTGCCCTTCGCGCTTGAAAAGATGATCGATTCGTACGATTTTATCACGATCTTTGCGGCAAACTCCGCCTACGCGGTCGTCGGCAAAATTTTATCTACGCTCTCTTTCGATTCGCTCGAGCTGAAAAATGGAGAAACCTTAGCGCCCTCGATGGCGCGCACGGTGGCGAAAAACAGCTTCCTGCTAAACGTCAGAGGCTGCTCGGTAAACGTGATCAAGGCACTTTGCTTGCAGAGCCTGCCGCCGATCCTTCAAGACGCGCCGAGCGCGGGCGAGAGCTTTTATCTATTCGATTGCGAATACGAAAGCGTAAAGCAGCGCCTAGAAAGCCTTGCGATTAGTTATAAAATTTCGCTTACGATCAGCAGACCCAGCTCCTTTTTGCTACTCGTGCGCGCCAGTGCGATGAAATTCGGAGCGCTGGACGCGTTTTTGCAAAGCGTCGGCAAGTATTATGAGAGCTGCTACATCGAAGGCGGCGATTTTATGGGCTTTGTGGTGGATAGACTGCGCGAAATAGGCGCTAAGATCACCTTTGCCGAAAGCTGCACCGCAGGGCTCATCGCCGCAAAATTCGGCGCGGTCGCTGGCGTGAGCGACGTTTTTGACGGCTCGCTCGTAAGCTACGCCAACGAGATAAAAAATCTCTGGCTCAACGTAGGCGAAGATACGCTCGCGCGCTACGGCGCGGTCAGCGCGCAGACCGTGGGCGAGATGCTGGAGGGCGCGCTACAAAGCAGCGGGGCGAGTTTCGCTCTTGCGGTAAGCGGTATCGCGGGCCCCGGTGGCGGAAGCGCGCAAAAGCCCGTAGGGACGGTCTTTATCGGCGCGAAGGAGCAGGGCGGCAAACAGATCGTCGGGGAATTTCATCTAAAAGGCGATCGAAACTATATCCGCGAACAAAGCGCCGATATCGCTATCTGCTTGCTTTTGAAGCTTAGAAGCGATCTGTTTTTCGGGCGGCTTCCGAGCGCGCCTGCGAGAGATGAAATTTAAAGGAGCGGATTTTGAAAAGACGAATTTTGAAAGGGTGCGGATGTGATTCGGTGCAAAATTTTATCCGATCTAGTGGCGAGCGGGGCTTTGAGCGAGAGCGAAATTTCGATTCGGCGTACGGCGGGCAGAATTTTACTCGGGATAGCGACGGGCGAAATTTTATCTCAGCGCAGGGCGGACTAAATTTTATCTCGGCGGGTCGCGCTAGAAATTTTAGTTTTATAAATGCGGCGCGAAATTTTACTTTGGCGCTAGCCGCGATATGTATTTTGGGCGGCTGCGACGGCGGATCGGACGGGCAAGATCGCGAACAAAGCGCACGATCGGAACAGAATTTTAGCGCGGGTAATCAAGGGCAAAATTTTAATAAAAGCGCGGATAGCTCGGGGCAAAGCTCCACGCAAGGCTCCGCGTCGCAGGGTTTTGAGAGCAAGCAGAGCTCCGATCTGAACTCCACGATAGATGAGCTTGCAAACGATGCTAAAGTTTTGGGCGAGGCCTTGCAAAATTTGCAGAAAAGGGCGCCTGAAGCGCTGAACGATTTCGCCGCTCGCAATGCGGACAGGATAGAGGATCTGTTAAAGCAGGGCGAGGCGGCGGCGTGCGAGGCGGGCAAAAACCTCGATAAAATGGGCGAAAGCCTGCAAGGCATCATCAAGGATGCCAACGAAAGTATCGGTAAGGTCTTGGAAGGCTTTGGCGTGCAGCCTAGACAGGAGCCGCGCGGCAGGCGTTCGCAGGAAAGCGGCGAGTCTCCAAAAGAGCGCGACAGACGCTTGGATCAGGAAGGCGACACTGGCGGACAAAGCTTTAGAATTTAATCGCGGCTAAATTTCGCTTAAATTTGTTTGTTGTGGAGAATGCTCGCAGAGAAACGATGCTAAATTTTATTAAATTTACTCGGCGCGGCGGTTTCGTTAAAATTTTACTCGGACGGTGGTTTAAAATTTTGCGTGCGAGCCGCGAGCATTGCTAAATTTCGTCATCTTTCGACGCGGGCTTTTTTTAAATTTAATCCTCTCGGCGTAAGATTTTTTAAATTTCATCATTTTGCGGCGCACGGAAATTTTTTCGTTGCACGATTTCAGTTTGCAAAAAACCCGCGCAAGCCGGTTTACGTCCCGCACTCGGGAGTTAAAATTTTGTACCCCGCGCTCGGGCGCTAAATTTTACGCGCATTGCTCGGGTTATGTCCGATCAAAAACGCTTCGCTCCGCCCGCTAAATTCATAGTGTCCGCGCAAAACAGCGGCGAGCCTGGCAGCGCGAGCGCCCGCGCCGTCCTGTTAAATTTAAAATTTTACGCACAATTTTAAATTTATGCAGCCGCTTCGTCCTCCGCGCCCGCTTCGCTAAATTTTAAATTTACGTTACTATTTCATAGTTTGCGCTGCTTCATTAAAATTTTAAATTTACGCGCCGTATCCGCCGCCCGCCGCGGGTAAAATTTCAAAATCCCGCATGCTGCTGCGGGTAAAATTTTAAAATTCCGCTCGCGCTTCGTATGATCTAAAATGAAATTTCAAGCAAAATTCCGCGTCTAAATTTGAGCCCAGCTCTTAAATTTTAAAATTTTATCAGAGATTTTTTTATACAATTACGGCTGAAATTCGGCCCAAAAAAGGAGAGGGAATGTATAAGCTAAAGCATCTTCTTAGCGCGCAGGATCTAAGCCGCGAGGACATCTACGACTTCATCGATCTGGCGCGCGAGTTTAAAGCGCTCAACCGCTCTGACGTCAAAAAATCCGACTCGCTTCGCGGCAAGACGGTCATCAACGCGTTTTTTGAAAACTCCACCCGCACCCGCACGAGCTTTGAGATCGCAGCCAAGCGCCTGGGCGCGGACACCATAAATTTCACGGCTGCAGATAGCAGCACGAAAAAGGGCGAGACGCTGATCGACACTATCAGAAATATGCAGGCGATGCGCACGGATATCTTCGTGCTGCGCCACAGCTGCTCGGGCGTGGCGAAATTCGTCGCGGCTAACTGCGATGCATCGATCGTAAATGCGGGCGACGGGCTGAACGAGCACCCGAGCCAGGCGCTACTGGATCTTTTTACGATCAGCGAGCACAAGGGCAGGATCGAGAATTTAAACGTCGCGATCATCGGCGATATATTTCGCTCGCGCGTAGCTAGAAGCGACATCTGGGCGATGAAAAAGCTCGGCATAAACGTGCGACTCTTTGGCCCTCCGATGATGCTGCGCGACTGCGGCGCGTTCGGCTGCCCGATATGCAAAAGCGTGGAGGAGGCGATCGAGGGCGCCGACGTCATCATTATGCTGAGGATCCAGCTTGAGCGGCAAGACGGCGAGCCGAGCTTCCCGAGCGTGCGCGAATACTCGAAATTTTTCGGACTTACCGCAAGGCGCATGCAAGCTGCGAAAGAGGGCGTTATGATAATGCATCCCGGCCCGATCAATCGCGGCGTGGAGATCAACTCCGACGTAGCAGACGATCCGCGCTATAGCTGCGTTTTAGATCAAGTAGAAAACGGCGAGGCGATGCGAATGGCGATACTTCATACGATAAATTTAAATAGGAGCGCACGATGAAAATTTTGATAAAAAACGGCACGATCGTTAATCACGACGGCAGCGAGGAGGCGAACGTCCTGATCGAGGGCGATAAAATTTCAAAGATCACGCGCGAGTGCCCCGCCGCAGACCGCGTCATAGACGCCGCAGGCAAGCTCGTGATGCCCGGCCTCATCGATATGCACGTGCATTTTAGAGACCCGGGGCTCGAATACAAAGACGACGTCATCAGCGGCAGCGAAACCGCGGTCGCAGGCGGCGTGACGACCTGCCTTCCGATGGCGAACACCAAGCCCGTAAACGACAACTCCAGCATTACTCGCGCGATGATCGCCAAGGCCAAACAGCGCGGGCTTATCGATCTGCTGCCCATAGGCGCGATCTCGCAGGACTGCAAGGGCGCAAAGATCGTCGAGATGGGCGATATGCTGGAAGCCGGCTGCGTGGCTTTCAGCGACGACGGACTGCCCGTGACCGACAGCTCCGTGATGCGACAGGCGCTCGAATACTCCGCGCACTTCGGCTCGTTCGTGATAAATCACAGCGAGGATTGCTCGCTTTGCCACGGCGGCGTGATGAACGAGGGTAAGGTTAGCGCAATCCTCGGTCTAAAGGGGATGGCGAGCGAAAAAGAGGAGATCATGATCGCGCGCGATCTGCTGCTTGCCAAAAAGACGGGCGGCCACATCCACATCGCGCACGTAAGCTCGGCGTGGTCGCTAAAACTCATCGAGCAGGCTAAGCGCGAGGGCATCCGCGTCACCTGCGAAGCTACGCCGCATCACTTCACATTCGACGAGCGCGAGTTGATGGGATACGACACGAATTTTAAAATGTCGCCGCCGCTTCGCACCCAAAACGACGTGCAGGCGATCAGAGAGGCGCTTAAAAGCGGCCTAATCGACGCCATCGTGACCGATCACGCGCCGCATAATATCGACGATAAATTCGTCGAATTCGATCACGCGCCGTTTGGAATTTTAGGGCTTCAAACCCTCGTGCCGCTTACGCTGCGGCTCATAAACGAGGGCATCATCGGCCTTGAAGACATGGTGCGCCTCTGCTCGTTTAACCCGGCTAAAATTCTAAATTTAAAGGACAAGGGCGAGATCAAAGAGGGCTTTTTGGCCGACGTCGCGATCATCGATCCGCAGATTTCGTATGTTTACGACGAGGCGCTAAATAAGTCCAAATCGCGCAACTCGCCGCTTTTCGGCAAGCAGCTTACGGGCGCTGCGGTATGCACGATCAAAAGCGGCCGCGTGGTCTATGAGTTTCCAAACGTCGTAGCGTAGGGCGCTTACGGCGTAGGGCTTGCGATCGGCGGCTTGGCGAGCACAGCTTGCTGACGGGCGGCATTCGTAGCACAAACGGAGAGATTGCTTCATTTCAAATTTGTGCTAGTTTGGGCGCAACGGCTTGCTTTTAAAATTTTGCGGTGCGATCGGTTTATTTTAAATTTGGCGGCAGCGTAGGCGCGGCGACTTGTCTTTAAAACATAGCGCGTTTTGCTCGGTATCGGCGCGATCTTTGATCCAGTAGTGCGATCGCCTTGCTTAAATTTAGTGGTAATCCGGATATATCAAACTACGTTTAAAATTTTACGGCGCGATTTTTTTGGTCTAATTATGTGGAGCCCTGCGGTTAATTCGCTTTAAATTTTGCGGTAGCTCGGTGCGGCAGCTTACTTTCAAAATTTCATATCGCGCGTGCGATTGAAATTTCTTTAAAGCGGTTTGTCATTTTTAAAGTGCGCGTAAATTTAACACACATCGCCTTGCCTGTGCCGCTCGTAGATTTCGGCTTCGGAATTTTATCCGTACCCGTGTGTGAGCTGCTTTTAAAATTTTATGTTCGCGGCGGTTGAGAATTCTATCTTTGCGCAGATTTGTTTTTACTTCACGCGCAAATTTTATTGTGATTAAATTTGTCGCTAAGGCGCAAAATTTTAAAATTTTGCCGCCGCTAGCTTTTGGCGCGGAGCATAAATAATCCGCCGCATGAACGGGAGCGATCGAAATTTAAAGGATATCTATGAGCGGCGAAATATATCTCTCGTGCGCGCTGTGCGTCGCGCTAAAATCAGCTCTGCGCGGCAATCCTAAGCTGCTGCCGCAAGATCAAAAATATATAAAATATTTAAATTTTGAGTTTGCAAAGGAGCATTTCCGCACCACAGAGGGTGCGAGCCGCGTAGCGCAGGATGGCGTAAACGACGCAAGGAAAGCTGCGGAGCAAAAAGATGCGTACGGTGCAGTGCAGAGCAGTGCGACGGACAAAGCCGCCGAGAACGGCAGTGCAGCGGAGCAAAAGCGCGCGAACAGCAAAGAAGCGGTAAATGAAAAAGCGGCGAGAACAAAAGGCGCCGACGAAAGCACGGGCTTACCACTTTTGCAAAAGGCACGCGAGTTTTTTACCGAGCAAGTCGCGCAAAAAGGGCACGAGGACGAGCCAATCTCCGCACGGCGGCGTTGGATAGAGCAGTGCCTAAAGCTCGGTCTGAAGGACGCGGGGCTTAGTATTCCAACTTTCGCAAAAAATAGAGCGCTTTTGGGCTTTTCGGGGATGACCGTAAACGGCATCGTTTGCCGCTTTGAGGACTTTAACGGCGTTTTTACGCCTGATTGGAAATACGATCGCGACAAAAAGGCTTGGCGCGTGAAATATGCCGAGCGCCTTTGGCGCGGGATGCCGCGAGATGCGCTAAGCGCGCACGATAATAGCGCAGAATTCGAGAATGTTTTAGTGCAAATCAGGGATTTTGCGAGCAAGATAGGCTGTGAAAACTTCGCGCAGACGTTTGATAATGCGCTTAAGACGTTGAGGGGCAAAGTCGCCGCGAGCGAGTATTACGCCGTTTCGTTTGCAGCGCTGCCTCAGCCGAGCTTGAGGGCGTTTGCCGCAGCGGGGGTTGCCGATGTATTCGGTGCGATGGGCTCTTGGGACGATGAGCCGCCGTCTATGGCGCAAGAAATGGGGCTCGGGCGCGAATATGATCGCCTCTCGGACGAGCTCTTGGCGCAGAAAAACTTAGCGATTTTGTTTGCGATAAACGGCTGGTAGGGCTTTGGCACAAGAGCTAGAAAGCGCGCTAATCCTCTATCGTCGCAGGTCTATCAAACGCCGTTACGCTCGGCAGTTCGCCTTTAAATTTCTCGACCTACACCATGCTCGTGTGCGCGGTGTTGCTTTGCGAGAGCTGCGAGCTAGGCACGTCCTTGGTTAGCACGTTTATGTTGCCGTGTTTGCAAAGACTTTTCTCGCCCCAGACGACCGGATCGTACCACGCGCCTTCGCTTACGATCACGACATTATCTTGCGCTCGCTCGCTTACCAGCGCACCGCAGAGGATCTCGCCTCGGTCGTTGTATATCCTTACCACGTCGCCCGTTTTTATGCCGCGCGCCTTTGCCGTGGCGGGGCTGATGAGCGCGGGTTCGCGGTTTGCGATCTCGGCGTAGTTGCGGATAAGTGAGTTGTTTAGCTGCGAGTGGAGCCTAAATTTAGAGTGCGCGCCGCTGATGGCGACCGGGTACTTGCTCACGTCGCCGCCCAGCCACTCAAACGGCTCCATCCACGTCGCGTGCGGCGGGCAGTCGGGATAACCTAGCTTTTCGACCGCTTCGGAGTAGAGTTCGATCTTGCCCGACGGCGTTTTTAACGCGTTTTTCTCGGGATCGGCGCGGAAGTCCGCGTAGTTTGTAAAATATCGCTTTTTCTCGTCGATCTTATCAAATTTAACGTAGCCCTTTTGCCAAAACTCCTCAAATTTAGGCATCGCTATGCCCATGCTCTCGGCTTTTGCAGCAGCGTCGGCGTAAATTTCCTTCACCCACTCAAGCTCCGTTTTGCCCTCGCTAAAGGCCTGCTCGTACTCCTCGCCCCACTGCGCGCAGATGAGCCGCGCGATCTCAAAGTCGCTCTTGCTCTCGCCCGCAGGCTTTACTAGCGGCTTAATCGCAAAAAGGTATTCGCTAGTCGAGTTTGCAAACTCGATATCCGTGCGCTCGCACTCAAGAGCTGCCGGTAGCACGATGTCGCTGAGCCTTGCTGTACTCGTCCAAAAAGGCTCGGTGGTGATAATCGCCTCTATCTTTTTCATCGCTTCTACCGCGCGGTTGGTGTCCGGGTGGCGGGTGAAGGTCGAGCCGTTGGCGTTAAACATCACGCGGATGTGCGGCATGACGTACGTTTTGCCGTTGCGCTCGATCTGCTTGCCCGGCTCCATGATCGCATCTATAAGCCTGCTGTTTGGTATCTCGTGATATTTAGCCTTAGCTAGCTTGCCCTGCGGGGCGATGTATTTTTCGTTTACCGCCGGGTTAAAAGCCTGAAGCTTAGGTGCAACAAAGCTGATATCGGCGTTTTTATGCATCTGATCGTTCATCACGTAGCCGCGCCCGGTCTTGCCGATGTCGCCTAGCATCGCCGCTAGCGTGATCAGCGCCCAGTATGCCATCTCGCCGTGGTGCTGGCGCTGGATAGAGTAGCCCGTGACGATGAGCGTGTCTTTTTTGGCTAACGTACCCGCTAGCTCTTTTAGTTCCTTTTCGCTCACGCCGCAAATTTTACTCGCCCACGCGAGATCCTTTTTCACGCCGTCTTTCGCGCCCGTGAAATACTCTTTAAATTTATCAAACCCGACCGTGTAGCGCTCTATAAATTCCTTGTCGTAAAGTCCGTTTTCGTAAAGATAATCGCAAAGCCCGATCAGCATCGCCGTATCGGTGCAAGGGCGCACGGCAAGATAATCTGCGCCGAAATACTCCGCCGTTTCGTTGCGGTAAACGTCCACGCTGTAAATTTTCATCTCGCCTTTTTTAAATTTATCTTTCATAATCTCGTAGTAGGCGTAGGAGTTGTGCATCGGAACGCCGATAGCGATCTTGTTTGAGACGACGGGATTCGTGCCCCAAAATACGATCGTTTTGGCCTCCTTTATCACGCCCTCCCAGCGCGTCGGAGCGTGCGTCGGATCGATAGAGCCCGTCACGTGAGGTAAAAATGCCGTCGCCGCGCCGTAAGAGTAGCCGCCAAGCTCGCTCACATAGCCTCCAAGCGCGTTTAGCATGCGCTTTGCGGTGCGCTGCGAGTGGCCGACCTTGCCGAGGCTACCCCACTGATAAAGCTGCCCGTAGATGGCCTCCGAGCCGTATTTGTCGAAGTTTTCTTTTAAAATTTTAGCGCTTAGCTTTATCGCCTCGTCCCAGCTAACGCGCACAAAGGGCTCTTTGCCGCGAAGCTGCGGCTTTGGATTTGACGGGTCTGCGAGGAAGCTTTTACGCACGTAGGGGTATTTCACGCGCGTTTCGTTTTGGATGTGATCGCTTAGGGCGTTGTTTAGCACCGTTGGCATCGCGTCGCCCTCAAATGGCTCGGTACCAACGACCCTACCGCCGATGGTTTGGACGTAAAACGCGCCAAATTTATTCGCGCAAAGCCCCATCTGCTCGTCAAATATCGCCTGCACTGCTGCGCCCAATTGTTTCGCTTGCGCTGAAGCTGCCGCGAGCGCGCCTAGTTTTAGAAAGTCTCGTCTTTTCATGATTCTGCCTTAAATTTAAATTTGTTGGTTGATTTGGTTTAAATTTAGCGGGATTTATGAGGTTGATTTTTGCATGGTTTGCCTTTAAACGTATTACGCGACCTCGCGTCTCGGCGGTGATTTTACGAAATTTAGGCTTAATTTGCCATTTATCTATGGCGTCGCGATGGAATTCTATTAGAGCTAAGCACTAGACAAATTCCGCCGCGACTATTTGGGTCAAAAGTTATACGTAAGGCTTAGATTGAAGGTGCGCGGATCGCCGTAGATCATTCGATTAGAACCGATACCCTCAAAATAGCGCTTATCGGTTATGTTATCGACGTTTAGCTGCACATCTAGGTTTTTACTCGCTTTGTAGCCTAGCATTACGTTTGCAATCGTGTAAGCTTTCTGCTCGATCCTGCCGTATGGCGAGTCGGAATAAATCTTTGAGCGATACATCGCGCCTGCGCCGATTCTAAATGTGCCGATCTCATATTTTGCAAAAAGATTTGCGCTGGTGCGGGAGGAGTCGCTGGCGTAGATATTGCCGTCAGCATCTTTGGCTTTGTAGTGCGCTAGCCCCATGCTTAGGCTTAGTGCATCGGTAATTTTACCGTTTACATCCGCTTCAAAGCCCCTGCTGGTTACTCCGCGACCCTGCCTGTAAGCGTAGGAATTTGTGCCCGTGATATACTCGTCGGTGCGGATGCCGAGCTTATCTTGGATGATCTTAAAAACGCCCAGGCTTGCTTGCAGATCGCCGTCAAAATACTCGCCTTTGATGCCCGTTTCGTAGTCCTTGCCTTGGATGGGATCAAGATATTTATTGTTTTTGTCCTTGTAGGTTTGAGGTTTAAAAATACTCGTATAACTTGCATAAAGGGTATGATGATCGTCTAAATCATAGGTGATCCCTGCATATGGAGTAATTTCGCGGGTAAAATTTCTATTATCTGCTCCACCTGTAATTTTATATTTATAGTAACTCATCCGCGTTCCTAATAAGAGCTTTAAATCCTCGGTGATTGAGAGTTTATTCGCGGCATAAATTGCTTTTTGAATAGTTCGATCGGCATTATTTTGATCTACATACGGTAAGCGTGGATCTTGAATATGAAGGTCGTTAAAATTTATTCTAGTGCGCGCGGCATAAGCAAGGCCTGCCGGAGTGTTTCGACTATTCCAGTAGCTACTTACGTTATCAGATCCTTTTTTTGTAAAGATTATACATCACACCAAATACAAATTCATGATCTTGTTCGAAAAGCTCATAAGGGATATTCACATAGGCATCGATATTGTGGATATTCTCTTCGCGCTTGTTAGCATAAACGCTAAGATCGGCGACGTTTCCGATGCCGCCAGGGCCTACCCTGCCGCCATAATAGAGCAAATTTGAATCGATATGAGCGCGACGAAACGAATAACTCAAGCTTAAACTCGCCTCGTTTGAGAAATATTGTTTAAAATCGGCATAAAAATCAAGCGTAGAGATGTCGTATCGCGTCCAGGGTTGAGAGAAAATTTGGTTTTTGCCAAAGTGCGTGCGCGTGCCGTCCGAGATGAACCCTTTCTGCTGCCTGCCAAGCGGGCATTCCGCCCCAGCGCGTGCCATGTCGGCGTAGAGTCTGATAAAATGAGCCAAAGCTCAGCCTTGAATCGTCTGTTACATCGATATCTAATACGCCATAAACGGCAGTATTGCGACGATTGTAATAGTCCATATAAGAGTGCGATCGTTCATGCATAAACGCTAGGCGTCCGCGCACCGAACCGCTTTGATTGAGCGGGCTTTGCACATCGGTTTTAAGCCCGTATTTGTCGTATGAGCCGCCGTTTAGGCTGATGTATCCTTTCGGAACGGCGGAATCCGCGTGCTTGCGGATAAAATTTAAACTCGCGGCGGGATTTCCCGCGCCCGCCAATAATCCGTTCGCACCCTTTACTACCTCAACGCGCTCATATGGCAGTAAATTTAAATCGTTCGCCCCGAGGCTAAAACCTCCGAAGCTAGGCATCGAATCAAGCAGATAATAATCTATGCTAAATCCGCGCGCCGTAGGATAGAGCCTCTCATCCATACGCCCGCTCGTAATGCCCGCGATATTTCGCATCAGCACCTGATAATCGGTTATCCCCATATCTTTTAGCTTGGCTTCGGTCACCACGGTAAGAGACTGGGGCGTTTCTCTCGCCGTAAGATCGAGCCTGGTGGTACTTTTAACGAGCTTT
>NZ_CALIIS010000014.1 GCF_938017705.1 uncultured Campylobacter sp.
CGCGCGGAAAAAACGGCGAAATTTTAGTTAGCGACTGGGGCGAGGATCTTTTAAGCGGCAAAATTTGGCGTATTGATGCAAACGGGCAGATACACAAAATAAACCTCGGCGCGATGCAAAGACCTGCGGACATCTCAAGCGACGGCAAGGTTTTATTGATCCCAAAATCATTGGAAAACAAAGTGGAGCTGATAAATTTGCCCTAAACCGGCCGCTTTCTTTTCGCTCCGCCGCTTTTACGCGGCGGTATCCGCTAGAGAACCGAAGCTAGTTTCTACAGTGCCGAAACCAATCGCCCTTTTTCGCGCGCACTCAAGAGCCAAATACGCCTAAAAGCCGCGTGTGCCATCTTGCGACACACAAATGCCGAGCCTGCCGTAAAATTTGCAAATCCATCTGCTCTACTTTTAAATTTTATCTCCTTAAATTTCATCGCCGCGGATATTTTTGCAGGTCGAGCGGCGCTAAATTTTAACGCGAGATTTAACGCCGAGGCGCGTTTTTACATACCGCGTCGCATCTGCGCGCGACCGAATTCTACGCGGCGGCACGACCTCTACCGCGCGCAGTATTTATAGGCTGCAAGAGCGAGCAGAGCTTATCCTTCCACGCACCGCACGGCGCGTATGTCTGTCTAGGCTGCTCGGGGTACCCGCGCGTAGAACCTATTTCTCTGTGCGCCCCTCCCACACGGCGGGAGTGTCAAGCTCTACGTATGAGTTTAAAATTTCATACGGCTCGTAACTAAATTTATACGCTAGGCTCGGGCACTGCTTCACCGCATAGCCCAAATAAATCCAGCGCAGCCCCAGATCTTGGGCGAACTCGATCTGTTTTAAAAGCGAAAATTTACCCAGACTTAGATGCGGCAGATACGGATCGTAGTAGCAATACACCGAGCTAATGCCGTCATCCACGATATCGATGAGATCGACGCAGATAAGCCGCCCGTCCTCGCCGTAGTAGGAAATTTCTTTGCCGAAGTCGCCGTGGCCCTGGACGTAAATTTCGTCATATCGCTCAAAATCGATCTCTTGCAGAGGCCAGCCCTTTTTTAGATGCATGTAGTCGTGGTAAAGCGCGAAAAGCTCCAAACGCGCATCGTTTAAAAGCGGGCGAGACTGCCACACATAGGCGGTCGTGCGATTATTTTTATAGACGCGGCGGTGCGATCTGCTAAATTTAAAATTTGCGGCATCGATGCGTAGACTTTTACACTCCGCACAGGCTGCGCAAATGGGCTTTTGAAAATACCTGCCGAAGCGGCGGTAGCCGTGCTGAACTAAGCTTGAATTATACTCAAAGTCGCAGTCTTTTACGTAGAGATACTCGCTGCGCGCGGCTCTGCCATCCAGATAGGGGCAGGCAAAATCCAGCGTGCAAAATGGAATTTCAGTCATTCAGCTTTTTGATATTTGCCGCGTCCACGTATTTTAAAAACTCGTCTTTAAGACGCTTTTCGCGTGCGGCGATGCTCTCTTTGGCTGCGTCGAATTCCCCATCCGTGACTCCATCTAAGCCACCCCCGCTTTGCAAGCTCGAATCATCATCTCTGAAAATATCTTTAAACTCGTCGCGATTTGAATCCCTCTTTTTAGGCTTTTTGGGCGCGGAGCTTGCCGCTTTATCCTTAAGCATATCCTTTTTTATATCTTTTAGGCTATCTAAAAAATCCATAACTCTTTCCTAAATCCGCGCCGATTTGCGCATCGCAGCGGCGATAGCGGCGATCGCTTCGTTTTTATTCGGCTGCATATCATCGATGGTGTTTTCTAAAATTTTGTCTAAATTTTTCTCTACGTAGCTCGTGTCGAAAAAGCCGAGTCGAAATTCGCGCGATTTGCTGATGCTGAGCAAAAACGGAATGATCGTGCGCACCCCCTCGATACGAAACTCTTTCAGCGCGCGCTCTAGTTTATTGACGGCCAGGTCGTAGTCGGTGGTTTTGATGATGAGCTTGGCTAGAAGCGAGTCGTAAAACGGCGGAATTTTATAACCTTTGTAGATATGACTATCGACGCGCACGGAAGGACCGAGTGCGGGATAATAATCGCTAACGGTGCCTGGAACGGGGGTGAAATTTTTCCAGACGTTTTCGGAGGTGATACGCGCCTCGATCGCGTAGCCGTGCGGCTTAATGTCGCTTTGCTCAAGCTCTAAAATTTCGCCGTTTGCGATACGGATCTGACGCACGACGAGATCGACGCCCGTGACCTCCTCGGTGATGCCGTGCTCGACCTGGATACGGGTATTCATCTCCATAAAATAGAGGTTGTTGTAATCATCAAGCAAAAATTCCACCGTGCCGACATTGGTATAATTCACCGCCTTCGCCGCAGCTACCGCGGTCGTACCCATCGTCTTACGTAGATGCTCGCTTATCGAGGGGCACGGCGCGATCTCGATGATCTTTTGGTGGCGGCGCTGGATCGAACAATCGCGCTCGCAGAGGTGGATGATGTTGCCATAATTGTCGCCGATGATCTGAAACTCGATGTGGCGCGGCTTGACGACGAGTTTTTCCATGAAAATTTCATCGTTATTAAAAAAGGTCTTCGCCTCCCTCGTGCACGAGTCATAGGCGCTCTCCATATCTTTCTCTTCCCACACCTCGCGGATACCGCGTCCGCCGCCGCCGCCGCTAGCCTTTAAAATCACGGGATAGCCGATCTCGCGCGCATATTTTTTAATCGTATCCATGCTCTCGTGATTTAGCTTTTCGGTGCCTGGCACGATCGGAATACCATTTTTGCGCATTAGGTAGCGAGCGATGTTTTTATTGCCCATTTTGCGGATAACGTCGGGTTTTGGACCGATGAAAATAATGCCCGCGTCCTCGACCTCTCTTGCAAAGTCGTAATTCTCACTCAAAAAGCCGTATCCAGGATGTATCGCATCAGCACCGCACTCCTTGGCGACTTCGACGATCTTTTTGGCGTCCAGATAGCCTTTTAGCGCATCGGTGCTGACTTCGTAGGCCTCGTCGGCGATTTTTACGTGTAAGCAATCGACGTCGGGTTTAGTGTAGATCGCGACGCTTTCGATATGCAGATCTCTGCAGGCTCTAATGATCCTAACCGCGATCTCGCCGCGATTAGCGATAAGAATTTTACGTATCATAAATAATTGCCTCTTTTAAAGAAATACCGCGGTAATAATAGTATAAAAAATTTTATAGCAAGTTGAAATTCATAAAAGGCGGTTGAAATTCCGGATAAAATTTGAAATAAATTAAATGGTGCCCGAGGTCGGAATCGAACCGACACGAGGTCACCCTCGCCAGATTTTGAGTCTGGTGCGTCTACCAATTTCACCACTCGGGCATTTAAAAAGTTATGATTGTATAAATTTAAAAGAGAAAAGCCCCGAAGACGGGGCTTGGAGCAAGAAAATTATTTTTTCTTCTTGCCTTTTGCAGCTGCAACAGCCTCTTTTAGCTGTTTGCCGACTTTAAATTTTACTACTTTAGTAGCAGGAGATTTGTAAGTTCTGTTTGTGCCAGGAACTTTACCCTCGCGAGCTGCACGCTCTGCAATGCCGAAAGATCCGAAGCCGATGAAGCTTATGTCATCACCTTTTACCAAAAGCTCTTTGATAGCCTCAAGTGCAGAATCTACTACCTTAACGGTATCTTTTTTAGAAAGACCTGCCTTCTCGGCAACTACTTGGATAAAATCAGCTTTTTTCATGCTAATCCTTTAAAATAAAGTGGTTTGGGCGGTATTCTACAATAGTTTCGCAAAAAATACAATAGTTTTTTAAGAAAAAAACGCAAAAATCGACAAAATTTAGCCGAATTTAGCCCAAATTCGTCAATTTTTCAGATTTCGCTTCTTTAAATTTTAAAATTTCGCCATATTTTTGGGGCTGATTTTTGAAATTTCGCCCGGTTTTGAAAAATTTTAAAATTTCTCCTCTCCGAGCTTCATTTTTATAAAATTTCGCCCAAATTTGCCGCTTTAAAATATATAAACTATATTTTGTTATAATCCGTGCAAAATTTCAAAGGTTTTTTATGACTAAAATTTTAATGATAGAGGACGATTTAGAACTCGCCGAAATTTTAAGCGAATATCTGCAACAATACGATATCAATATTACCGTCGCGGACGATCCGTTTTTGGGGCTTTCTAAGTTAAATTTAGAAAATTTCAACCTCGTGATTTTAGATCTCACGCTTCCTGGGATGGACGGGCTTGAGGTCTGCAAAGAGATCCGCAAAAACACCGATATACCGATCATAATATCAAGCGCCCGCCACGATCTGACCGACAAGATCAACGCTTTTGACTTCGGCGCGGACGATTATCTGCCAAAGCCCTATAATCCGCAAGAGCTTTTAGCGCGCATCAAACGCCACATCGAGCGCTACGACATAAACTCGCTTCAGCGCGCCGCCAAACCCAAAAAAGACCTCGAGGTGGATGATTTCCGCCACGTCATCAGCTTCAAAGGACAGCCACTGTCGCTCACCATCGCCGAATACGACGTGCTTTCGTATCTCATCAAAAAGGAAGGCGGCGCGATCACCCGCGAGGAGCTCATCTACAACTGCAGCTCCATAAGCGAGGAATCCTCGAGCAAAAGCATCGATGTCATCATCGGTCGCATCCGCCTAAAGCTCGGCGAAACGTCCAAGGCGCCAAGCTACATCCACGCCATTCGCGGCGTAGGCTATAAGCTGATACAATGAGCGCACTTGCGCCGTCAATTTTGAAATTTAAAATGGTGAAAAGCTCGATATAGCGCAAACGGGCGCAAAATGAAAGGATAAATATGATAGAGTGGATACAAAATTTTTTTAGCGGAGTGATTCCGAAGCTGCTACTAAACGCGACGCTGGAGACGCTGTATATGACCTTCGTAAGCACGGCTTTGGCGTTTATTTTGGGGCTCGTGCTTGCGATCGTGCTCATCCTTACGCGCCGCGGCGGGCTTTGCGAGAACCGCCTCGTCTACGCCGTGCTGGACGTCGTGATAAACACGCTGCGAAGCTTTCCGTTTATAATTTTGCTGATCGTGCTCTTT
>NZ_CALIIS010000015.1 GCF_938017705.1 uncultured Campylobacter sp.
GGTTTTGGAGACGGAGTAAAATTTTATGGCAGCGAAACGATAGAAGCGGGCGGTAATATTCTAGCGGCTTTATTCTTGCTTTTTTTGCGAAGTGCATCAGCTGTAAGGATGAAATTTATCACGTTGTTAAAATTTTTATTTTGGTACAAGTATACTCATCGCTTTTCTTATAGGATTACACTCGCTGTCGTTTAAGCAAATTTCTAATTGCTCCTTTATTTTGCAGGAAAAATCCTTCTTGTCGCTGTTTTTTCCGTAACAAACCTTGTCAAAGTAACCGATAGCCCTATGTATATTTCCGCCGTAAAATATTTCATTCCCTGCTAGCAAAAAGCAATAATACATCATATCCGCCTCGCAAGCTTTCTTTAATGCTGAAACGGAATCTTTATATCTACCCATTGTAACTAAAAGCACCGCGCCGAGCGATCCGCAGCTTTCATAATCTCCTTCGTCGCACTTCTTGGACAAAATTTCGACCAGTTTCGTGCATGCGCTATATTTTCCATCGCCGCTATCACACTCTAAATTTAGCTCTTTTTCCTCCCAAGTTTTGAAAAAGCTCGAATCCATGGGTCTTGCCATACTAGAGTATATTGAAAATATTAAAGCTAGAATTATAAATTTAATTTTCTGCATTTTCTCTCCTATTTAAAATTTTGATATATAAAGCGGCTTTTTAAACAACATCATCTTGCGCTTTTTAACAAAATTCTTGCTTTTTTTATAGGATTGCACTCGCTGTCATTTAGGCACTTTTCCAATTCCTCTTTTATCTTGCACGCTTCGTTTTTATATACGCTATCTATTCTTTTGCATGTCTTTCCAAGATATTTCATGGCTGAATTTATGTCCCCGCTGTACCGTATTTCGATTACACTTAATACATAGCAATAGTTTGCTGCGCCGGCTTCACAGGCTTTTTTACAAGCATAGGCAGAGTCCTCATATCTGTCCATAGAACTGAGAAGCGCTAGACCGAGCGATCCGCAGCTTTCATAATCTCCGCTATCACACTTTTTGGATAAAATTTCGAC
>NZ_CALIIS010000016.1 GCF_938017705.1 uncultured Campylobacter sp.
TAACGCTATATCGCAGGCTTTACCGGCGATACTCGTTAAAAACAAAAGCCACCTATCCACAGAAATGGATAAATGGCTATTGTATCTAACAATGCTTTTCTGTTTTAAAGCATCCCTCTCCCTCTCTTCTCCCAAAGCTTTGAGGAAATGCTTCGTTTTTTTTTACAAAAGTATTTTTAACTGTCGGAGTATTTTAGCCACTTTGTCCTATCTTTATAAACAACTTATAAAGAATACTCCTCATAGTATAGCACTTTTATAAAATTCCGCTCGTTTTAGCTTGCGCGAATTTTTTAAAATTTCATTTTGCAAAGCCTTATGACTATGAGGTTTGCGCAAATTCTATCCAGCTTTGCCTCTAAATTTTAAAGCAGAGCTAGGCTTTTAAGATTTTATAGTTTGGGCCCAGCGGCTCGGCTCGGAGGATAAATGTTTGAAATTCTAAAGGGGCTCGATTACACGCCGTTTCTCGTTTCATTAAAGCTTGCCAGCTTGACGACGCTCGCATTGTTTATCATCTGCGTGCCGCTCGCGTTTTTTATGGCGAGAAAAAATTTCCGCGGCAAAAGCGTGATCGAATCGATCATCTCGCTTCCGCTGGTGCTGCCGCCATCGGTGTTAGGGTTTTATCTGCTCGTTTTTCTCTCGCCATATTCGGTGCTGGGCGAGTTTTTTGACAAACACTTCGGACTTCGGCTCGTATTTAATTTCAGCGGGCTCGTGATCGCGAGCTGTATCTACTCGCTGCCGTTCATGTTTTCGCCGCTGGTTTCGAGCTTTCGCTCGCTTCCGCGCTCGCTTTTTTGGGCGTGCGACTCGCTCGGCAAGGGCTATTTTTCCAAGCTGTTTCGCGTCGCGTTGCCCGCGATACGCCACTCTCTGCTTAGCGCCTTGGTGATCTGCTTTGCGCATACGATGGGCGAGTTCGGCGTCGTGCTGATGATCGGCGGCAGCGTGAGCGAGCAGACCAAGGTCGCCTCCATCGCGATCTACGAAGCGACCGAGACGCTCGATTTTGCGCAGGCTCACGCGTATTCGGCGCTGATGCTTATTTTTAGCTTCGCCGTGCTTTTGATCATGCATTTTTTGGGCGCAAAAGGCGCAAAAATACAAGCTTAAATCGGCTTTAAAACGAAATTTGCTAAAATCCTTCAAAATTTGGAACTTGGCATGAAAAACAAAAAAGACTTTGTTACCGAAAGATTTAACGTCGCCTTGATTCTAGGCGCTGCGCTGCTTACGCTTGTAGTAGTTTGCGAGATTAGCTTTTTGCGCACTAGGATCGCTACGCAGCTTGATTTGCGGACGCGCACGGCGATTACTTTACTTAAAAATACCGACGAGTCGCTTTTTAGCGAGCTTGAAATTCTAAAAGAAACTATCCTTTCTTTAGACGCAAGGCACGAAGCTATGCAAAGCAAGCTTTATGCTGATTTGATCCGCAATGTCGTAAAATCTTCTCATAGATTTGACGCTATTTTTTATCTGCGCGCCCGCAGCGCGGAGCAGGAGAGCTTGGCGCATTTTTCATCGGATGCGCGTATTTCGGATCTTGGCGAGATACGGCTTGCGGATATCGCAAGCGAGCTAAAAAAGGATGAATGGGTATCGCGCTATATGATGATGGATGGGGCATGGCGGTATTTTTTAATCAAGCGTGTAAATGCAGATTCGTATCTATTAGGCTTTGCTAACACCGCTAGGCCGATTGCCAGGCTCTCTTCGCTGGGAGATATTTTGGTCTTTAACGCCGAAGGTAAATTTTTTAACGCTCCTGGCAGCGTAACCGATATATTAGGGCAGGATTTTGATTTTTCGCGCCTAGGCGAAGTGGTAAGCTTTGAAGACGAATCTGGACTAAGCTTTGCATATCTTGTGAAATTTGGGGATAATTTCGTAATGGCTCGCGAACGAGCCGGCTATTTTTTAGGCGCGGACGATTTTATCGTCGTAGCGCTAGCGGCGGCTATTTTAGCTTATTTAATCCTTCTAATTTCAAATTTTACGTTTTTAAAAAAGCGCGTTTTTATCCCGCTAGCGGCAGTTCAAAACGCTCTGCGCCAAGGGGATTATCACTCCAAAATTCGCGATATAGAAGCGCTAAATCCGCTAAGCTCCGTCTTAGAAATTTCTAAATCCATAGATGAGGTTTTGAAGTCTAATCTGCGCCACGGCGATTTTAGCCTCAGCTTTAAAGATGCGCTAAAATACAGCTCCCTTTCGGTGCTTAGCATCGATAACGTCGCAGGCACGATCGAAAGCGCTAGCAACGGTGCGCGCGAGCTTTATGGCGATGACGTCGTAGGACGGAATATATTCGCGCTGCAAGCAGGCTCGTTTTACGATCACGCCTATCAAACCCAACGCGCAAATTATGTCAAAGAAAACTATGTCGTAACCCGCCAAGAAACCAAAAATGGCGTCAAAGACCTCTATGTTAAAAAATCTTATATTCGCGACGGAAGTAAAATTTCAACCCTTTTTGTGGTACTGGATGCGTCAAAATATCGCAGATTTTACGATGAAACTAAGCAAAAATATGAGTATTTAAATCACGCGCCTATCGTTACACTCGTGTTTGACTACACTTCGGGCAAGATCGTAGATGCTAGCAAAAATATAAAAGAGCTTTGGGGTTACGAAGCGGCGCAGTTTTTAAGCGGCGAGATAAGGCTATGGGATTTGCTGGATGAAAAGGATGCGAATGAGGCTAAAAATGAAATTTTAAACCGCTTAGCCGATATGCCTTCAGAAGAGCTAAGCTTTTCTCAAAGCTATAAAATTCGCCACAATGACAATATCCGCTATAGCTACGAAGTGAGCATCTATGTCAAAAAGTCCGCCGCCAGGGCTGCGTTTTATTTTCAAAATATTGATGACGATGTTAAGGCGATCCGCGGCTTGCAGGAGGATTTGGACTTTTACCGCACCGTAATCGAGACTAGGAATTTTTGTACCTGCTTAATCGATCTTGATGCGCAGACGCTGTCGTTTGATAAAAATTACTTTAAAATTTTAAAATATCGCGGCAAAAGGCTAAACACTGCGATGAGTTTTGGGGAGTTTAGTTATGAAATTTACTTCGCGGATTTAGAGAATTTCAATAAAATGATCCGCGAATGCACCGCCGGGCTTAGGAGCGATTTTAGCTGCGAATTCCGTCTGCGAAACGCCGCTAATGCCTATACTTGGATCAGTATGCAAGGCTACGTCACCGAAAAGCACGGCTCTCGCTCGCGCCTTGTAAAAACTACGCTCGAAGATATTAGCTCGCGCAAGCAGACGGAGCTGGAGTTAAATTTAAACGCCAACGTCTTTTCGCGCTCGCTAGAGGCGATCTTAATCACAGATGAGAGCGGTCGCGTGCTGCGCGCTAATAACGCCTTTTATGAAATCACCGGCTATAGCGAAAGCCAAACCATCGGCAAAATTCCAAATTTCTTCGCTCCTACAGAGGGCGGGGCAGACGTGATGGAGAGGATTAGAAAAAATCTCGTTGGCAAACAGACCTCCTATAAAGATGAAATTTACGGACTAAAAAGAGGTGGTGGCACCTTTCCTGCGCTATTTACGGCAATTGCGATAAAGGATGATTTTTCGCTTACTTCAAATTTTATTTTGATGTTTACCGAAATTTCGCAAATCAAGCAAAAGGAGAGCGAACTAGCCAAGATCGCCCATCACGACGCGCTTACGGGGCTTCCGAATAGAGTGTATTTTATGAAGGCTGCGCAGAGATTTACGGCAAACTCGGGCGAAAATTCCAAGCTTATGGCAGTGCTTTTCATCGATTTTGACGGCTTTAAGGCGATCAACGACACCTACGGGCACGAGGTCGGCGATATGTTTTTGCAGGCTATCTCAAAGGCGATGAGTGGGCTACTGCGTAAAGGCGATATCTTGGCGCGTCTCGGCGGCGATGAGTTCGGCGCCATCATCGGCGATCTGCAAAGCAAGGACGCCGCGCATGTGTTATTAGACCGTCTGCTTGGAATTTCAAAGATGAAATTTAACCTCAAAGGCAACGAAATTAGCGCAAGCATCAGCGTTGGCACAGCGTTTTACGACGGCAGCGAAAAGATCGATTTTCCAGGACTTTTATCGCGCGCGGATAGGGCGATGTATCGTGCTAAAACGAGCGGCAAAAACCGCTACTGCATCTTTGAGCGCGCCGAAGCAGACGGACCTAGCGAGGAAGGGATTGCTGCGGCGATCGAAGAGGGGGAGTTTTTTGTGCTTTATCAGCCGATCATTAGCGGCGCACAGATTTATGGATATGAGCTGCTTTTACGCTGGGATCGCGGAAAGCGCGGAATTCTTGCCCCACAGGATTTTGCGCAGATATTAAGCGAGCCGCGATTTGAGTTGCCGATCTCAAAATTTGCGTTTTCAAAGATGATGGAATTTAATGCTCAAACAGGCGCAAACTGCTCTATAAACGTGAGTCTAGCCGTGCTTGCAAACGACGAATTTTACGATTTCGTAGCTCACAGCTTGCGAGATAGGGCTAATGCAAAAGGCGAGTTGATGTTTGAGATAACCGATTTTAGCGAGCAAAATTTTAAAGAATTCGCCCCTGCGCGTGGGCGTTATGCAGATCTTGGGGTTAAATTTGCTCTTAATAGTGCAAATAAAAGCAATGTCCCGCTCTTGAATGCCCAGCCTTTCGATATCGTTAAAATCGACCGCGAGCTCTGCCTTGACATAGGCAAGAAAAAAAATGCTATCCGAACGATGGTTGAGATCACGGGTAAGCTAAAGCGGGAGTTTGGATTTGCTCTCGGTGCTCAAGGGGTCGAAAACGCGCTGTCGCTGCGGCTTTTAAACAATTTGAAATTTAACTATCTACAGGGAAATTTTATCGCAAAAGCGCTGGATCGCAGGGAGATAGACGCTTTCATCGCGCGCTTTAAAGATACGCCCAAGCTCGCAGCCATCGACAAAGATGAGTTTATCGGCTTTTTAAACGCGCTTGATTACAAAGAGCTTGCTTTAAGCTTCGTTTCGCGCGCCGATGCGGGCGAGCTTAGCCCGGGAGAGTTCGAAGGCTTTAGAGCAAAATTCGGCGAAATTTTAAATAAAACTCAAAGCGCGGGCAGCGAAAAATTTGCGTTAACTACAGAAATACGTAAGCAAATTTTAGATATTCTTTCGCTTGATTACCGCGTTTTGGCAAGCTTCATTCAGAGCTTTAAAACGCGGCTGAATCAGTTCATAAGCGATTTGGAGGCAGCATGATAGATAGCGTTAGCGCCGATTTCGATCACGAGATACCAAACGGCTCGAGGCTGTATTTCGGAAAGAGCGCGCAGCTCAAGCGCGAGCTGGAAAATAAAGCGAGCGAAATCCTCGTTAAAAACGGCTTTAGCGAAATTTTAACGCCATATTTTTCATATCATCAGCACCTAAGCGTCGCGCCGCAAAAGCTTCTAAAGCTCTCCGATCCCACAAACCACGAGCTTGCGCTTCGCGCAGACAGCACCGTGGACGTCGTGCGCATCGTGCGCAAACGGCTGAAAGACGATAAGCTAAGGAGGCTATTTTATGTGCAGCCTACTTTCAAATACCCAAGCGACGAATTTTATCAGATCGGCGCGGAGCTAATCGGGGAGAAAAATTTGCCCCTTGCGATTAAAATCGCGCAGGAATTTTTTAAAGAATTTGATCTTGTGCCCGCGCTTCAGCTAAGCAATATCGAAATTCCGAAAAAAATCTGCGAAATTTTAAACCTGCCGCTTGAAATTTTTGAAAAGGGCAAGATTGAGACACTGCTTGAGCAAAATTTGCCTTGGCTGGACGCTACGGCTCGCGCCACGTCGTTAAAGGATGTGCAGGCTCTGCGTGCGCAGGTGCCTGAAGAGCTAAAGTCCTGCTTGGATGAAATTTTAAGCCTAGGCGTGGATTACGAGCGTATCCGCGTTTCGCTGCTGTATTACTCTAAAATGCGCTATTACGACGCGCTATTTTTTAGATTTTTAGACGCGGGCGCGGTGTATTGTAACGGCGGAAATTACGAGATTGACGGGCTAAAATCCAGCGGCTTTGCGCTGCTAGTGGATGCTTTGATAGAAAAAATTATGCAAAAGGATGAAAAATGAGCAAAGTTGACGTAGTCATCGGCGCCCAGTGGGGCGATGAGGGTAAGGGTAAGATCGTAGATATGATAAGCGCGAATTACGATTTCGTATGCCGCAGCAGCGGCGGGCACAACGCAGGCCACACCATCGTTATAAACGGCGAGAAATTTGCGCTGCATCTGGTACCCAGCGGTGTGCTTCATAAAAATATCATCAACATCATCGGAAACGGCGTCGTGATCAACCCCGACGTGCTGATTACTGAGATGGCGCAGTTTGAAAATTTAAAGGGCAGATTTTTCATAAGCGAGAAGGCGTTTTTAAATTTACAGCATCACTCGCTGATCGATCAGGCGCGCGAAAAGAGTAAGGGCGAGCTTGCGATCGGCACCACCGGCAAGGGCATAGGGCCTGCGTATGCCGATAAGATCGCGCGCACAGGGCACCGCGTAGTGGAGCTTTTAGAGCCTGAAAGGCTTGCCGAGGCGCTATCGCGGGATTTCGCTTCGCATGAGAGCGTTTTTGAAAAAGCGGGGGTTAAAATTCCTAGCAAGATTGAAATTTACGAGGAGCTAAAGCGCTATAAAAGCGCGCTCGAGCCATACATCGCCGATACGACGCATATGCTGTGGAAGGCGCTTGATTACGACAAGCGCGTGCTCGTAGAGGGAGCACAAGGAAGCCTGCTTGATATCGATCACGGCACCTATCCTTATGTCACGAGCTCGACTACTATCGCGGGCGGGGCTTGCAGCGGGCTCGGGCTCGCGCCGAAAGATATCGGCACGGTGATGGGAATTTTAAAAGCCTACACCACCCGCGTGGGCAACGGTGCGTTTCCTACCGAGGATAAAGGCCCGCAGGGCGAGGCGATGCGCGAGATCGGCAAAGAGTACGGCACCACGACGGGCAGGGCGCGTCGCTGCGGCTGGTTCGACGGAGTGGCTACGAAATACGCCGTGCGCCTTAGCGGCATCGACAAGCTCGCACTTATGAAGCTTGATGTCCTAGACGGCTTTGAGAGCATTAAAATTTGCCGAGCATATCGCTATAAGGGGGAGGAGATCGATTATTTTCCGATCGATTTGGAAGCTGCCGAGCCGGTTTATGAGCAGATGCCTGGCTGGGATAGCGTCAAGGGAATTTCAAAATTTGAAGATCTGCCGCAAAACGCGCAAAATTATATCCGCAAAATAGAGGAGCTAAGCGGCGCGAAGGTGGGCTTTATCTCTACCAGTCCGGAAAGAAGCGACACGATAATTTTATAAACCCGGTGGAATTTTAAAATTTTACCCGTTGCGGGCGGCGCGACCGCCCATAGAACTGAATTTAAAGGAACGATCATGCGAATACGACTACCACACGTGCCATATATCGCGCATAAAATAGCGCTGGATCTGCTAAACTCCGGCTGCGTTACGCTCGGTGCGGGCATAGAGCCAGTCGCCAAGGAAGCGGACGAAATCATAAGGGCCGATCTGCAAAAAGAAAGAGCGATAGACGAGCGCGCAAACGAGCTGATAGATGAGCGCATAAGCGAGCTTGACGAGATGAGCGTGAATAAAAAAGATATGTTTTGGCTCATCAAACGCCACATCGCAAACGACGAGAATTTCGAGCTAAATTTTGAGGATCGCTACGGCACCATATCGCATAAAATTTTAGAAACCGTTTGGAAGAAAAATTTGATCGATTACAAAGTCTCCGAAAACAGGCTAAAGACGATAATTTATAACGCGATCGACGAATATCTTAAAAATTATCAAAAGATTGAGGATGCGGTCTATGAAAAGATCGATGGCTACAAGCAAAAATTGATCCCGGGTACCGAAGAATACGAGCTTGTGTTTGAAAAGCTCTACGAAGAGGAGCTAAGAAAACGGGGCATGCTGTAATGAACGCGTATATCTATATAGAAAACGGCATCTATCTGCAAGCCAAGGCGTTCGGCAAAGGTGGCAGCGCATTCGGCGAGCTCGTGTTTAACACCTCCGCTACGGGCTACGAAGAGATCATCTCCGATCCCAGCTACGCGGGGCAGTTCATCATCTTTACGATGCCAGAAATCGGCATCGTAGGGATCAACGAAAACGACAAAGAAAGCTCCAAAATCCATGCCAGCGGAATTTTCGTAAGAAATTTTAACAACGAGCCTTCAAATTTCCGCTCGCAGATGAGCTTGGAGGATTATTTTCTGCAAAACGGAAAATTCGGCGTTTACGACATCGACACTAGATTTTTAACCAAGATGCTGCGCGACGAGGGCAGCCTGCGCGCTTTCGTCTCTACCGAGATCAGCGACAAGGCGGCTCTTAAAAAGGCGCTTAGCGAGTCTGCGCGCATAGAGGAGATCAACTACGTAAGCATCGTAAGCACGAAGGCGCCGTATAAGCACACCTCTGGGCGCTGGAATGCCGAGCGCGGAAGCTACGCCCAGCCCGCAAGCTGCGGCAAAAAGATAGCCGTGATCGATTACGGCGTCAAGCGAAACATCCTAAACGAGCTTTGCGATCTGGGGCTCGACGTCGAGGTTTTTCCACACGACGTTAAAGCGGAGGTGCTGATCGCTAAATTTAAAGATGGGCAGATCGACGGCGTGTTTTTATCAAACGGCCCGGGCGAGCCGCGCATGCTCAAAGAGGAGATCGCGCAGATCAAAAAGATGGTCGAAGCGCGCGTGCCGATTTTTGGAATTTGCCTGGGTCATCAGCTGCTAAGCAACGCGATGGGGTATGAGACCTACAAGCTGAAATTTGGCCAGCATGGCGCAAACCACCCCGTGCAAAACCTGCGCACCAAATCGATCGAGATCACCGCGCAAAACCACAACTACAACGTCCCCGAAACGATCGCGCAGATCTGCGAGATCACGCACCGAAATCTTTTCGACGGCACGATCGAGGGCGTGCGCTACAGAGACTATCCCGTATTTTCGGTACAGCACCACCCCGAAGCCAGCGCAGGGCCTACCGAGAGCAAATATATCTTCAAAGAATTTCTTGAAATTTTATGATTTTGGAATTTTGCCCACATGAAATTTTACCGCGGCCCTGCGGTAAAATTTTAAATTTGCGGCAAGCTTTAAATTTTAATGCGGTCTTTGCGTCGTAAATTTAAAGCTTGCCGCAGCCTGGATAATCGCAAGTCGGAGTAGCATGTAAAGTACGCTTTTACGGACTTAGGATTGCCGCGGTGATTTTGGATTAAGCAGCTTTTTGGATGAAACAGATCTGCGCTAGTCGCGATTTTAAATTTAAACCGGCTGCGCGCCGCATGCTTTTTATTCGTTCGATTATGCGTTCACGTAGCTTCTAAGTGTGCGCGGCTAAATTTCATGCGTTTTAAATTTAAAAATTGGGCTTGGCGCGCTTTGCCCTTTCAAAACAGATCCTGCGGCACATTTCGTATGGCTTCAAGCTCTTAAATTTGACGAACCGTTTTGTTGCCGTCAAAAGTTACGCTAGTAAGCTGCCCTGTCGCCCGTAAAATTTTATCTAACGTCGTTTACCTACTAAAACCTTATCGGCGCCGTTTCATTTCCCTCTAAAAGCCATTTTCCTAAAATAAAATTCCACTCCGCCGCATAGTGAAATTTTACCTGCGTTTGCTTTGAAATTTTACTTTCAGCCGTTCTAAATCTCTTTCGCACCGATAAGATTTAGCTCGCTTTACTTTAAATTTTTGCTCCATTCCTAGGCTACAGTTTTTACTCACACTTGTTTTTTAATCCCGCCCATATTTGCACCTAAAATAAGAGTTGTGTTACTTTATGAAATTAAATTTTTAACTTAACATTATTTTAAGCTCAATAAAAGAGAAAATTTGAAAGAATTTCGTTTGAAATTTCGCCTTGAGGGGTCTGCTATGAGCTGCGCTTTAAAAGAGCTGGACGTCTTGCTAGTCGAGGATGATACTAAATTACTAGCCTCGCTGCATAAGGCGTTTGAGGGTATTTTTAACAACGTTTACAATGCCCAAAACGGGCTTGAAGGTGTAAAAAAATTCAAAAAATTTAGCCCTAATCTCGTCATTACCGATATTTTAATGCCGATCGAGGATGGGCTAGCGATGATACGTCAGATCAAGCAGATCTTTCCGCATGCCCCTATCGTGGTGCTTAGCGGCTTCAGTAGGGAGGAGCAGCTAAAAGGCGTTATGGAGATTGGCGTCGAGCGGTATTACTTTAAGCCGGTAGATATCGCCGCGTTTGTGCTAGAGATAAGTGCGCTGATGAAGTCTAAGCTGGACTCTGTACGAGTCGTAAATATGGGTGCGGGCTACGTATTTGATGGGCTTCGTCGTATTTTACTGAAGGATGGCGAGCAGATCGTGCTTACTAAAAAGGAGCTTTCTTTTGTCTCGCTGCTAGCCAGTCGCGTGGGCGAGCTGGTACTTTACGAGGAGATCAAGCGTTATGTTTGGACTGAAGGAGCCGTGAGTGATACGGCGCTTCGCACCTTCGTCAAGCGTATCCGCGATAAAGTGGGAGGCGAAATCATAAAAAACGTCCCGAGCCTGGGATACAAGATCGATCTTGAGCCCGCTTAAATTTGATCGCGTTTTTGCCGCTTTGCAATTTACGGAATCCACTCGTAAAATTTTGCGTCGAAATATGCCGCAATTAATGCGGAGCGAGGTAGAATTTCGCGCTCAAAGCGCCGCAGATTAAAATTTTACGCTCATCCAACTTGCTAAATTTGACTTGATAAAATTTAGCCTCTCAAGCTTTTCAAAAACTTCTTTGCTTAAAAGCCCAAACTAAAAATTTCTTGCTAAAATATCGCAAAATTCCGCGTTCTGCGAATCGCTCTAAAGGATTTGTTTTGAAAAATTTGCCCTCTAAAAATCTCTTTGTCTACACTAGCTCGCGTGCGCTACGCGCGGCGCTGCAAAGCGAGGGCGGCGGCGTGCTGGCGCCCAGGATTACGTTGGCGGAATTCTACGAAAAGGCGCTTTTTGTGCCGGATCTTGTCGCTTGCGGCGAGATAGACCGCGCGCTTTTTATGAAGCAGGCGGTAAACGAGAGCAAGCGCGCAGGCGAGAGGCTTAAATTCCCTAGCGAGCTTTACGAGTTTATGCGCAACCGCGAGTATCTTTTTGGTTTTTTCAAGGAGCTTGCGACGGAGCGCGTGAGTATCGATGCGCTCGATCTTAGCGACACCTACGCGTGGTACGCCGAGCATTTTGAAATTCTGCGAGAGCTAGCGGGGGCGTATGCAAGGATTTTGCGTGAGCATGGATTTTACGATGAGATCACGCTGCCCGCGCTTTATGAGCTAAACGAGTCCTATCTGCGCGGATTTGAGCGGATAGAAATCAACATCGACGGCAATCCTAGCGCATTTGAGTTCGAGATTTTTAAGCGCGCGGCGGAGCTTAGCGAGGTTGTGCTGAGCTTTAGAGCCACGACTTTAAATTCCAAGCCCGTGCGCGCGGTGGAGGAGCTTTGCGGCATAAGTCTAGAGTTAGGTTTTGCATACCGCGTAAATCTTAGTACGGGTGAAATTCTAAACCGCAAGCCGCTAAGCGTGGGCGGGGCGGTTGTGTGTAGAGGCTTTGAGTTGCGAAGCTTGCAGGCGAGCTATGTTTTTGAAAAAATTTCATCCTTCGTGCGCGCGGGCATCGCGCCGGAGCGCATCGCGGTAATTTTGCCCGACGAGAGCTTTGCCGGCACACTGCGGCTTTACGACGAGCGCATCGCAAGGGCTCGCGGTTCGCACAGGCTGCTAAATTTTGCGATGGGAGAGAAGCTTAAAGATAGCCTATTTTACGTAACGCTAGAGAAAATTTCGCAATGCTTAAAAGAAGCGCGCACGCCAAAATTTGGCGTAGATTACCGCGCATTCAAAAGTCCGGACGGAGGATTTTTGGATACAAAGGATTCCGCGGTACAGCAAAATTTAGCGCTAGGGAATTTCGCTTCGGAGAATTCTGCATCGCAAAATTTCGCACAGCAAAATTCCGCGTTTGATTGCGAAATTTTTTCAAATTCTAAAGCGGATTTAAATTTTATATCTGTGGGGGCGTTTGAAAATACGGAAAATTTTGAAATTCTGCGCGAAATTTCGGCGGAACGCGCGAATAGCGCGGAAGAGCAAAGCTTTTCGGCAGAGTTTGCAGAGTTTCAAGAGCCCTTGGAGTGTGCGCAGCAGCGCGATTATTCGGTTAGTGCAAAACGGCAGGAGCTTTCAAAGAAGCAGCAAGGGAGCCTACGATACTCTATGCAACTGGAGCATATAGAGCTTGAGGAAGAAGATAGGTATTCAAAAAGCCCTGAGCAGCGCGATCGCTTTAGGTGTTCTAAAATGCGCGAGGGCGCAGATGAATATCCGCAGCGCCCAAACCCGCAGGAGCTTGATCTGTTTTTTGCGAGTGTGGGCGTGGATGAGGCGCTTTTTGGCGAGTTCGCACGCGATTTTGCAAAGCAAGTAAGCTTCGAGCATTTCGAGGCGCTAATTACCAAGCTCGCCTGTTTACCCAAAATTAGTGACGCGCTGCTGCAAGAAAAACTAAAAGAGCCACTATATCTAATTAAAATTTTGCTTCGAAAATTTAAGGACGAAAACCTAAACTTAGGCAATCTGATCGATCTTTTTTTGTTAGAAATTTCGCGCATTAAGCTCGATGATGTTCGTGGCGGAAAGGTCACGGTAATGGGGCTTTTAGAGAGCCGCGGACTGCAATTTGACGGCGTGATAATCCCCGATTTTAACGATGATCTGGTGCCTAAGCGCAGTAGCGGAGAGATGTTTTTAAACTCTGCTTTGCGTGCTAGAGCAGGGCTCATCAGCCATGCAGACCGCGAAAATTTACAAAGATTTTACTATGACGGCTTGCTAAGAGGCGCTAAAAAAATTGCGATTTGCTATCTGCAAAGCGTCGAGAAATTGCCTTCGCGGTTTTTGAAAAGCTTTGAAGTGCAACAAGACGCGGAATTTTCGCAGGAGGATTATTTGCGGCTTTTTGGGCGAGAGGAATTTAAGCCCGCCTTATGCGGACAAGAAGATCCCGTGGCTCGCCATGATTTTTTTGCCGAGGAGCTGTCGTTCTCGCGGCTGGATACGTTTTTAGAATGCAAGAGGAAGTATTATTACCGCTACGTTTTCGGGCTGAGGGAGGGGCTAAAATTTGGCGAGGATAATGCGCTTTTGGGCAAAATTTTACATACGAGTTTTCAGCGTTTATACGAGCGAGCGGGGATGAAATTTAGCATGGAAAAATTTCGCCCTATTTATTCGCAGCTTGCGCGAGAAGCGGGTATCACGCGCTTTGATGCAGAGCTTGAGCTAAAAGCTGTAGAAAAGCTAGCTGGGCTTTTAGAAGAGCATGAGCAAATTTGGAGCTTTAGCGGTAGTGAAGTATCGCTAAAAGGCGAGCTTGACGGAGTGCGGCTGAGCGGGCGGATCGACCGCATCGATGAAGATAAGGCAGGGCGGAAGTTTATCATCGATTACAAACGTGGTTCAGCTAAAAAACATATGGAAAAATTCCAGCTTACGTTTTATCGCGCGCTTTTGGCTCAGGAGTGCGAATGCGCCTATCTGTCGCTAAAAGATTGCGCGTTTGCGGCTCCTGGCGACAAAACGCCTAGCTTAGAAAATCTACGCGAGACGCTAAGCTCTATCGGCAAGGAATTCGCAAGCGAGGTTGCTTTTACGCGCACGGAAGTGGTGCAAAGCTGCGAATACTGCGAATATAAAATCATTTGCAAGGGACAGATCGATGGCAAAATTTGAAAATTATCTGGCGCTTGAAGCAAGCGCAGGCAGCGGCAAGACCTTCAATCTCGCGGTCAGGTTCATCGAGCTGGTGCTAAAAGGCGAGCCGATCAATGAAATTTTAGCGCTTACCTTTACCAAAAAAGCTGCTGCTGAGATGAAAACGCGCATCGTGGAGAAATTTCAAAATTTGCTGCTTTTGCAGGATGGCTCGCTAAAGCCTAGCGCCGAGCTGGAGCAAATTTGCGAGGATCTAAATATGAGCGCGGATGAGGTTTTGACGTCGCAACAGCGCCTACTGCCTAAATTTTTAAGCGAGAGCCTAAACGTCTTTACCTTTGATGCGTTTTTTGCAAAAGCTCTACGCTCCTTTGCGCTAAATAGCGGCATCGATCCGAGCTTTGAAAACGATGAAGGGATTTTGGGTGTGCAGCAGGCGGCGTTTTTAGGCGCGATTTGTAAAAACGAAGCGCTATTAAGAGAGGTCGTGGACTACGTAAGCGACTCAGGAATGACAAAGGGTGAGTTTCTAAATAGCTTGCAAAGCATTTGGAGAGGCGATATAAGCATAAATCCGCCCACACTTCCCGCAAGCTCCGCACTGGCAGAGATAAATGAAATTTTATCTCGCTTGCAAAAAGCGGCGAGAGATGCGGGCGTAAGCGCTGGAGCCGTAAATGGGCTAAGCCCTGTTAGTGATCTGTCAAAATTATCTTCGGGTTTCATTCTTTCGGCTCTTGCCAACGGTAGTTTCGATTATCCGCGCTCGCAGCTTAAAAAAATTTCGCATTTTGACGGTGAGCTAGCAAGGCTAAAAGACGCCATAGCTCGCGAAATAGCGTGGATGGATGCGACATATGCGGCTAAGCTGGCAGGACTAATTAAAATTTATGCCGAGGCGCTTAAATCGGTACAGCGCAAAAGCGGCAAGCTCACGTTCGGCGATGTCACCGCAGCCGTGCACTCGCTGCTAAATCCGAGCGCAGAGGCGTTGCGGGGCAACCGCGAGCTTTTGTATTTCAGGCTCGATTCTAAAATCACGCATATTTTAATTGACGAATTCCAAGATACCGACATTTGCCAGTATGAAATTATGCTGCCGCTAATCTCTGAGGCGCTTGCTGGCAAAGGAGCGGAAGAGCGCTGCGGTAGCTTTTTTTACGTAGGCGATAAAAAACAGAGCATCTATAAATTTCGCGGCGCAGAGAGAAAAATTTTTGATATATTGCGCGAGCAGTTTAGTCAAATCAAAACGCAGAGCCTGCCGCGCAATTATCGCAGTTTAAAACTTATCGTAAAATTTGTAAATGAGATCTTGCGCGATAAATTTGCGTCTTATGAAGATCAAATCGCAGCAAATAAGCTAGATGACGATATGCCTGCTTCGGTGCTGCAAAAAATCAAGGACTATCCGCTTTCCCATCCACAAATGCCGCTATTTGAGGTGCAAAGCGACGATTACGGCTACGTAGCAGCGTTTTCATACGACGACGTGCTAAAGGGGGCTGCGGAGCAAGCGCGCAGACTTGTTGAGGAGTGCGGCATAAGAGCTGATGATATCGCGATTTTATGCTGGAAAAACGAGCATGTAAGCGCGCTAAAAGAGATGCTATCAGAATTCTGCGAGGTGTGTAGCGGCTCAAATAAGGCTCTGCGTTGCAGCGAGCAGGTAAATGCCGTAATTCAGTACGCGAAATTTTGCGTAGGTGGCGATGAAATTTATCTGCGAAACGCCGAAGTGATTTTGGGTAGGCGGCTTAAAAAGATAGCGGTCGATCTGCATAAAAATGCGCAAAAAACGGCAGAATTTATAGCTAGCTCGCTGAAATTAAATTTTGTCGATCCGGATCTGCTGCTATTTTTTGAGACGCTGGCAAAATTTAATAGTTTTAGCGAGTATCTGTTTGCAAACGACGAAACGGAGGTATTTGCCAAGGAACAAAGCGGCATTAAAATTATGACTGTGCATAAGTCCAAGGGGCTTCAGTTCCCGCACGTAATCGTTTGCGACCGCATCGGAGGAAAAGACCGGGGCGAGAGCTCAAAGCTCGCGACGGACTATGATTTTACCACGCATAAGTGGAGAATTTTTTATAAATTTGCGAGTAGAAAGAGCCTGGATGCGGAATTTGCAGCATTAATGGATGAAAACGATCGCTCTGCGCATGAAGAAGATATAAATAAGCTCTATGTGGCATTTACACGTGCCGAACGCTCGCTCATCATCGTAAAACGCTCCGAGACAAAAATAGATCAATACAATTATAGCTTTTTTTCGCCTTACGCCAAAAAGACCAAGGGCGCGGGTATCGTGGAGTGGCTGGATATCCCGGATTTTCAATACGGCTACGTAATTCCAAGCTCCGTAAAATCAGAGGAGAAACCGCCGCGCAAAAAGATCGCGCTAGTAGCGGGCGAGCCTCAAGGCGCACAAGAAAAAGCAGGCGGCGGCGAAACGGAGGCGCTAAGCGCGATATATTTCGGCGAGGCGCTGCACTATGCTCTGGAGATGAGCGAAGGATTTGCGGCGGATGAAATTTTACGAGGAGTAAGCCTTGCAAGAGGTCGCTACGCTAAATTTTTAAACGATGCAGATTTTGAAAATATCGCGGCGCGGGCGCTAGGACTAAGCAAAAACGAGGAATTTTTAGCTCTGATAAAGGGCGCTTGGGCTTATAAAGAGATGCCGATCAAAAGCGCGGAGGGTGAGCTTTTGCGCGTGGATCTGGCGTGCTTTGGGCAGGATGAAATTTTGCTTTTTGATTACAAAAGCTCCGAAAAATACCTCGCGCAAAACAAAGCTCAAGTGACGCGATATAAAAGCGTGATCCGCGAGTTTTATCCGTATGCGCGGCTGCGCGCCTTCGTGCTGGTTCTCGAAGCTGCGGGCGCTAAGCTGATCGAAGTGAATGAGGAGGGATAAAATTTTAAAGCTTAGATGAAATTTGAGCGCAGATATATTAAATATAGCTTAAATTAAGCTATACGTAAGGATATTTCTATATAATCACAGCTCAAATTTTAATAAGGCGGAAACCATGACAGAAATTACAAAGCCTAGCGAAGTTAAGCGCGACTGGGTCGTTATCGACGCGACCGACAAAAGATTCGGTAGGATGCTTACCGAAGTCGCCGTATTGCTACGCGGCAAACATAAACCAAGCTATACTCCAAACGTGGATTGCGGAGATTACGTCGTTATCATCAACGCTTCAAAAGCCGTATTTACCGGCAATAACAAGGGCGACGACAAGCTTTATCACAGCTACTCGGGCTATTTCGGAAGCGTAAAGAGCGTGAAATTTCAAGACCTGCTTAAAAACAATCCCGCAAAGCTCTACAGACTTGCGGTTCGCGGTATGCTTCCTAAGACGAAGCTCGGCAAGGCGATGATCAAAAAGCTATTCGTATATGAAGGCGGCGAGCACCCTCATACTGCGCAAACAACTAAAAAAGGAAAATAATCATGGCGACAATTTATGCAACCGGAAAGAGAAAAACTGCCGTAGCTAAGGTTTGGGTAAAACCGGGAAGCGGCAAGATCGTAGTAAACGGCATGGATATAAACACCTGGCTAGGCGGTCACGAGGCGATCAAGCTAAGGGTTGTTCAGCCGCTTTTGGCGACCAAGCAAGAGATCTCGATGGATATCACCGCGCAGACTTTGGGCGGCGGATATTCGGCTCAAGCGGATGCGCTAAAGCACGGAATTTCAAAAGCGCTTGCCGCGATGGATAAGGATTTTAGAGCAGCTCTCAAGCCAAAAGGTCTTCTAACTCGCGATAGTCGCGTGGTCGAGCGAAAGAAATTCGGTCGCCGCAAAGCGCGTAGAAGTCCGCAGTTCTCTAAGAGATAATGTTTTTTACAAATTTGTGGCGAAATTGTCGCAAATTTGTAAATTCTTTAAAAATTTTATGGTAATATCGAATTATAACTTTATTTGAAAGGATGTTTAATGAAGAAAGTTCTACTTGCATTAAGCTTGTGTGCATCCAGCGCATTGTTCGCTAGCGATGCTGATTATCACTGGGAGATCACCCCTACTATCGGCGGAATGACTCATGAGGGCAATATGGATTTGGATTCGAATTTTATGTTCGGCCTACGTCTTGCCAAAAATCTACAAGATTCGTTTATCGATCAAGTAGAGGTTGGTTTTGATTACTCTCGCAATATTGGCGTAGAGGATTTAGCTCACAGAGTAGGCAACGATAAGCCTGACGCTAAATATTATCACATCAATGCCGTAAAAGACTTGGTAAATTTTACCGATAATTTCAAATTATACGGCTTGCTAGGTCTTGGATATATGGATTACACTAAAGACGTTTACAACGATGGCGATCAAGATAGCGGCTTCGGTCAATACGGCTTGGGTCTAAAATACTATATTACCGACAATTTTGCTACAAAACTTGAAGCACGCGATGCTATCAGATTTGACGACGGCAACCACGTATTGTTCTATACTCTAGGCTTTGCAGTTGATTTTGGCAAGAGATATGCTGATGCAGCTCCAGTTGCTCCGGCTCCTGCAGGTTGCAAAGACGCAGATAACGACGGCGTATGCGATAATGTCGATAGATGCCCAGGCACACCTGCTGGCGTAGTTGTTGATGAATATGGCTGCGAGAAAGTTATTAGATTAAATTTGGGCGTAAATTTCGCTACAGATAGCTCAAAAATTTCCCCTGAGTTTATGAACCAGATCAAAAACGTAAGCGACGTGCTAGTAGCTCACCCTGATTACAAAGTAATCCTAGAGGGTCACACCGATAGCACCGGTTCGAATGCATATAATCAAAAGCTTTCCGAGCGCAGAGCTGCTGCAGTTGGAGGTGCGCTTAAGAGCTTCGGCGTAGATGCTAGCAGAATCACCACTGTAGGATACGGCGAGACTAAGCCTATCGCTACAAACGCTACTAAAGCAGGTCGCGCTCAAAATAGACGCGTAGATGCTAAATTCAGAAAATAATCTTTTCTAGATCCACATAAGCGGAGCTTCGGCTCCGCTTTTTTTATATCCAAACTAAATTTTAAAATGCCAAAATTCCAAATTACACTGCTTTTCGATCTGGACGGCACGCTCATAGACTCCACGCCCGCGATACTGGACGGCTTTCACTACGCGTTTGCGCATTTGGGCGCTGCAGAGCCTAGCGACGAAGCGATTAAAAGGCTTATCGGGCATCCGTTAGAGGTAATGTTTGAGCGCCTGGGCGCGGCACGGGATGTACAGGATTTCGTGCTCGCCTACAAACAGCGATACGCGCAGATATTTTTGGATCAGACCATTTTGCTAAGCGGTGCGTTCGAGGCGGTTCGTGCGGCGAGCGAGTTTGCAAATTTAGGCGTCGTGACGACCAAGACGTCGAAATTTTCTAAAATTTTATTGCAGCATCTGGGGATTGCGGAATTTTTCGGCACCATCGTCGGGCGAGAGGACGTGCGAGATCCCAAACCAAGCGCCGAACCGATCTTAAAGGCGCTCGAAAATTTAGGAATTTGCGGCGCGACCGCTAGCAAAAGCCCGCATGCGGCTCGCGGTAAAACTCACGACGCGACTGCCGATGAAAATACAAGCGCTGCTAGCAGGAGCGCGATTTTGAGTGAAATTTCAGCGCCTGATTTAAAGAGCCTTCCTGCGCTTGATCCTGATCCTAGCAAAGTTTACGAGCAAAATTTAAGCAGTATTGCGAGTCAAAATTCTGATAGAATTTCGTTTAAAAATTTAAGCGAAGCGATTGGTATTAAATATAAAGCTGGCGATAATAGCCAAAAGAGCGGTATCGGCATCGAGGGCGAGAGCGATAAAGGCGGTGCGCGCCGCAGTAAAATTTACGATACGCACGAGTTAAATTCCGCTCCTTGTTATGACAAAATTTGCAGCAACGAAATCCTGTCTTCTGTTAGCCAAAATATCTTTATGATCGGCGATACGCAGCTCGACGCCATCGCGGCGAAATCCGCCGGAGTGCGAAGCGTAGGCGTGAGCTGCGGCTACAGCAGTGCCTCGGAGCTACGGGCGCATTTCGAGTTCGTATGCGCGGACGCAAAAGAGGCGGTTGAGCTGATACGCGAAATTTCATCAAAATTTTAAGCGCAACGGAGCGAAATTTTTCTAGCTTCGATGCGCTATTTTTGCAAATACTTATAAGCGAACCCGTGCCCGAAATTTAAAATTTCCAATTAATTTTTGAGTTTTAAACAGCACGCAATATAAATTTACCCGCGCTATTTAGCTGGGGAGCAAGGTGCTTTCTAGGTGTTTAAATGATACGCGAAGTTAAATTTTGCACATTTCTGCTCTGGTCTAGCAAATAGCCTGTGCTGAACTAACAATGTACGGAAATATTTCACTTTGTCCATAGTACTTGATCTGATTCGTTTAATGTTTGGTATTAGCAGCGTATGGGAAAATTTTGCTACTTCGAGTAATTGTATTTTATTCACTTTCGGTTTGTATTAACACAATGTACTGGAAAATCTTGCCGTAGCCAAATTTTACGCAATTTCGCAATATCTTTTGAGCCTGCGAACGGCCTTTGCAAGAAATTTTATGCAAGCTTCGCACTCAAATTATATGGCTTTGATTTTAGTTTAGACCCACTTAATCGTGATAAATTTTACACTCCGCTTGAGGTGAGCATTTGGTAGGACTTTTGTGCGATCCTATCGCAAGTCTATTTGACGCTTATTTAGGGCGCTGCATTCCGGGTTTTGTCGCAATTATGTTCGCTGCGGATTTTCGGTGCGATTTATATCATTTAAGGCCGCGCCCGCGCCCAGCGAGCACTAAACATATATGTTTTGAAGACAGGCTTATATGCTAAAATTTCATCCCGGAATAAATAAGCTCGCGAAGGCGTAAATATAGGATAAACTAGCCAAATTTTAAAATTTAGCTCCGCGGCGAGCAGCCATATTCTTTTATCGGAGCCTATGAAAGCAGCGTTAGCTTTTGCATTTGAATTTTATCGTTTCGGCGCAGCAGGGCTTTAAATTTGATCTAAAATTTTACGAAATTTTTAAATTCCGCCCGCTCTTATGCTTTTTTAAAGCAAAATTCTATAAAATACCGCTTCCGCAATGGGCTATCGTCTAATGGCAGGACAACAAACTCTGGATTTGTGAATATAGGTTCGACCCCTATTAGCCCATCCACTTAAATCTTTAATCCCCTTTATCATAGCTAGCGTTTGAAATTAATTTGCGCGTCATTTTTGCAGATCGTGACAGCATTCGCCAGCTAAGGCAAATTGCGCCAAGCCATAAATAGGCAAAATTTTAGCGAGCCAATAAGTAAGTTGCCGCTTTAAAGCGGCGGATTATTTGATTTTTTCTTTGCCTTTGTAAGTGGCGATGCTTTGATACGAGCCGTCTTTTTTAAACGCTACCACGTCATAGACCTCGGGCTGAGAGCCTTGCTCCATACCTGGTGCTTCTAGTGGCATGCCAGGTACTGCTATGCCGATGACGTCTTTAGGCTTATTTTTTAGTAACGTGCGGATCTCACCTGCTGGCATATGTCCTTCGACTACATATCCGTCTATGATCACGGTGTGGCAGCTAGCGAGTTCCAGCGGAAGTTTGAGCTCATTCTTTTTTTGAATAAGCGGCTCATCGGCCAGCGAAATCATCTCGACTTCAAAGCCGTTTTGCTCCATATATTTTGCCCAGTTATGGCAACAGCCGCAGCTCTCGCCGTGATAGACCTTGATGTGTTCACCCGCCGCCGCATAGCTACCTAATGCCGCTAAAAGCGCACCTGCAAATAAAATTTTCTTCATATTTTGCCCCAGTGATTAAAAGTCCTCGATTATACAATACGAATAGTAAATTTTTAAGAGTGAACCGTAGGATTTTAAGATTAGATTTGGCGAAGCATACCCGCTCGTAAGCCGAAATTTTACGAAATTTTAAAATTTCGGCGTCGCGGATAAATTGGTTATAGGCACTGAGAGAGTGCTGATTTGATAGCGGATTTTGATACGTAGCCTTCCGAGTCGCTGGTAAGTGATACGTCGCAGCCTGGCTTATAGTTTTTCCAGGTGTAGATATTGCCATTGTCTTCGGTTGTCTTGATGGAGTCTGGCTGTTTATTCCATGCAGAAATTACTTGATTGATATGAAATGCATCGCTGCGGTCTTTCGGCGCATTAGTCATACCTGTGCTATCGGGCAAGGTCGTTTCGACCATATCGGTGGTGCCTGCGGTGGAAACCTCTTGGACTTTATCATTTACGCCGCCGATATTTGTTTTGCTGCTTTGGGATTTTGTTTGATTGCGTACTCCGCTTGGTTCGTTGGATATATTCCAGTTGGAACAACCGATAAAAAATACCGCTGCTACGAGCGCAGCTATTAAATTTCTCATAAAATTCTCCTTCAAAAATTTCGTTGCGATAGTAGCACATTTATCTTTAGTTTAAAATAAATCCGAGCCCTTTGAATTTGAAATTTCGTAGGAATTTTGCGAGGCGTTTCAGTAGGAATTTATAAAATTTGAGATAATATTGCAACCTTTCATACCAAACGGGCTTTTAAATTTTGCACGGCAAATGCCTTTTTGGCTACCAAATTTTAAAGGATTTTTGATGTATGCTATCATCAAACACGGCGGCAAGCAGTATAAGGTCGAAGAGGGCAACTACCTAAATTTAGACCATTTTAATGCTGAGCCGAAAGCAAAGCTCGAGCTTAGCGAAGTTTTAGCGCTAAACGACGGCGAGTTAAAGGTAGGAGCACCGTTCGTAAAGGGTGCCAAGGTGGTTTTGGAAGTCGTTTGCGAAGGCAAGGATAAAAAAGTCGTTATCTTCAAAAAACGCAGACGTAAAGATTCAAAAGTAAAACGCGGCTTCAGACGCCAATACACCCGCGTCAAAGTCGTTTCGATTAACGCATAAAGGATAGGAAATGGCACACAAAAAAGGTCAGGGCTCAACCCAAAATAATAGAGATAGTATCGGACGCCGCTTGGGCGTCAAAAAATTCGGCGGCGAGTTCGTTCGCGCGGGCAACATCATCATCCGCCAGCGCGGCACCGCGACGCACCCGGGCTGCAACGTAGGCATGGGTAGCGATCACACGATTTTCGCGCTGATCGACGGCGTCGTAAAATTTGAGCGAAAAGATAAAAATCGCAAAAAAGTATCGGTTTATCCGGCCGCGTAAGCATCGCTAAATCTTCGGGGCGCAAGCCCCTCTTTTAAAATTTCATCCATTTAAAAATTATCTTCAACTCATTTGGCTATAATTGCCGTTTTAAATTTAAGGATAGCTATGTTCATAGACAGCGTAAAATTTAGCGTTAAATCTGGCAATGGCGGCGCAGGTTGCGTCAGCTTCCGCCGCGAAAAATTCGTCATCTCAGGCGGTCCCGACGGCGGCGACGGCGGCGACGGCGGCGACGTGTATTTTAGAGTAGATAAAAACTCTCATACCCTCTCATCCTACAAGGGCAAGCGTGAGTTTAAAGCGCAAAACGGCGCGCCCGGCGAGGGTCGCAAAAAGACCGGCAAAAGCGGCGAGGATCTCTATCTCATCGTGCCTCCGGGCACCAGCGTTTACGACGAGGATAGCGGCGAGCTGGTGCTTGATATGCTAAACGACGGCGAGACGAAGCTGTTTTTAAAAGGCGGTAAAGGTGGGCTTGGTAACGTGCATTTTAAAAGCTCGATCAACCAGGCCCCCGAATACGCGCAAAAGGGCCTAGAAGGGCAGACGCGCGAGGTGAGATTGGAGCTAAAACTCATCGCCGACGTGGGGCTCGTGGGCTTTCCAAACGTCGGTAAAAGCACGCTAATCTCGACTGTCTCAAACGCCAAACCCCAGATCGCAAACTACGAGTTTACCACCCTTACGCCAAAGCTAGGCCTCGTCGAGGTTGACGAATACAGCGGCTTTGTCATGGCCGATATCCCGGGCATCACCCTTGGCGCAAGCGAAGGGCGCGGGCTTGGCGTGCAGTTTTTAAAACACGTCGAGCGCACGAAAATTTTGCTTTTTATGCTCGATCTTGCGAACTACCGCAGCCTTGAGGAGCAGTTTGACGCGCTGCGGGCCGAGACGGCGAAATTTTCAGGAGAGCTTGCAAAAAGAGACTACGCGATCGCTCTAACTCGCGCGGACGCGGCCGAAAATTTGCAGGAAAAATTTGACGCTTTTTTGTCGCATTTGGGACTTGCGGGCACGGCTGGCGAGATGAAATTTAAACAAGATATTTATGAGTTTGACGCCGCTAAGCCGTTTTTCGTGATGTCGATCTCCTCGGCGACGGGACAAAATATAAACGAGCTAAAATTTAGCCTGCTTGAGCTGCTTAAAAAGGAGCTGTAGGTTGTGCTAAAGCCGCGCTGCAGAGGGCTTTTGCGAACGCAGGTCTTAAGCGCGTCCGAATATGTGGGTAAATTTTATGTTTACCGCTCGCAAACGTCGCAAAAAGATAAAATTTAAGAAGGCGAAATGAATAAAATTTTTATTCTAGTATTTTTATGCTTCGGCGCATACGGTTGCGATCCCGCCAATCCGGTGCCGAATTTTATGGACTTTAACGACAAGGATCACGACGGCGCGTTGAGCTTGCAGGAGTGGATGGCGAGCGAGGTGCCGTCTGGGCTGAGAGTAGAGCTAAATCTGCGCTCAGGCTCGGAATTTAAGAGGCTCGATGCTAATCGTGACGGCAAGATTAGCCTTGACGAGCTGGGAGCGAAACCGTCTGCAAAGATTTATTGGTCCAAAGATCCGTGCGCTTTTTGGCCTTGGCCGGACGGATCCGAGGATAAAAATCAATCCGTCGTCAAATAGGCGCGCGAGTGTGAACCAGGGTTTACCTCACGTCTGCGTACAATTTATTGCGAGCACGATTAGCGCCTGTATGATCGCTCGCACCGCGATGTGGCTAAATTTAAAGGAAAAGAATGAGTATAGTTTTTATGGGTACGCCCGAGTATGCGGCTAAAATTTTACGCGCGCTTGCGGGGGCGAAATTTGAGATCGCGGCTGTCTTTACGCAGCCCGATAAGCCCGTCGGCAGGAAGCAAATTTTAACGCCTAGCGAGGTTAAAGCTTACGCGCAGCAGCACCTTCCCGCCGTGCCGATCTTTCAGCCTGCGAGTTTAAAAGAGGGGGCGGTCGCAGCGCAGATAAAAGAGCTAAAGCCTGATTTTATCGTGGTTGCCGCATACGGTAAAATTTTGCCGCAAAGCGTGCTTGATATCGCGCCTTGCATAAACCTGCACGCCTCGATCCTGCCTAAATACCGAGGCGCGAGCCCGATCCAAAGTGCGATCTTGGCGGGCGAAAAGCAGACGGGCGTGACGGCGATGCTGATGGATGCTGGGCTTGACACGGGCGATATGCTTGATTTTGCCTACACGCCTTGCGAGGATAAAACGGCGGCGCAGCTGTTTGACGAGCTCGGGGATCTAGCGGGCGAGCTGACCGTGCGAGTGCTGCGAAATTTTGCAAATTTAACGCCGCTAAAGCAGGACGACGCACAGGCTACGCACTGCAAAAAAATAAGCAAATCTGACGGGCTTTTTAGCTTTGAGGAAAGCGCAGAGCAAATTTATAATAAATTTCGCGCATTAACGCCATGGCCCGGGATCTATCTATCTGGCGGGTTAAAAATTTTAGAACTAGAGCTTTTGCGCGAATCTAGCGGGCGTAAATTTGAACGCTCGGGCAAAATTCTGCACGTTGATAAGCCCAGTTTTTGCGTTTCTTGCGGCGAGGGTGCGGTTAAGATCATGAAGGTGCAAGAGCCCGGTAAAAAGCCGGTGGACGCCAGCGCGTATCTAAACGGCAAGCGGCTAAAGATCGGCGATCTGCTATGCTAAGCGGGATCTTAAATTCTCGCGTTTTATGCCGCGCTTTTGATGCTACGCGGGAATTTTATTTGCGCCGCGCTTTTGGCGTCGCGGCGAAATTCTGCCTTGGATATCGCCGCGATCGTGAAGTAAAATTTTGCCGTGCGGAATTTCGAAGCGAAGCTCCAAAATCAAGGCTTTATAAAATTTTAAAACCTCGCTTCTATGCTCTAAAATTTTACGCTCACAGGAGCTTAAAATTTCGCCGCCGCGGTTACGGATCTTGCGGCGTCGCACCAAACACGCACCATTTAAAATTCTGTGATCGTGCCGCAGAATTTTTGCTAGACAAAGCTTTAAAATTTTATCGAAATGCTGCTGGGAAAATCCGCGTTGCCGAAAAATTTAGCAAGATCGCAAAATTTCATCGCACAAAATTTCACTATGTCGTAAAATTTAATCGTGCTAAATTTCATCTTGTTGCAAAATTCTATCGCAGCGCAGAATTTAAACGCTTGCAATATTTCAAGGCGAGCACTTTGTCTTACGCTAGGAGCGGGTTTTGCAAGTAGAATTTGTAGAGCAAATGCCCTCTACGCAGGAGTTTTTGGTGGACGCCGTGCGCGAAGGCAGGATAACGCCGCCTTTTGCGATCGCCGCAAATCGCCAAAGCGCTGGTATCGGCTCGCGCGGCAATGATTGGGAGGGCGCGAGCGGCAATCTCGCATTTTCGTTCTGTGTCGCGCAGAGCGATCTGCCCGCAGACGTGCCACCTCAGTCAGCGAGCATATATTTTGCGATGATCATGCAGGAATTTCTCGCATCGCTCGGTTCGCAGCTTTGGCTTAAATGGCCCAACGATTTTTATCTAGGCGAGCGCAAAATCGGCGGGGCGATGACGAATAAGATCAAAAATACCCTCGTCTGCGGCATCGGCATGAACCTACTCGGCGCGCCCGAATATGCGGGAATTTTAGATATAAAAATTAGCGCAAAAGACGCTATAGAGGGCTTTTTTGCGCTATATGAAAATAAAATCCCGTGGAAGCAAATTTTTAGAAATTTTTCGTTACAATTCCAAAAATCGCAAAGCTTTGGCGTTCATCTAGGCGGTGAAAAATTTTCACTCGCGCAGGCTAAACTTTGCGAAGACGGATCGATCATAATAAATGAAGAAAGGGTTTATGCTTTAAGATGAGTGAAGTAATTACGATTGCCAATCAAAAAGGCGGCGTCGGAAAGACGACGACCGCGGTCAATCTTGCTGCGTCGCTAGCGATAAAGAAAAAGCGGGTCCTACTGATCGACGTAGACCCTCAGGCGAACGCTACGACCGGACTTGGCTTTAACCGCAGCGACTTTGAATTTAACATTTATCACGTCCTAACGGGGCGTAAAAGCATGTCCGAAGTGATCCAAAAGACCGAACTTGAGTTTATGGATCTGGTGCCGTCAAACATCGGACTTGTAGGTATCGAGCGCGAAGTAAGCGAAGAGAAAGACTTCAAACTAATGCTAAAAAATAAAATTTCCGAGGTTAAGGACAGATATGATTTCATAATCATCGATTCGCCGCCGACGCTCGGTAGCATTACGGTAAATGCCTTGGTCGCAAGCGATAGCGTAATTATCCCGATTCAGTGTGAATTCTACGCGCTTGAAGGCGTCGCGCTGATTCTAAATACCGTAAAAGTCGTCAAGCAAACGCTCAATAAAAATTTAAAAATTCGCGGATTTTTGCCGACAATGTACAGCTTGCAAAACAATCTCGCTAAAGAGACAGTTGCGAATTTACGCGAATATTTTGATGATAAGCTCTTTCGTATCGGCAAGAGTGATGATCTAGTCATCATTCCGCGCAATATTAAGCTAGCCGAAAGCCCAAGCTTTGGCAAGCCGGTAGTTTTATACGATATAAAATCTGCTGGCTCCATCGCCTATCAAGACCTCGCCAAATCCATAATGGAGCAAAAATGGGCAAGATAAAAAGAGCGCTCGGGCGCGGGCTCGGTGCTATTTTAGATGACGTAGAAAGCTCCTATAACAGGGAGCTAGAAAGTGGAAATGCAGATAGTTTAGTTATCGAAATCGATGTCGATAAAATCGAGCCAAATCCATATCAACCGCGGCAGAGCTTCGATGAGGAGGCACTTAGGCAGCTGAGCGAAAGCATCGCCCGCCACGGGCTTATTCAGCCTATCATTGTTATTCAAAAAGATGATTCTTACGTCCTTATCGCCGGTGAGCGGCGCCTAAGAGCGACGAAGCTTTTGGGCGAGAGTAAAATCAAAGCCGTAGTCGCGGACATAAAATCTCAAAATTTAAGAGAGCTTGCCCTCATCGAAAATATCCAGCGCGAGGATCTAAATCCTATCGAGCTTGCTAAGTCCTATAAGGAGCTCATCAGCGAATACAGGATCACGCAAGAGGAGTTAGCCGACATCATCAAAAAGTCCCGCACACAGATTACAAACACGTTAAGGCTTTTAAATTTATGCTCCGAAGTGCAAGACGCCATAAGCGCAGATAAAATTTCGCAAGGGCACGCCAAGATAATGGTTGGACTTGAAAAAGAGGATCAAATTTTAGCTCTAAACACCATTTTAGGACAGCGCCTAAGCGTAAGAGATACCGAAAATTTAGTAAAAAAGCTCAAAGATAAAACCGTTCCGAAAGAGAAAAAGCCTGGCGCGGAATTTCAAAGCTTCAAGCCCGAGCTTTTAAAGCTAAAGGCCAAGCTTGATCAATTCGGTAAAATAAGTATCAAAGAGCGTAAAATTTCGATCGAATTTAGCGAAATTTTACAAATTTCCGAGTTTTTAAAGAAAATCGGATGATTTTTTATAGTGTATTTTAATTTTTCATATTGTAAAATACGCATTTTGTTTAAAACTAACCTAGAGGAGGTGCGATGCTAGACGTAAGTTTGACCGCCATGATAACGACCATCGTCGTATTTTTAGCTTTGATTTACTTCTTAAATATCAAGCTTTATAGACCGCTACTTTTGCATATGGAAAAGCGAGAAGCTATTATTAAAGAAGATGAGGCAAATGCGATGAAAAACGCACAGGATGCAGATGCCGATAAAGCAGAGATCGTAAGGATCATGGATGCTGCGAAGTTGCAAGCTGTTAAAATAAAGCAAGAGGCGATGGATAGTGCGAAGCAGGCTGCCGCTAGAGAAATAGCCGAGAAAAAAGCCGCGATGGAGGAGGATTTTGATCAATTCTTAGGCGGTTTGGATGAGCAAAAGCGCAACCTAAAAAATGATTTGCAAGCCAAAATTCCGGAATTTAAAAATGCTCTAAGTAGCGCTGTGGCTAAAGTATGAGGTTTTCAGTATGAAAAAATATCTATTTTTATTTATAATTCCCGCGCTTGTTTTAGCAAGTGGCGAGCACGATGGAGTCAAAGACTACGACGTGCTGTGGCGAAGCATAAATTTCATTTTATTTTTCGGAATTTTGTTTTATCTGTTAAAAGGTCCTGCAAAAGCGGCATATCAAGGTAGGATCGACGGCATCGCATCTAGGCTTGAAGCTAATCAAAAAATTTTAAAAGAGTCCGCAGCTCGCAAAGAGCAAGCTAAAAAAGATCTGCAAGATGCCAAGGTTCAAGGCGCAGCTTTAATCGAAACCGCTAAAAAAGAGATCGTGTTCGCTGCCGAAAAGATAAAAAATGCGACCGAGCAAGAGATTGCGAATTTGCAAAAATCTTTCGACGAGCAGAAGAGCTTTGAGGCGCGTAAGATCAAAAAAGAGGTCGTAAGCGAGATACTGGATGATGTTTTTGCATCGGACGACATTAAATTCGGTCAAGACAAACTGGTTAAAATCGTAGAGAAAAAGGTCGGATGATGATAAATAACACCTCAAAAAGATATGTAAACGCCCTGATACTGAGCTATAAAAAAGATGAACTATGCTCTGTTTTGCAGACGCTCGAGAGCGTCGCGAGCGCGTTTAAAATTCCAAAATTCCAAGATATTGTAAAATCTCCGACGCTAAAAGAGGAATCCAAAGTGGAACTTATCGCGTCATTTATAAAAAATCCAAGCGAAAAAATCGTAAATTTTATTAAACTTTTAGCTAAGAATAGGCGTATTGCACTAATCCCGCAGATAGTCGAGGAACTGCGCAAGAATATTGCGGCGCTGGATAATAAATATTTGGGTAAAATTTATTCCGCTACCGAAATAGACGCCGCGAAAATAAAAGAGCTAGAAACTAAAATTTCAAAGAAATTTAATGCAGATATTACCCTACAACCCGTTAAAAGTGAGCTTGAGGGTATTAAGATCGAAGTCGAGGATCTTGGATTTGAGATTAGTTTTTCAGTTGATAGATTGAAACAAAAAATGAGCGAATATATTTTAAAAGCAATTTAAAGGAGTAAAGCGTGGGTGCGAAAATTAAGGCAGACGAAATCAGCAGCATAATCAAAGAGCGAATTGAAAATTTCGATCTTAGCGTTGATATCGAAGAAACCGGTAAGGTCGTTTCGGTCGCAGACGGCGTTGCTAATGTTTACGGCTTAAAAAACGTAATGGCTAACGAGATGGTCGAATTCGAAAACGGAGCTCGTGGTATCGCGTTAAATTTAGAGGAGAGCAGTGTCGGCATCGTTATTTTAGGCGATACTAGCGGTATTAACGAAGGTAGTAGCGTTAAAAGACTGGGTAAGCTTTTACGCGTTCCGGTAGGTGATGCGCTAATAGGTCGCGTAGTAAATGCCCTAGGCGAGCCGATCGACGGCAAGGGCGCGATAGAGACCAGCGATACTAGATTTGTCGAAGAAAAGGCTAAAGGTATCATGGCTCGTAAATCCGTCCATGAGCCACTTCAAACGGGTCTTAAGGCGATAGACGCGCTAGTGCCGATCGGTCGCGGACAGCGCGAGCTCATCATCGGCGACCGCCAAACAGGAAAAACCACCGTTGCTGTTGATACTATCATCAATCAAAAGGGCCAGGATGTCATCTGCATATATGTAGCAATCGGTCAGAAACAATCCACCGTCGCACAAGTCGTTAAAAAGCTTGAAGAATACGGCGCGATGGATTATACGATCGTAGTTGCAGCCGGTGCTAGCGAGGCAGCCGCGCTTCAGTATTTGGCTCCGTATTCGGGCTGCACCATGGGTGAGTATTTCAGAGATAACTCCCGCCACGCGCTTATCATATATGACGATCTTAGCAAACACGCGGTTGCGTATCGCGAAATGTCACTTATTTTACGCCGTCCACCTGGACGTGAGGCTTATCCTGGTGACGTGTTCTACTTGCACTCTCGCTTATTAGAGCGCGCTGCCAAAGTGATTGCCGATGATACCATTGCACGCCAAATGAACGACCTCCCCGAAAGCATCGCTCCACTCGTAAAAGGGGGTGGTTCACTCACTGCTTTACCTATTATTGAAACTCAAGCGGGCGACGTATCAGCTTATATCCCTACTAACGTGATTTCTATTACTGACGGACAGATATTCTTGGAGTCTGATTTGTTCAACTCAGGGGTACGTCCAGCTATCAATGTGGGTATTTCGGTATCGCGTGTGGGAGGTTCAGCACAGATTAAATCGATGAAGAAAGTAGCGGGTACCCTCAAATTAGACCAAGCACAATACCGCGAACTCGAAGCTTTCGCCAAATTCGGCTCTGACCTCGATGCAGCTACTATGGGGGTTATCGAAAAAGGGAAGCGCAATGTGGAAATCTTAAAACAACCACAAAACGACCCTTACCCCGTAGAAAACCAAATTGTGATTATCTATGCAGGTTCTAAAAACTTATTGAGACAAGTGCCTGTGGACAAGATAAAAGAATTTGAGAGAGAATATTTAGAGTTCCTCAATGTATCCCATCGTGACATTTTAGACGAGCTAAAAGCTGGCAAACTCACCGATGAGATTACAGCTATTCTCGAAAAAGTAGCGAAAGATTTGAGTGAAAAATACGCGAAATAGTAAATTCTTTTTAAACATTTATTCTTATGAGTGTTATTATATGGATAATTATTGGAGCTATCTTTTTATTTGCGCTAAAGATTTATGTAAACAAACTTTATACAAAAAAACATTTGCAAAAACAAATAGGGCACATCAATCAAAACCCTTTAACAGAGGAACAGATACGATTGCTTACTTTTGGAGCAATACTGACGTAT
>NZ_CALIIS010000017.1 GCF_938017705.1 uncultured Campylobacter sp.
GTGCGCATTTAAAAAATAGGTCATCGCATAGCCGTTGTAGAATTTCCCGCGCAGCGCCTCCAAGCTCTCGCGCTCGCCCCGGCCTACGATCGCTAGGCATTCGCAAATTTTAACGGCCCTGTTCCACTCGCTAGCGTTTTTATAAAAGGCGTAGCGGTCAAATTCGCCCAGCAGTCTCTCGCGGATTAAAATTTGATCCTGGGCGCGCAGAAAAATTTCTAGTTCGGCGAGGTTTTCTATTTCGTAAATTCGCTCTAAAATTTCGTTCATTTTCGACCTTTAAATTTGCGTCCGCGGCGTAAACGCCCCCAAGCTTTACGGCTCGCTTCAGGCGTGCTTTGCTCTAAATAAACTCGCGGTCGCCGCAAGGCAGAATTAGCTTTTTTCTCGGCTGCGCTTTTCTTCGATGCCGCTTTGTCCTTGCCTGCGCGCTAGCTCGTCAAGCAGGGCGTCTGGGTGGATATTGTGCGCTGCAAGTGCGAGTAGAAGGTGAAATAAAAGATCCGCCCCCTCGTAAATCACGTCGTATCGCGGCTCGCCCGCTCTGTGCTCGCCGGAGCCCTCGCGCGCGACATCTGCGTAAAACTCGCTGCGCGAGAGGTCCTTGCACGCCAGCGCGAACTCGCACGCCTCCTCGGCGATCTTTTTGAGATAGGCGTTTTCGCCCTTCGCGTAGAGCGAGGCGACGTAGGAGAGTGCGGACTCGCCGTTTAGCTTGCGATCCAAGCAGACGTGATAAATTTCGTCCAAAATGCCGTACGGGCTTTTTTCTGCGGAGTTTTTGGGCGTAGAATTTTGCGAGGCGGCGTCTAAATTTTGCTCGCTACGTTCTGCGGCGGAATTTGTGAACGCGGAATTCGTCGCAGCAGGGCTTTGCATTGCGGAGCTCTGATTGCTGCAGGAGGTAGTAGAAATTTTGGGCGTTAAATTCTGCAAGCCGTCGCAGGCAATAGAATTTTGGGGCGCGTAATCCGCCGAACCGTCGCAGGAAGCGGAATTTTGCCCTGCGCGGGAATTCGCGGAATTTTTCTGCGCGAGAGAGGCTGCAGAGCCGTGCTCTGCGAAATTTATCGCGCCGCAAGCGCTCGAGCTCTGGATATTTTCGCCGCATTTTTGCAGCGAAATCTCTTTGAAAAAACAGCTTCGCGAGCCCGTATGGCAGGCGGATCCGCCGCACTGCTCGACTTTAAGCAGCAAGGTATCGTTGTCGCAGTCCAAAAAGGCGGATTTTACGAGCTGAACGTGACCGCTGCTCTCGCCCTTTTTCCAGATGCGCCCCTTGCTGCGCGAGAAGTAGTGTGCGTAGCCCGTCTGCAACGTTAGGCTTAGCGCCTCCTCGTTCATATACGCGAGCATCAAAACTGCGCCGTCGCCCGCGTCCTGCACGATCGCTGGGAGCAGCCCGCCTAATTTTTGCCAATCTACCTTCATCTTTGATCCTTAATTTGCGAAGTCGAGCGCCTTAAATTTAGCCGCCGCACGTGGAATTTTAGTTATGAATTTACGAAGCGGTGAGCCTCGTAAATTTAAAAGGATAAGCCTAGTGGCTAAATTTTAAGCGACCGCTAGGCTTAAGCTGCGACGAGCGCGAGTTCTGCTCGTAATAAGCTTTCGAACTCGCCGCTAAGATTAACTTGCGAAATCGCGAGTTAAGCTTATGCGCCCAGAGCAACTCGCTATTAAATTTATCTCGCGAAATCTGGGCGTATAACCGCCTGAAATTTTAATTTTCCCGCTCGATGGCGCTTTGCTTCGCCTTATCTTTCGTATCGACCCAGATATTAGGCACCGCGCCGCCTGGCGTTAGGAAAATTTTTGCGTCGCTGTTTTCGCGCAACGCCTCGTTAAATTTAGCCTGCGTCTCGATCTGCTTGAGGCTTAAAAGATTTGCATCCAAGCTCTTTGCGACCTCTTTGTTGGCGTAGGCTTGCGCGTCGGCTTCGATCTTGGCGGCATCGGCGCGACCTTGAGCCTCGATTTTGACGGCGTCTGCGTTACCTTTGGCAAGAGCAGCCTTTTTAAGCGCCTCTTGATTTGCGCGCTCGACCTCGTATTTGGTGCGCTCAGCCTCCTGTTTGGCGATCTGCACGCTCTCGATCTGCTCCTTTACCTTCGCTGGCAGGATGATCTCGCGAAGCTGCACGGCTAGCAGATCTACGGGCGAATTCGGCAGTGCTTCGATATTTTTGCGGATGCCGTCGTCGATCGATTTGGCGATCTCGTCGCGTTTGGTAGGCAGCTCCTCGGCGGCATAGTTACCGATGACGCTGCGCACGACGTCCTTTACGCGCGGATCGATGATCTTATCCTCCCACAAAAAGCCCCACTCGGCGATCGTGTTGGGCGCCGTGGCTTCATTGAGCCTGTATTGCACGGTGATATCGATGCTGACGGGCAAATTTCGCGAGTCTAGCACCGAAAGCGAGTTTTTACTAATGATACCGCCCGCGGTACCGCTTTTAGTAGCGATACCCGCGCTCATATCTTCGCTGCTGGTGTAGTTGATGATACGCGTGCGAGTATCTACGACAAATACGTCCTGTATGAACGGCACGAAAAAGTGAAGTCCCGCGCCAAGAGGCGTCGGATCGTATTTGCCTAAATTTGACTTGATCCCCACCTCGCCGGATTGGATCGTGACGAAGGGCTTTGCGATCACGAGCAGTGCGATTAGCGCGATTATCACGTAAATCACGCCGCTAAACTTGCCCATTCCTCCAAAATTAGGAATTTTAAAATTTAAATTCCCGCCTTTTTTGTCGCTGTTTTTCTTATTAAAATAATCATTCAAATCCGCAGGCATGCTTTTCCTTATTTTACGTATGTGAGCCAGTGCTCAAATTTAGGGTCTTTGCCTGTAACGACGGCGAAATACGCCTTTTGCAAGCGGCTCGTGATCTCGCCCATCTCGCCCTTGCCGATGATCCTACCGTCTATGTTGCTAATCGGCGTGACCTCCGCGGCGGTGCCGGTGAAAAACGCCTCGTCCGCGGCATAGAGCTGATCGCGAGCGATGCGCTCTCTGCGGACTTCGTAGCCCAGGCTGCGCGCGATTTTTATGACTGAATTTTGAGTAATGCTCTCTAGGCTGGTGTCGTTCGGCGGAGTGATGATGACGCCCTCTTTTACGATAAATAGACACTCGCCGGGGCCCTCCGCGACGAAGCCCTGCGGATCAAGCAGTATCGCCTCATCGTATCCCGCATCGACCGCCTCAAAATTTGCCATCTGCGAGTTGAAATAATTCGCACTCGCTTTGGCTTTTGCCATCATCGAAAATTGTGCCGGCTTTATCCACGATGAAATTTTGGCTTTGATGCCCTTGCGTAGCGCCTCTTCGCCCATATATGCGCCCCACTGCCACGCTGCGACGACGACATTTACAGAGCAGTCCTTAGACGAAACGCCCATCGAGCCGTAGCCGAAGTATGCTAGCGGGCGGATATAGACGGTCTGATCGAAGCGGTTTTTCGCGACGACGTCGATCTGGGCCTGACGAAGTTGCTCGAAGCTAAACGGAAGCTTGATTAGGCAGAGTTTTGCCGAAATTTCAAGACGGGCAGTGTGCTCGTCCAGGCGGAAAATCGCGTAGCCTTTGTCAGTTTTATAGGCGCGTACGCCCTCAAATACGGCGTTTCCGTAGTGCAGAGAATGCGTCAAAACGTGAGTAGTAGCCTCCGCCCATGGGATTAGTTTGCCGTCTTTCCAGATGAGTTCGGCCTCTTGAATTTGTGCCATTTCTTGATCCTTTGATGAAATTTAATCCCTAATTCTAGCTAAAAGAATATTAATTTCTAAGAAATTTAAAAGCAGTTGAAATTTGGTGCTATTTTAAGACGCGCAACGAGTCGTGAGTTTAAATTTGGCCCGCAACTCGGTGCAGATGGCATTAAAATTCTACGAAAGAAAGTCCGATGCCGATCTTATTGACGCTGCGTTTGTAATCCGCGAGGCTTTCGCCGTAGCCATTGAAGTAGCGCAGATAGCCGTAAAATCCGCTGTTAAAGATCGGAAAGCTGTAGTTTAGCTCGATCGCGCCGCGGTTACTGCCGTCAAAATGCAGGTTATTTCGCCACAGAGCGCTAAGTCGCTGCTTGCCGAAGGTGTATGATGCGCGCAGATCGCCGTAGCCCATATAATCCGCGATGTCCTCGTTCGTGCGGTCCAGCCAAAACGCATACCACACTCTGGGGGTGATCGAAAATCCGTCCGCGCTCCAGGTGCTTTGCGCGTAGAGTCTATTCCACGAGCGCGATTCCTCCCCGCCCTTGCCGTTTGATTCGTGCATGGCGCCTATCTTTAGCTCGTCCGCAAACGGCACCGGCGCGCTAACGTATAGCTCGGGGCGATAGTTGCTTTCGCGAAAGGGGGCGCTATCCTGCGTGATCTGCCACCAGGAATTTTGCGCGTAAGCGAATGAAATTTTCTCTCCAAGTCCCAGCACGTCGTAGGCAATCGGGCGCTCGAAGCTAAACTCAAAATGCAACTCATCCGCCTTGCGATCGGGCTTTTTGCTGAAATCGTGGGTGAAAAGCATATAGATCGGCTCGTAGTATTTAAGCCCCAAAAATCCAAAATTTCGGCCATTTTGCTCGCCTTGCGGCGCGGAATCCGGCGCGGCGGAATTTTGCGAGAGTGAGGCGGAATTCGATGCTAAATTTGACGCGGAGCCCGACTCAGCCGAGCCTGCGTCTGCGAAATTTGATGCAGCGGAATTTAGCGCGCTGGATTCCGCCATGGCGGAATTTTGTGCTAAAGAATTTTGCGGCACCGCAGAGTTTAAAACGGTAGCGTCATCGTGCGAAGCGCGGTTTTCTGCGGACGAGGTAGAATTTTCTGCGACTTTTCGGCGTGGTTTATCGCCTTTATCCGCTAGACTTGCCGCGGCGATCTTTTTGTAATAGATCATCGCGTTTTTGTAATCGCCTTTGGCCTCGTATTCGCCGGCCTTTGCGTATAGTTCGGAGAGATCTTGCGCGGCTAGGCTCATGGCGCAAAGCGCGAGCGCTAAAGCTTTAAATTTCATCTACGCCCTTTAAATCGTTTTGATAATTTATATTTAAAAACTGCTCTTTGTCTTTGAAATTTAGCACTTTGGAATTTGCAGATCCGATGAGCGCGCCGATCTTATGCTCTTTCGCGCGGTAGAGCTCAAGCGCGCGCGGCGCGAGAGCTGCGTCAAAAAATCCGCACAGGCTGTGTCTATGCGTTTCGTCGCCCGCCACGCAAATTTGCCCCTCCTGCTCGCTAAGCGCGCGAATGGTGGAAATTTCTACAAATGGCATATCGGCGGGGATGATAAAAATGCGCTCGCCGCTAAATGGTTTCAGCGCCGAATATAGCGCGCCCATCGGCGAAAATTCCTCAAATTCGTCGTAGATCATAGGAAGCGGCGGGTTAAATTTAGAGCTTTTGGCGCAGGCGAAAACCCGCTCAAACTCGCGGCTTAGGCGCGAGAAAAGAAAGTGCGTCATGCTGGGATACCCGCGAAATGGAAACAGCGTTTTATCGCTGCCGAAACGCGAGCTTTTGCCGCCGCAGAGAATGACGCAGGTTTTCATCGAAATTTCACTGGCTTTCATATCTTTATCGCGGTGAAATTTTAAATTTGAAAGTAAAATTTGAAAGAAGCGCGGACATATCAGTCTTTTTGCATATATTTAGCTTTGCCCAGGGCGTTGTTTGCGATAAACTGATAAAGGCTCGGCGCCTGAAGCTTGGCTAGCTCGGGGTATTTGGCTTTAAGCGTCTTCCAGATATCATAGACTCGCATACCGCTTGCGTAAAGCTTCATAATCTCGCTAAAATGCGGATCATAAAGGCTCGGCTTTTTATACAGCGAGAGTTTGCGGTCGGTATCTAGCACCGCGTTTGCCTCGATAAAAGCCGCCAGATCGCGCTCGCTTACTTTGGCAAAATCTTTTTCGTAATGAGCTTTCATATATTTTAAAATTTCTTTATTGCTAACGCCTTGGAAGTGCATTTTCTTAATCTCAAAGCGATATGCATATAAAAAGTCCTCGCTTTTTTTGGCGATCGCGCGCAGTCTTGTTTTTTCGTCTTTAAACGTCACGGAGATAAAGTGCGTAAGTCCTGCGGCGGTGACGGCGCTTTTAAACGCTTCGTCCTCCTCGCCGATCTTTTTTAAGATCGCCTTGACGGTGTAGCCCTCGGCAATAAGGTTTGAAATTTTATCTTTATACGGTTTGTAGTCGAATCGCACGCGCCTAAAGCCCGTCTCGACGCTGATTTTTTTGTAGATCCTCGCATGCTCTCTAGATGTAAAATACCTCGATTTCAGCCCTTTACGGAGTTGTTCGGCAACCGCGGTAAAATCGTCATAATCGGCGATGGACGCGATTAATTCCTTTTCGTTTACGACCCTGCCGTTAACGACCGCGATGGTAATGACCTTCATATTTTCTCCTTTGATTGGGAACAATTCTAACTTAAAACTATAAACTCAAATTTAATTATTTATTATCAAGGATTGCGGAGGATTTGCGTTTGCGAGGCAGAATTTTAGGCGCTAAGATTTAGCATTTTGATTGATTTTATATCTCTTTGCGCTTCTTCTCACGCCGCTTTTTTGTACTTTTTTTGTGCAGAGATGAAGCGAGCTTGCAAAGATAAATTTTACCCGCAAACTTTAACTAAATTGCCCGCACAAGTTAGCTTTTTTTAAACGAAAAAAGCTTTTTGATCTTCGTAAGCCCCAGCTTCATACCACTATATTTCATCATCTTAGCCATATTTACCCACATTTCGCGCTCGTAGCACGGATGCGGGCAGTGGTGACAGCGTGGCTTTTCGGTGTGCGGGCAGGCACCAAGGCGCGCGTAGGCGTAACGCAACATCCGCTCGCAGTCCGCGCACAGATGAAAGTGGGTCTGCACTAGCCCCTTATCGTCTTTGTAGTCATGAAGCACAGCACCATCTTTTTTAAGCGCGTCCATATGCTTGCCATCGCAGTAAATTTGGATAAATTTCGTCACCGTGTTTACTTCGTAAATAAATTTTTCGCTAGTCATATTTGATCCTTTGGGCGGATTTTATCTAAAAGAGACAAAAATACTCTTGAGCGCGCTCAAGCCCTTAAAGCTTTACTACTTTTCCACCTTGTTGCCGAGCAGCGTCGCTATAGACTTCGTTTTGTCGTTTGAGGCAAGCGCGATCTGAATGCTCATCGTAAGCGGTACGGCTAAAAACAACCCGCCGATGCCGAGTACGAAGCCCCACAGCAGCAGCCCCGCGAGCACGCTGATCGTTGAAAGCCCGAGCCCTTGCCCTAAAAATCGCGGCTCGATGATATTGCCGATCGCGACGTTTACGGCTAGATATATCGCGATGGTCCAGACGCTGTAGCTTATATCCATCGTAGAAAGGGTTACAAAAAGCGTCGGGAAGACCGCTACGATCGAGCCGATGGTTGGGATGAAATTTAACACGAAGGCTAGAATCCCCCACAGTGCGGCGTACGGAACTCCGAGCACCCATAGTCCGAGCCCGATCAGCGCGCCGGTGCATGCCGAGGCTATAGTTTTAATGAGAAGGTACTTTTTCAAATTTGAAGCAAATTTTTTGACGAAAGTATGCGTCGCGTGGCTACGCTGCGAAAAGTAGCGGATCTTTTCATCCATCATAGAGCTTTCAAAGACCATAAACGAGACCATTATGAAGATGAAAAATCCCGTCGAGACGATTGAGCCCGTTTTGCGAAGCAAGGTAGAGATTTGTGCCGCGACCTCGTTAGGATCGACGCCCAGTCCTTGGACGTCAAACTCTACGCCGAAGCGAACAAGCCTTGTGCTGATGCCTTGCAAGACGTCGTTAAATTTAGCCTGAAGCTCCGGCAAGCGCGCCGAAAATTCCTTGATCGCATCAAAGATCACCGAGCCGAAAAAAACCATAATCGCTACGAATGCGAAAGTCACGAGCAGAAAGCTAAAAACGCGGCCGACGCGGAGCTTTTGCACATATAGCACCAGCGGCGAGACCAGCACGGTGATGAAAATAGCCAGCAAAAACGGCACGCTGCAGACATCGCTGCGCGTCGGCCGGGCGGTGCTCCATCCATGCGATGCGTGCCAGCCCCAGCTGGGCGTCCGGCATCCGTCCGTCGACCATCAGGGCGTGTGAGAGATAGTATTTCGCCTTCGGCAGGTCGTTCTGTTCCAGGTAGTAGCTGCCGAACACCTCGTTGAAAATGTCG
>NZ_CALIIS010000018.1 GCF_938017705.1 uncultured Campylobacter sp.
CCGTTTAGCTCGCCCTCATCGTTAGGGATCATCGTGCTGATAAAACCGCCGATATCATAATACAGCGTTTTAACCGCAAGCGGCAGATCATTTCTATCCACTAAAACGGTAATTTGATCCTCGGCCTGGCGGGTAACTTCTAAGGCCTTGACTTTGGTCTTTAAAATTTCTATAAATTTATCGCCTCTCATTTTTAACCTCTCATCATTATTCTAACGCCGTTTTCGACGAGCATCCAAAAATCACCTACGTGCCATACGCCGAAAATTATCACTAAAGCGCAAAGCAAGATTAGCGGTAAATTTTCAAACAAGCTCATCTCTTTAGCATAAACCACTTCACCTTTAGGCGTACCGAAGCTCGCTAGATTAAAGTGCGCGAAGTCCGCAATGAAAATAATTACGAGCGCGATCGCAAATAATGCTACGGCTATGTATTGACCGCTGGCTATCGCGCCTTTGAAAACGTTAAATTCGCTTACAAAGATCGCAAACGCAGGAACGCCTACGAGCGAGCAAACCGCAGCACCAAACATTATCGTAGTAAGCGGAGCGATTTTTACCATACCGCCCATTCTAGTCATATCTTTGTGACCATAAATTCTAGCGATATTACCGGTAGAGCAGAATGCAAGAGCCTTGGTAAAGCTGTGAGCTAAGCAGTGAAAGATCGCGGCAAGCAAGCCGAAATATCCGCCGATACCTAGCGCAAATGCAATAACACCCATATGAACGACCGAGTGGTAAGCAAACATCCTTTTTACGTCGTGCTGACGAACGAGGAAAATTCCTGCTATAAATAGCGTGATCGTGCCCGAGATCAGCATCACGTGCTTAACGAAGTCTGGCCCTACCGCTTCGGCGGTTACCGCGTAATATCTAAATATCGCTAGCATCGCACATTTTAAAAGCACACCCGAAAGTAGTGCCGAAATCGGAGCCGGACCTTCTGCGTGAACGTCAGGAAGCCAAGTGTGAGTAGGAGCAAGTCCTGCTTTGGTTCCAAAGCCTATTAGAGCGAATATAAAGATAAGCTTAGCGGCATCTTTGTTTAAGCCTTTGGCGTGATCCATAATGCTAGTCCAAAGCATCGAAGCCTCGCCATCGCCCGTGATTTTGAATGTAGCCGCATATAGTAAAACGGTCGCATAAAGCGCAAACGCTAAGCCGATCGAGCAGATAACGATATATTTGTAACCGCTCTCGGTAGATTTTTTGTCTTTATGAATAGCGACCAAAAATACCGATGCTAACGTAGTAGCCTCTACCGCAGCCCACATAAACGCAACGTTGTTACAGATCACGCTAAGCGTCATCGTAAAAACGAAAGCGTGGCAGAGCGCGTAGTATTTTCTAAGATCGCTAAGATCCAGATGACCGCCCTGTATCTCCCACTTCATATAGGTGGTGGAGTATAAATTTACCAAAAAGCCCGTTACGGCGATTAGCACTAAAAATACGCAACCTAGGCTATCTAGGAATAGGAATTTATCGTATGCGTAAAACGCTTCGAAGTTGCCGCTGATAAGCTTGCCTACGTTACAGAGTAGCCCTGCGGATGTAACTGCAGAAATCAAAACGTGTAGCGAGCTTAGGAGCTTGAAATTCTTAGGGCATAAGAATAATATCAGCGCTCCGAGCAACGGAAAAATTAATATAAAAGCTAAACTATTCATCATTAACCCCTTAAATTCGAAGCTTTAGACGTATCAAGCCCGTCATAAGCTTTGTAAAATCTAACCGCCAAAATGCTCATAATAATAACCGCAAAGATTGCATCGGTTAAAATTCCAAGCTCGACTAGCTCGTGAGAGTTGTAAGCCATAAGTGCAAGGCTTAGGTGGATGCCGTTTTCAAAGAGGCAGTAGGCTAGAATTTGCTTGATGAAAGAATTTCTTAGCATGAAGCCGAAAATTCCCATCATAAATACGGTTACCGCCGCTATTAGAACGATTCTTTCTTGAATAAGAGAGAATTTAAGCAAGATCGGATTGATTGTCATCGCAATCGCTAGCGAAAATCCCATCGCAATAACGGGGCTTACGAAAAAGCCGCCTACCGGCTCATCCTCGCTGATCACATCCAGCTTTTTAACTAGCCAAAATAAAATTCCCGGCACGAAAATAACCTTCGTAAAAAACGCCACTATCGCCCAAATTCTAAGCTGCGGCGCATTGAAGTTAGAATACAGCATAAAAAATATGCTTACCAAAAATAGCGTCTGAATCGCGTAAATTCCGATCGAAAGTTTTAAATTTCTAAGTCCGAATACCGCAAGTGACGTCACGATCATACAAATTGCTAAAATATCGATACTATTCATCTTAAAATCCTACTACGTAAAGCGTTAATGCCGCAAAAGCAATGGCAAGAGCACCACATGAAATTTTGCGCATGCTCGAAGTCATTCTGAAGCGTGGTCCAAAGTTGTCGATGAAAACGGCTGCTACGTAAAATACGCCGGTTTTTAGCACAAAGATTATGATCGCCAAAAACGGATTGCTAAAATTCCACGGCTCAAATATCGTTAGGAATAATCCGATCATCGCAAATTGCTTCAAAATAAGCGCCGCTTGCACTAAGCCCAAATCGCTACCTGCGTATTCGCCCAAAAGTCCTTCTTGAAGCTCTTGCTCGGCTTCGGCAAGATCAAATGGCTTTCTGCCGGTCTCGACATACATGCACCATAAAAATGCAATCGAAGCGACAGCAAAGCTTGGAATTTGATAGCCGATCTGACCGCTGCGTACCATCTGCTGGATCTCAACTAAATTTGAAGTTCCCGCAGCCATCATTACTACGATTAGGCACATCATCATCACAGGTTCGACAAAAACGGCAAGCATCTGCTCACGTCCACCGCCGGTTGCCGCAAACGGGTTACCGCTATCTATCGAAGCCGCACCGAATACGAAGCGCAAAAGCGCGCCTAGATATAGGATAACGAAAATATCCGAATACGCTCCGAAAAGAGTATCTTTGCTGTATGTAATAGGAATAGCCGCCAAAATCGCTGCCGAAGTAGCGAATAGAAAAAACGGCGCCCACCTAAATACCCAGTGGCTGCACGCAGGAACGGTTCTGCCGCGCTTAAAAAGCTTAATAATATCGCGGTAAGTCTGGAAAAAATCGCTTCCTTGTTTCGACTGAAGTTTGGCTCGAAGTTTTCTAGCCATACCGTCGAAGAGTGGAGCGACTAGGACGATAACCGCGACTTGAAATATCATTAAAAATATAGTTTGTATAGTCTGCATCTCAAACCTCCTAGATCAAGAAATATCCGACGCCCAGTATCGCGCAAAGATAGATTAGGATGTAAAGCGTATATAAATTTGCATAGCCGCTTTGAATAATTCCTATCTTATCGGCGATCTTCTTACTCCAATCGATTACCGGTTGATAAATCATCGTCCACCAAATGTCTTGTGGATGATTGTGATACTCGATCGGTCCGAAGTAGCCGTTTTGCTCTATTCTGCGTTTATGACCTCTAAATAACCAATCCATAATCTTTCTTAAATCGCCAGTAAAAGGACCGCCAGTTATCTGCATGCGAGGGCTATATTTAAAGCCGCACGCCCAAGGATCGGTCTCACGAGGTTTGTCGCGATTTGCTTTCATAACCGCTAGGATGATAAACGGAAGCAACATTGTAGAACACAAAATCACTGCAATAAGAGGAGTTGAAACGATACTTCCCAAAGGCGAAGTGATTGACGAAGCGCCTAGGCTTGCGACATAGCCGCTATTGGAAGTGATAGAATTTACCGCCTGCAT
>NZ_CALIIS010000019.1 GCF_938017705.1 uncultured Campylobacter sp.
TTAATGTATCGCAAGAGTCCCTCGCAGCCGCGCTTAATATCTGCATAGCAGCGCTCAAAATCGCGCGTGTAGTAGGGATCGGCGATCTGTAGGTGTTCGGGATGGGTTAAATTTGAACTGGCGTCCTTTAAATTTAAGCCGGTTCGTTTTGTCGGGTCTTTGAAATTTAGCGCATTGTAGTCTGTAAAATTTCCCTCTCCAAATTCCAAAAGAAATTTTACCTTAGCCATATCCTTGCCGCGAAAAATTCGCCCCAGCGAGCGCATATTTTCATCATCCATGCAAAGTATCAGATCGTAGCGCTCGTAGTCTGCGGGCGTGACCTGCACGGCGCGATGCGCTACGAGCGGCACCTTTTGCTCTTTTAACACGCGCTGCGTCTCGTAGTAGGGCGGCGAGCCGATTTCGTCGGCGTGCGTTGCCGCAGAATCTACGCTCACGCACGCACTTAGGTCGCTTTGATTAATGAAATTTTGCATCACGGATTGCGCCATAGGCGAGCGGCAGATGTTGCCGTGACAGACGAAAAGTAGCCTCACACGCGCCTACTGCGTGATGATGTCGTAGTTTTTCGGAATTGCCGGCTTGAAGATTGCCTCGTTTACCGGCGCGTTTTTGCGGACGTTGCTTAGATTGATGACGACTTTATTATCCATTTTGTCGGTGTAGCTGATCTTGCTCGGCAGATCATCCTTTAGCTCGATGAGATATTTCACGTCGTCGAAGCTCGCCTCATAAATGCCCTTTTTATTGGGTTTTGCGTTCGCTAGGATCGCTGTTAAATTCGGCGTTTCTTTGATATTTGTGATGATAGCTTGCTCGAGTTCGGGCTCGATTACGACGACCTTTGTGAAGCTAAAAAATATATTTTTTATCGTAGGGGTCTTGTAATGCCATACGGCGTGCTCTTTTGTGGCGCTAAAATCGCCGCCGTAGCTGATTTTCGCATCGTCGCTCTGCACGGTTTGCGAAAAATTTGCGCTCAGCGTATCGAATTCTATCCCGCTTGCGAATGCAAAAATGCAGCTCGCTGCTAAAGAAATAAGAGTTTTTTTCATAAATTTTGCCTTTATTTTTGAAAATTTGCGCGTATTATAGCCGTTTTTCTAGGATTTAATTAAATAGAAACTAAAAATATGTTAATATGCGCGGTTAAAATTTTAAAACTAAGGTTTGAGATGTTTAAAAAGGTCATCCACGGGATTTTTGGTACTAAAAACGATAGGATCGTCAAACAATACGCCAAGCGCGCAGCGCAGATCAGTGCGCTCGAGGAAAACTACGCATCGATGGACGATGCGGCGCTTAAGGCGGAATTTGAAGCGTTAAGAGCGCAAGTTCGCGCAGGCGAAAAGAGCACGGACGACGTGCTTAACGAAGTGTTTGCTATCGTGCGAGAGGCGGGCAAAAGAGTGCTAAATATGCGCCACTTCGACGTTCAGCTGATAGGCGGTTTGGTGCTAAACGACGGCGCGATTGCCGAGATGAAAACGGGCGAAGGAAAGACCCTCGTAGCGACCTTGGCAGTAGTGCTAAATGCGATGGAGGGCAAGGGCGTTCACGTCGTGACCGTAAACGACTACCTAGCTAAGCGCGATGCTGCGCAAATGGGCGAGCTATATGAATTTTTAGGGCTTAGCACCGGTGTGATCGTAGGCGGCGAATACGACGACGCCAAGCGCAAGGCTGCATACGCGTGCGACATCACCTACGGCACAAACAACGAGTTCGGCTTTGACTATCTGCGCGATAATATGAAATTTAGCGCGGATGAAAAGGTACAGCGTGGGCATCATTTCGTAATCGTCGATGAAGTTGATAGCATCCTAATCGACGAAGCCAGGACGCCGCTAATCATCTCAGGTCCTACGAATCGCACTCTGGACGGTTATATTAAAGCCGACGAAGTAGCGCGCGCAATGATCCGCGGCGAGGCGCCAGCCGATCCGAAAGGCAAGGCGACGGGTGATTTTACCGTAGATGAGAAGAACCGCGCCGTTTTGATTACAGAGGCAGGAATCTCAAAAGCCGAGAAGCTTTTTGGCGTGGATAACCTCTATAGTCTCGAAAATGCCGTGCTTAGCCACTACCTTGATCAAGCACTTAAGGCGAATTATCTATTTGAAAAAGACGTGCACTATGTCGTGCGCGACGGACAGGTCATAATCGTGGATGAATTTACGGGACGTCTGAGCGAGGGGCGCAGATTCAGCGAAGGGCTCCATCAGGCTCTTGAAGCTAAAGAGGGCGTGCAAATCCAGGAGGAGAGCCAAACTCTTGCCGACATTACCTTTCAAAACTACTTCCGCCTTTACGAAAAACTCGCTGGTATGACGGGTACGGCACAGACAGAAGCAACGGAATTTTCTCAAATTTACAAACTCGAAGTGGTCTCGATCCCTACAAACGTGCCGGTCATCAGAAAGGATCAAAACGATCTTATCTACAAGACCGAGCGCGAGAAATTTGACGCCGTCATAAATGAGATCAAGCGGCTAAATTCCAAAGGTCAGCCCGTGCTAGTAGGTACGGCGTCGATCGAAAAGAGCGAGAAGCTGCACGAGCTTTTGGTTAAAGAAAACATCGCGCACTCCGTGCTAAATGCCAAAAATCACGAGCGTGAGGCGCAGATCATCAAAGACGCTGGCGTAAAGGGCGCGGTGACGATTGCTACGAATATGGCGGGACGCGGCGTGGATATCCGCATAGACGATGAAGTGCGCGCTTTGGGCGGGTTGTATATTTTAGGTACCGAGCGCCATGAAAGCCGCCGCATCGATAATCAGCTCCGCGGACGAAGTGGACGTCAGGGCGATCCGGGCGAGAGTAGATTTTTCTTAAGCTTGGAGGACAATCTGCTTAGAATTTTCGGTAGCGACAAAATCAAAAATATCATGGATCGCTTGGGGCTAAAAGATGGCGAGCATATCGAATCAGGCATGGTTTCGCGCGCAGTAGAGAACGCGCAGAAAAAGGTCGAGAGCCTGCATTTTGAAGCGCGTAAAAATATCTTAGAATACGACGACGTCGCAAACGAGCAGCGCAAGACGATCTATAAATATCGCAATGAGCTTTTGGATCCCGACTACGATCTGAAAGATAAAATCATTCAAAACCGCGAGGAGTACATCTCTAGCGTGCTTGAGGAGCTTGAAATTTTCGACGGCGTAAATATCAAAGAGGTCGATAAATTCCCGATCGTCGCTAAAATCGCTCAAGAAACGGGCGAGGTGCTCGAAAACAGCGAGCTTGAAAAGGTCGATGATTTCAAAGAGCTGAAAGAAAAGATCATCGGCGCGCTTGCCGTTTCGTATGAAAATAAGATGGCGCCGATTGATCCGCAGCAGCGCAAAAGTATCGAAAAGATGCTTTATCTGCAGATCGTCGATCGCGACTGGCGGGAGCATCTGTATCAGATGGATATCCTAAAAGCGGGCATCGGACTTCGCGGCTACAACCACAAAGACCCGCTTACAGAGTATAAAAAGGAGAGCTACAATCTTTTTATGGAGCTTGTAATGCGCCTCAAATCCGACAGCATCCGTTTGCTGCATTCGATCCAGTTTAAATCTAGGGAGGAGATCGAAGCCGAACAGCGCGCGATGCAGGAGCGCATGGAGAGCTCAAACGCCAAAGAACTCGCCGCCGCAAGCACGAATGAAGCACAGCTAAAGGGCGCAGAAGAGT
>NZ_CALIIS010000020.1 GCF_938017705.1 uncultured Campylobacter sp.
CACCGTCGCGCTGGTCTGTGTGCTGTCCGTCTTCAATGGATTTCACGATCTCGTGGCCTCCATGTTTGGCCACTTTGATCCTGATCTTAAGATTACGGCCGTAGAGGGTAAGGTGTTCATTCCCAACACCGACGCGATGCGCTCGGTGCGTGCCTTGCCCCAGGTGGAAGCCGCCACGGAGGTGTTGCAAGAGAACGTGCTCCTCCGCTACGGCGGTCGTCAACAGATAGCCGTGGCCAAGGGCGTAGACAGCGCCTTCGAGCGCACCGTAGACCTTGGATCGGTGCTTATCGACGGGCGTTATGCGCTGAATGAGGGGGGGACGGACTATGCCATCCCCGGCATTGGACTGGCGTCCACCCTGGGCGTCAATGCGTCCTTCACCGATCCGATCGAGATCTATGCCCCCAAGCGTGAAGGACGCGTCAGCGCGTCCCAGGCTGCCACCTCGTTCCAGATCGAATACGCCTACGTCAGCGGAGTCTTCTGCATCGACCGTCCGGAGTACGACGCGAATTACCTGATCCTGCCTATCGACTTAGTGCGCAACATGTTGCACTACGATGCGGGCGAGGTGTCGGCTCTCGAACTTAAGCTGAAACCCGGGGTCCGGGTCGGCGACCTCAAGCAGCAGATCCAGCAGAGGCTGGGCCAAGGCTTCCGCATTGAAGACCGTTTCGAGCAGCAGGAAGCGTCGTTCCGCATGATGCAAATCGAGAAATGGATGACCTTTCTCATCCTCGCCTTCATCGATCAGATCGCCCGTGACGTTAAAAATTCTACCCAAAACCTTCTCGCCTACTGGCACCGCAATAGGCGTGCCCAAAGCGACGGCCTCAAGTCCTCGCCTCAGTCCGTCGCTCATATCCATAGCGATCGTGCGGACGCGATTGTCTCCAAGGTGTGCGGCTACCTCTAGGATCAGCCTGCGATGAGCGCCCTCGACGTCAAATTTAACTTCGATAGCTTCATTAATCTTCGGCAAGTAGTCCTTGAAATCGACATCGACCACGGGACCCATTACCTGAGAAATTATTCCTTTCATCCGTTTTCCTTTCATTTCATTGATTCGACGCCGCTTATGATCTCGATAAGCTCAGTCGTGATAGAGCCTTGTCTGGCTTTGTTGTATGCTAAATTTAACTGCGATACGCGTTCTTTAGCGTTATTTGTCGCATTCTCCATAGCGTTCATTCTCGAGCAGTGCTCCGCGGCCAAAGAGTCGATCAGCGCGTAATACATGCTGTAGCTAAGATAGCTCTGGATTAAATTTAACATCAATGTTTCTTCATCCTCAGGACTTTCAACCTCTACTTCCAATGTAGATGTTTTTAAAGCATCCTCACTAATCGCAGGCTCACCGATCGGCACCAACGTATTTACCCGCATCTCTTGGGTAATCATATTCAAATAGCCGTTATGGATAAGTATAACTTCGTCAGTTTTACCTTCGTTAAAATCCTTAACCGCGGCTTGCACGATTTCGTTAGCTTTCTCGGACGATGGAGATGAGCTCACGCCGATATATCGCTCCAAAAGCTCAATGCCTTGAAAATCAAAATACTCTATCCCCTTTTTGCCGACGGCACGAAGGCGAACCTTGATCTTTTTAGCTTTAAGCTCCTCGATCAAAGCTTTGATCTTTTTGATGGTGTTGATATTAAAACCGCCGCAAAGCCCTTTATCTGCGGTAATAAACAGCAAATCAACCACCTTTACCTCTCGAGTGGTATCAAAAATTCTAAGTTTTTCGTCGTTGCCCGAATTATTGCCTACGTAATTTTTAACGCGCGCAGAAATTTCACCCAAGACCTCGTTAATCTTCACCGCATAAGCTCGCGAACGCATCGCCGCTTCTTTAGTGTTTTTAAGTTTGACGTTGGAGACCAGCTTCATAGCTTTGGTAGTCTTCTCCGTATTTCTGACGCTTTTGATCTGTAGCTTTATATCCTTTAAATTTGCCATAATTTAGCCTTTTTAAGCGGCGAAAGTCGCTTTAAAGTCATTTAGAGCCTTGATTAAATTTTCTTCCAAATCCTTCTCGATGGTCTTTTTACTTCTAATCTCTTCAAAAATTTCAGGATATTTTGCCTCGATATACGGATAGAGCTCAGCTTCAAATTTACCAATTGAGCTCGTAGGCACGTCGTCTAAAAATCCGCGGCTTCCTGCAAAGATGATGACCACTTGATTTTCGACCGGAAGCGGCGAATAAGGAGGTTGCTTTAAAATTTCGACCATTCTTTGTCCGCGATCCAGCTGCTTACGGCTGCTCTCGTCCAAATCGCTCGCAAACTGCGCAAACGCCTGAAGCTCACGGTATTGAGCGAGATCTAGGCGCAAGGTTCCTGAGACCTTTTTGATCGCTTTAATCTGCGCGGAACCGCCGACGCGACTAACCGAAAGACCTACGTTGATCGCAGGACGAATTCCAGAGTTAAACAAACCAGACTCTAGGAAAATTTGACCGTCAGTGATAGAGATAACGTTTGTAGGGATATATGCCGAAACGTCGCCCGCCTGCGTCTCGATGATAGGAAGCGCCGTTAAGCTACCTGCGCCGAGTGCATCGCTTAGTTTGCTAGCGCGCTCAAGCAAACGGGAGTGCAGGTAGAATACGTCGCCAGGATACGCCTCGCGTCCTGGCGGACGGC
>NZ_CALIIS010000021.1 GCF_938017705.1 uncultured Campylobacter sp.
TGTAAGCTCTTTTTATTGGTGGGAATTACGATAAGGAGTAAAAATGAAATACTACAAAAATTCACAAAACCAAATTTACGCTTACGATGATGACGTAAGCGAGGATCAGATTAAAAAGGGGCTAACCAAAATAACAGAAGCGCAGGCAAAAAGTATGCTTGAGCCGAGCCTTGAGGAGCTCAAAGCCGCAAAGACCGCAGAACTCGCTTCGTGGGTGAACGCAATGGGCGAGAGCTGCAAGGTTGAGATCAAAGACTTTGGAGCCGTCAACGGCGGCTATAAATACCTGCTCAATATCGAAGCCATGATCGATACTTTTGATAGCCTCGAGGTGCGGGGCTTTAGGATGTATGACAATACGATGAAAAAGATAAACGGGCAAGAGGATCTCAAAAAGATCAAGCGTGCCATTCAGATTGCTGGGCAGAAGCTGCACGTGTTGAAATGGGGCTATGAAACCGCAATCGAGAAGGCAAAAACCTCAAAGGCGCTTGAGACTATCAAATTTGCAGATACGATAGAAGTATAGGAGGAACAAATGGGATATTTCATACTCTTTTTGACGAGTTTTGTTTTAGGAATTTTTGCTTGTCCTATCGTGATTTTTCTAAGGGCGCGCAAATGCGATCAGTGGGATCATTCCAATATGATGAATATCTTTCGGGTGTTCGCGCATCTTGCGACGCACCCCGACGACTTTGCGAAATTTCGCTACGAGGACGGCTCAAAGCCTTTTTGGTATCTGCTCAGCGATGAATTCGCAGACATAGTCAAAAGCCGCCCGAAGGAGAGGTGATGTTTTGGATACTCAATAGACTACGCGGGCAGTATAGCTATTTCGCTAAGCTGAACGCTTTGGTAGTGGCTCTGCTAATATTTGCCTTTTTAGGGAATTTCTACCTCGCGATCATCTGCGGGCTCGGGTATCTGATCGGAGAAAGCAAAGGTTGGGGCGTATGGGTCGGCGCGCTCGTCACTCACGGCAGTTACACAAGCGAGCATGAGGTGAAATTTATCGAGCGCATCGCCCGCAAGCTCATTAAAGACCCGCGCGAGCATTGGCTAGGCTATTGCCGCGTCTGTTTGTTTCTGCGCGGGCTGTTTTGGTGGCTGCCAGTTTTCGTGCCGCTAGTCTTTGCGGACGTCTATACCGCACCGCTTCTAGCCGTAGCGCTTGCGGCAGGTTTTCCGCTTGCTTGTGAGCTGGGATATCGCACAAAATGGACGTTAC
>NZ_CALIIS010000022.1 GCF_938017705.1 uncultured Campylobacter sp.
AACTCCGACAAGCTCTGCTTTTGATCATAGCCCATCTCGCAGGCTAGAAATTTTGCGCGCCGTGCGGCGATCAACACGATGCATTTTAAAATTTCATCCCCCCGCTCGCCGCCGAACAGCGCCTGTTTCGGCTCTTGCAGCACGCGCGCGTCTAATTCGTAGGAGTTTGCGATGTATGGGGGATTTGAGACGATGAGATCAAACTCGCCCGCGATCTCATCCGCGTAGGCGCAGTGCACGAACTCGACGTCCGCGCCTAAGCTTGCGGCGTTTGCGCGCGCTACCTCAAGCGCATCCGCGCTGATGTCGCTAGCCGTGATGCGGCAAGCGGGAAGTAGCTTTTTTAAGCAGATAGCGATTATACCACTGCCCGTGCCGATCTCGCAAATGCGTGGCTCGCCCAAGCTCTGCGCCAAAGTAAGCGCCTTTTTTACTAAAATTTCGGTCTCGCAGCGCGGTATCAGCACCCGCTCGTCGACGTAAAATTTAAAGCCCATAAACTCGCAACTTTGCGTGATGTATTCAAGCGGGCGACCGTCTTTAAATTCAACGATCTTGGCGCGAAATTCCACTTCATGCGCTAGCTCTTCCGAGCATCTTAGCACGAGCTGCTCATCGCTAAGTCGCTCGCAAAGTTTTAAAATTTCGCGCGCGACGTATTTTGAGCCGCACTGCTGCAAGGCCCATCTTAGCGCCTCAGCGATCCTCATCAAGCTCTCTTATGCGCTCATACAGGCTCGGGTGTGAATGATACACCGCGGCGTAAATTTTATGAGCGAGCGGAAACGCCTTATTTTCGCTGCCCAGCTTCTTTAGCGCGCCGATCATGCTCTCTTTATCCTGCATGCTCGCGCCATGTCGGTCCGCGCTAAATTCGTGCATGCGGCTAAGCTTGGAGATTACAGGCTCAAAAAACGCATGCAAGATCGGCGCAAACAAAATCATAAAAACCAGCGTCGCGCCGCCGTCCGCGTTAAGTCCCAGCGTGCCGAACACGCCCCCAGGAAGGTTTCCGAATACTGCAAACGTCGCGCCCAAAAGTACGAAGCTAAGCGCTAAGCCTTTCAAAATGTCACCGTGTTTGAAATGCCCGAGCTCGTGCCCTAAAACGGCTAAAATTTCATCCTCGCTCAGCTTCTCTATGAGCGTGTCGAAAAGCACGACCTTTTTCGTCGCACCGAAGCCGCCGAAATAGGCGTTTAGGCGCTTGTCGCGTTTGCTCGCGTCGATCGTAAAAACGCCGCTACTTTTAAAGCCGCAGCGCTGCAAAAGCCCCTCTATGCGCTCTTTTAGCTCGCCTTGCTCTAGTGGCTGCATCTTATTAAATAGAGGCGCGATAACGGTCGGATAGATCAGATTTATCAGTAAAACTATACCGAAGCTTAGCAAAAAGCCCCAGACCCACCAGTGCGCACCCAGGCTATTTACGCAAAAAACGAGCGCAGAGGCTACCGCAAAGCCGAAAACCAGCGTGAGCGCGAGCGATTTTAGCGTATCTTTTACGAAAACAGCGGGCGTTATCGTGGAAAAGCCTAGGCGGCGATCTTTGACGAAGGTTTTATAAATTTCAAGCGGAAGCGATATCGCGCCGCCGATGATTAAAAACGCCGTTACAAAGCAGCTCCCCGCCAAAATCCCATCACCCGCTATATCATATATCGCGCGCTGTAACGCGCCAGCGCCCGCAAGTATCCAAATAAGCGCTACCGCAAACGAAAAGCAGTGCGAAAATATATTAAATTTTAAATTTACCGCACCAACCTCGCCTGCTTTGCGATAATCCTCCTCGCTAAGCACCACCGCAGGCTCTTTTAGCTTGGCGCGGATGAAGCTTAGCTCGAGCAGATCGAGCGAAATTTTATAAATCGTGTAAAGCGCGTATAAAAAGATCAAAAACCAAACCATCGCGCCTACTTTAGGCTCTCGGCGAGCGAAAGCACTTCGTAATATTCATTTTCCATACTGTTTAACGTTCCTCTTTTTTCTTCAAGTTCTTCAAAAAGCCCCTGCATCCCGAGCTTTTGATAAATTTCAGGCGTCGAAAGCGCGTGATTTAGCTCCTTTATGCGCGCCTCGATAGCCTCGATCTTAGCGGGATACTCCTCTAAAATTTTATTCTGCTTGTAGCTAAGCTTCGCGGCGCTCGTTTTTTCCTTTTTATTTTCGCGGCCGCCTTCCTCCGCGCTCGTGCTCGCGCCCGCGTCGGCCTCGATCTGATCAATCTCCGCCATCTCGTCCTCAAACTCCAGATACTGCGAATAGGGCATTTGAATTTGATCGATGACGCCGTTTTTTTCAAAAACCCAAAGCTTATTCGTGATCTTATCGATGAAATAGCGATCGTGGCTTACGATGATTACCGCGCCTTCGAAGCTTAGCAGATAATCCTCCAAAATATTGATCGTCGCGATGTCAAGATCATTCGTCGGCTCGTCCAAGATCAGGCAATCGTACTGCTCGGTAAAGAGCTTGGCAAGCGCCAGGCGGTTCTTTTCGCCGCCGCTAAGCACGCCCACGGGCTTATCTAAAAACTCCTTCGGAAACAAGAAATTTTTCAAATACCCATAGACGTGCATGTAGCTGCCGCGGACGTTGATGTGGTCGCCGCCGTTGGGACAGAAAATTTCGATTATGCTTTTATCGTCCGTGATACCGCTGCGGGTCTGATCAAAGTAGCCGATCCTGATCTCGCCGCGTTTGATCTCGCCCGCATCGATCTTGCTGCGGCCGAGTAAAATTTTAAGCAGAGTGCTTTTGCCCGCGCCGTTAGCGCCTACGATGCCGATGCGCTCGCCCTGCAAAACCCGCGCCGAAAAGCCCTTAAAAAGCACCTTGCCGTTTAAAATTTTACCGATATTCGTGCATTCAAAGAGCATTTTTTTGCGATTGTCGCCGCCCGTGCCGTTAAAGCTCCTGCTCGCGCGCTCCAGCTCGAGCCGCACGCGACGGATCGCGCCCGGGTTTTTCTTCGCATCCTGCCTCATCTGCATGATGCGCGCCTTGCGCCCTTCGTTGCGCTTTAGGCGAGCTTTTACGCCGCGGTGCAGCCACTCCTCCTCGGCGCGCAGCTGTTTAAGCAGCGTCTCGTGGGACTTCTCGAGCGAAGCAAGAATCTCCTGCTTGCACCTCAGATAGTTCTCATATCCGCCGTCGAAATTTGAAATTTTACCCTCTTCGAGCTCGATACTGCGCGTCGCCAAGCGGTCGATGAAGTAGCGATCGTGGCTGATAAAAACGATCGTCTGCTTCGAGCTAAGCAGCATGTCCTCTAGAAATTTCACCATATAGACGTCGAGGTGGTTCGTGGGCTCGTCCAGCAGCAGCACGTCGGGCTTTTTAAGCACCAGCGCGCCCAGCGCCACGCGACGAATTTCGCCGCCGCTAAGCGTGCAGACGGAGCGGTTTTCGTAAATTTTAAGTCCGAAATTTTGCAGCACCTGCTCGATCTTATTATCGATCTGCCAGCCGTCCTTGGCCTCGATAAATTTAATCAGCTCGTCTTGGCGCGCCAAAAGCTCCTTGTTTTCGGGCTGTGCGGCGATCTTGCTCGAGATCGCGTCGTATTCGCTAAGGGCGGCGTAAATTTCAGCTAGCTCCCGCCTCAGTGCGTCTTTGACTGAGAGATTTTCGTCAAATTTAGGCGTTTGAGCGAGCATCTGGATGTTTAGCCCGTTTTGAGTGATCACGCGTCCCTCGTCGATCTCGCACAGACCCGCGACGATCTTCATCAGCGTGGACTTGCCGCCGCCGTTTTTGCCGATCACGGCGACGCGCTCGTTAGCGTCCAGTGCGAAATTTACGCCGTCTAAAACGACGTGGGAGCCGAATTTTTTCGTAACATCGATAAGCTCGATCAAAGCCAATTTTAAGTTCCTCTAGTGTTAAATTCGGTGATTTTACACAAAATTCTATTAAATTTTAATAACTTTTAAAGGTTCAGCGATGCAAAGTTTGGAATTTAACGACCTGCGCGTAGAAATTTTCGCCCCGCACGCACCGTCTTTTGCGGCTGCGCCCTCCTTTGCAAAAGAAGCCGCGTCCGCGCCGATCATCTACCTACACGCCTTGGAGTTTAGCGCGGCCAGTGTGGGCGAAATTTACGAACTCGTTTCGCGACGAAGCGGCGCGGATTTCGTGCTCGCAGCGATCTATCTAAGCGAGGCGCAGTGGGGCGATAAGCTTAGCCCGTGGGCGGCAAAATCGCCGTTTAAAGGGGTGCACGATTTCTCAGGCGGCGGCGCGGCGCATTTGAAAAAATTTACGGACGAGCTGATCCCGCGTATCGAGCGGCACGTATTCGGTGCGAGAAAGCCTGCGTGGCGAGCATGCGCGGGACACTCGCTGGCAGGGCTTTTTAGCGCGTATGCGGCGTTTGCGAGCGATAAATTTCAAAAGATCGCCTGCGTCTCGGCGTCGTTTTGGTTCAGCGGCTTTGATGCCTTCGTCGCCGCGCACTCGCTGCAAATGGGGCTGGCGCACGTCTACGCGTCCTTGGGCGAGGCCGAGATGAACCCGAAAAATCCGCGCGGAGCACTCTGCGGCGATACGGCGCGAAATTTCATCGCAAAATGCCGCGGCGCGGGCGCAAAAGCGGAGTTTGAGCAAAATCCGGGCGGGCATATGCAAGATGAGATCGCAAGAATTTCAAAGGCGCTTTTAAAGCTGGTAAACTCCTAAAATTCGAGCAAATTTTAAAATTTAGCGGGGCGGGCAATTAAACGGCAGTCGCGACAAAACAGGAGCGGCGAGAGATTGAAACAAACGAGCCAAAAGGCGGCACGAAGCGTAAATTTAAAGCTAGCCGCCGCTAGAATTTCTTGCGCAACGGTTTTTTGCGCGATGCGATGAAATTTAAAACAAACCCGCATTAAAATTTTATAGCGCAAGCAATGCCGCAAAAATTTCGTTACGCAATTCGGCGCAAATGGCACAGCGCGTCGTCGGTGCTTTAGCTACTTTTGGATAAGTGTGATATCGTTTTAGCGTAAATCATGCGACGCGGCGCCGATGCGGCATAGGCGGCGTGGTGCAATGCAGATTTCAGGCGGGATGTCGCTAAATTTTTGTAGGTTGTGCTAGCGGTTTAAAACTTAGAGCGAGCCGTCATCATAAAATTTAAAACAAATTATGTCGCAGCTAGGATTAGCGCGCCTGCAAGCTAAATTTAAACAGCAGCGCGTCGCAGTGTATGATCTCGTCGTTTCATTTAGTGCACCTACGAGCTAAATTTACCGCTGAAATTTCAAAATTTACACTGCGCCAAAGAGCGCTTTGGTGCTACGATACGCGCCGCTAGGTTTAAATTTTAAAATTTAGCGTCGGACAGGCGTACCAAGCCGGTACCTGCCGAATTTGCGGCGGCGGAATTTGCAGAATTTTGCGAATTACCGTTTGCGGAATTCGTCCTGCGAAATTCCGCGGCGCATGCTTCATTATCAGCTCTCTACTGAGCGCTTTGCCCGACGCACGTTTCGCCTTTTCTCTCGCTACACAGACAGCGCCGACCACTCCATTACTCGCGCTCACTATGTCATTTGCTACATTTGCTCGGAACCAACTGCGAAAAGCTGCAAATGCACCGAATTCTAACCGCACGCCCTAAATTTTACCATCTATGCAAAGGGCAGAATTTTTTTGTAATTGCTCCACAGATCGCTCTGCTCGCCGAAATACGCGAGCAGTCCGCGCGCGTTGCGATCGAAAGGGTTGGGCTCTTTATGCAGCGCGATACGCTGCGACAGGCGCAGATCATAGGTGTTGTATATCGCAGAATACGGCACCGGAAAGTCCGAAGCGTAAAGCAGGCGCGAGTGCACGTCCGTTTGGCTCGCCAGATGCGGCAGAGCCTTGGCGCGCACCGGCGTCATAAGCGCGGAAACGTCGGCGTAGAGGTTCTTGTGCGTGCGTAAAAGCGCCAGAAGCGCGAAATAATCGTGTCCGAAATTTCGCGGGCGGCGCGAGAGCGCACGAAAAATATGCGAATACTCATAGTTAATCGCCATGTGCGCGCACACCGTCGTAACGCCCAGCTCAAGCGGCGCGTAGATCATCTCCAGCGCTTCGCAGCGGCGCGAGCTCGGCACCGAGCTTTCGTTGCCGATGTGGATCACCAGCGGCAGGCCGAGCTTGGCGAGCTTCTCAAAATACGGCACGTAGCGAGGCAGCCTCGTATCCAGATCCCAATAATTTTGTAAAAATTTCGCCCCCTTAAATCCGAGCTCGAAGCAGCGATCGATCTCATCGAGCGCGTCCGCTCGCTTCGGATTGATGCTAAAAAACGGCACGATGAGATCAGGGTTTTTTTGATAAATTTCAAACACGCTGTCGTTGTCCGCGCAGACGGTCTTATCGCGATGGATTAGCTCGCCCGCGTCGCTAAATTTAGCATCTACGCCGAAAAGCACAGCCTTTTTAACGTATTTCGAAGCTCTAAGCTCGCCGAGCAGAGCGTCCACATAGGCCTCGTATGGCTCTTTGATCGCGCGCGATACGTCTATGCCGAAGCGCCTGCCGAAAAGGCGCAGCGCGAGCCTGTCGTAAGGGCGGTCGAAGCGCACCTCCTTGCTTAGCAGATGGACGTGAAAATCAAGCGTTTGCATCGGGGATCCTTGGGAAAATTTTGCCGAGTTTATATCAAATTGCGGTAAATGGTTAGAATTTTAAATTCGAGTTTAAATTTAAGCTCCGCGCCCTGCCGTGCCTTTAAATTTTAAAATTTAAACCTCTCTGAAAGAGCCGCTAATTGATATTTAATGCCGTTTTAAAGCTGCGACGATATACTTGCGATTTGAAAAGCTATTTCAATTAAGGAGCGAATATGGAGTTTGAAATTTTAGAAAATTCCGCCGATTTTAAGCCTAGCGATCTGGATGAGATAATGATCGGGGTCGCTGGGATACGGAGCAAAATGCAGCCTCCGTGCCGCCGCACGAGACATACAAGGTGTGCGCACCTATGATTACGTGGCGATCGCCAAAACGTAGGGCAAGACCGTGGGGGTGCTGGAGGCGTTTTGCGACCGCGACAACTTCGCTACGAGCTATCTTTACTGCGTGATAGTTCATAAGGATTATCAAAGGCGCGGTATCGGCACGGCGCTCGTGAATGCCTTTAATAAACGCTTTGCGCGCACCACCACCTTTGTCGTGACCCTCTGCACAAGGCTGAGGGCGCCGGAGAATTTCTACAAAAGTGCGGCTTTAAAGACGCGTCGGAGCACTTCACGGTTCATATGAGGAAGCGAAATTCGATCTAGCGGAAAGCGAAATTTGCTCCAACCGGCGTAAATTTAATAAAATTCCACGCGACTTTTAAATTTTAAATCGCGTGGAATTCTGTGCCGCTTTTTACTCCTTTACCACAGATCGCTGCGCGAGATATGCGGCTACGTATACTCTTGCTCCTCCGCACTAAATCACCGTATATTCGCACCAGGCGCCGTAAATTCTAATTTTATGCATGCCGCGCGGCATACAAAAACAACTCCACTCGCCCCCCCTGCGCAAAAGCAAACCTAAAAGAATTTTCGGCTACAATTTCCCCCAAATAAAGGCAAAATATGAAAGAAATCTCGCTACTAAGGCTCTCGCTCGCAATCTACGTCGATATGTTTTTGCGCCTAGTAACCACGTTTATCAACACCTACATGATCTCGCGCGTGGACGTCTCGCTCGTTGGCGCGCTGGGCGCGGGCAACGAGATATTTCTGCTCTTCGTCACCGTTTTCGGCTTTCTCGCCGTGGGCTGCTCAGTACTCGTAGCGCAGGCGCTGGGGGCAAAAAACAAAGTCCTGGCGATGCGCGCGATCCACACGAGCATCGCATTCAACGCGCTCGTGGGGCTTTGTAGCGGCGTTTTCGTCTTTAGCTGCGCGCCGTTTTTACTCCGCGCGCTGCAGGTGCCCGCCGAGCTTTTGAGCGAAAGCGCGATCTATCTTAAGGTCATCAGCATCGTCTTTGCGATAGACGCCGTCGCGATCGTGCTTAGCGCTATCGTGCGCGTTTACGGATACGCAAATTTCATCATCGCGGTCTCGGTGGTGATGAATTTAGTGACGCTCGCTGGCAACTACGTCGTGCTCTTTAGGCCGTTCGGACTGCCGTATTACGGGCTTGAAGGCATCGGCGTGAGCACGATCGCAGGGCGTATGATCGGCGTATGTTTATTCTTCCTCATCATCACGAAGGTGCTAAAGATAAAATTTTACCTCACGATGTTTTTAAAGATCCAGTTCGCCACGCTGCGTAAAATTCTATCCGTAGGGCTTCCGAGCGCCGGCGAAAACATGCTGTGGATTGTGCAGTACCTCGTCGCCTTCGCCTTCGTCGCGAGCATGGGCGAGGCGAGCCTTACCGTGCAGACGATCTATTTTCAAATTTCATCATTCATCTTCTTCGGCGGAAGCGCGATCAGTATGGCAAACGAAGTGATCGTAGGCCGCCTCGTAGGTGCCGCCAAGCCGCAGGAGGCGTATCGGCACACATTTACCGCACTGCGCTTCGGGCTCGGGGCGACGGCGCTTTTCGTCGCGACCGTGTTTTTAGCGCGCGAGCAGATTATGGAGATATTGAGCCTAAGCGAGGCGCACAAGCAGGTTATGCGGCCGCTTTTTTACCTCACGCTGGGGCTTGAGTTCGGACGAACGCTTAATATCGTGTTCGTAAACGCCCTACGCGCAAGCGGCGACGCGAGGTTTCCATTTGCGATGGGCGTGATCTTTATGTGGGGCGTCTCGATCCCCGTGGGCTGGCTTTTGGGCATTCATCTGGAGTATGGAATTTTGGGCGTTTGGATCGGGTTTTTCTGTGACGAGTGGCTGCGCGGCAGCGCGAATACGGCGCGATGGATAAGCAAAAAATGGCAGAGCAAAAAGTTAGTCTAAATTTGCTAGGCTTGCCGATCAGTCTGCGTTTTAAGCGGATGAAATACGCGCGCATCCGCATTAGTAAGGACTGCGAGATCAGCGTGAGCGTGCCGCGCTCCTACACCGCGGCGCAAGCAAAAGACTTCATCCTAAAGCACGAAAGCTGGATCCGCCAAACGCTGGCGCGACTGCGAAGCAAGCTACTAGCGAGCGATCAGGTTAGAATTTTAGGCAAAATTTATAAGCTGAAATTTAGCCGCGAGGCTGAGCTCGGCGCGAACTGCGACGCGAATAAAAATTTAGGCGATAGCGGCACGCAAGGCTGCGTGAACTGGGCGAATGGCGATGCGAATAGTGACGCGAGCGGCGTAAATTCGGCTCATTTACAAAGCGGCGCGGGCATAGGCGGTAGCGGCGGCGATGCGAGCAGCAGCGCAAATAACGGTGCGGGCGGCATGAATGACGGCGCGGGAAGTGAAATTTTAAAATTTCACTCGGGCGAGTGCGCCTCGCAAAATGGCACAGCGAGCGATAATTTGAAATTTAACCTACCGGACGATGCGGCGCAAGGGCTCGCACAGCAAAGCGCAATGCGACAAAGCGGCGGGTTTATAAATACGGCGACGCAAAATGTCCGCGAGCAATCCTGCGGTGAAATTTTAAAATTTCATTCGGACGGGTGCGCTCCACAAAGCGACGACGCAGGTAAATTTAACTCCACTGCAAGGGGCGGAATTTTAAAATTTGACCCTGCCGCAGGGGATGAAATTTCAAAATTTAAACCCGCTGCGAACGGAGAAATTTCAAATTTTAGCTCTGTCATGGGCGAAGAAATTCCGTTCATGAGCGAAAAAATTTCAAAATCCGCGAGCGAAAATGCGCCGCAAAATGTAGCACAAAGCGTGCAAATGTCTGAGCGCAACGAGCCCGATTTTACGATCAAAAATTTTATCCAAAGCTCTAAATTTAAAGATAAAATTTTCGTATCGGGGGGCACGATCTTTTGCGAGAGCGAGGGCGAGTTTGCGGCGTTTAAAAAGGCTTTTGCGCTTGAGCTTTACCTGCGCTATATCGAGAAATTTTCGCCGCGAATAGGCCGCAAGATCGCGCGGGTGCGGGTGCGCAAAATGCAGACGCGCTGGGGCAGCTGCAACCACGCTAAGGGCTATCTCAACTTCTCGCTAAGCCTGATAGAGCGGGATCCGCGCTTCGTCGAATACGTCGTGCTGCACGAGCTCGCGCACCTCATCCATGCAAACCACGGAGCGGATTTTTACGCGCTCATCGCGCAGATCATGCCCGATTTTAGGGCACGTATCAAGCTAGGCAAGGGCTAGTTCGCGAACGGGGCGCTCGTTTAAATTTCACGCCGCTGCGGCACGATCTTTATGGTCGTAAATTTCAACCGATCTTTCACTCCTCTTTCGCCCCACGCCGTAGCAGGCCGCAGCTTTCCCCAACTTACGCGGTGCAGGCGGCGAATTTCGCAAATTTTCGCGGGCCCAAACGCTAATCTAAAGCCGCAAATTCCACGTATTTCTCCATCGCAACCAGCAGGAGCCAGCGCGCGGTAGGGCTGAAAAAATAGTGGTGTTCTGGGATCTGCTCCATTATAAATTTTAAAAAATCGTAAAAATATTCGGGCGCAAATTTAACCTCGGCGCTCGTTAAACTATCGCCCAGATAGTGGATTTTGCCGCTAAAAATCCTCGCTTTTACCGCGGGGTTTGCATCTATGAAGCTTCTGGCATCAGCAAAGCTCAGGCAGTCCGCGGTCGCGTAATCTTTTAAATCCCGCAAGACGGGCTTGGAGCCGACGAAGGCGAAATTTTCCTCTACAAATTTCACTCCGCCCTCGCTTACCCGCCAGCGATCGCCCAAGCTCGATAAAAACGCAAACATCTCATCATCTGCGGATCTGAAATTCGCAGGTCCGTTTTTGCGATCCATTTTCGTCCTTTTTAAATTTATAAACTGCTTTTACGGCGCGCGCGCTGCTCCGAGCCGTCGTTTAACGTCGCAGTAGCGCTCAAAGACCGCCGCAGACGCGGATAAAATTCTACTCGCAAGCATTATCGCATAAAATCGCTGCGTAGTATTTGCCGCGATCAAACGGACGGCGTTTAGCAAACGGCGGCCAAGCGATAGACATCCTGCTGAACGGCAGCGGGCGAAGATCAAACAAGCTACGATCAAATGAACGACGGCTAGCGAGCGAGCAAACAAGCAGCGGAGGACCAAACGAACAGCGGCTAAATTTAAAATTCCGCAGCCCGCTAAATTAGAGCTTAAACAATCGCCGCTCAAAACAGATCAAGGCAAATCAAGGCAGTTTACTTGAAAAAATTCTTGATCTTATCGAGTATCCCCTCGTCGTCTCCGCCCTTGCTGCCGAAGCTTTCTTGAAGCTCGCGCAAAAGCGCCTCTTGCTTCTCATTCAATTTTTTGGGCGTCTGGACGTTTACCTGCACGATCAGATCGCCGTTTTTCTTGGTGCGGATATTCGGCGCGCCCTCGCCGTAGATCGTGAAGCGCTGCTTGTCCTTCGTGCCTACTTTGAGCTTCAGCTCTGCCTTTCCGCGCGGCGTCGGCACCTCGATGCTCTCGCCCAAGATCGCCTGCGTGAAAAACACCGGCACCTCGATATACAGATCATCTCCGTCGCGCAGGAAGTGGCTATCCTCCTTAACGCGCACGATCACGTACAGATCCCCGATCTCGCCGGTTTTGGAGACGTTGCCCTTGCCGCTTAGACGCACGCGCTGTCCGTCGTCGATGCCTGCGGGGATGTCAAATTTAAGACTTACGTCCTCTTCGGTAAAGCCCTTGCCGCCGCAATCCTTGCACCTGTCTTTTACGATCTCGCCCGTACCGCCGCATTCGGAGCAGCTTTGGATGAAGCTCATATATCCGCGTCTGACCGCGACGCGCCCAGTGCCGCCGCAAGCGGAGCAGGTGTGTCTTTTTTTGTCTTTCGAGCCGGTGGCGTCGCAGGTAGGGCACGGCTTTTTGATCTTGTATTTTATCTCCTTGTGAACGCCTTCTAAAGCCTCTTTAAACTCCAGCGTTACGGCTAGCTCGGTATCTATGCCGTATGGATCGCTAGGGCGAGTCGAGCGGCTGCCGCCGCCGAATGCCTGCTCAAAAAAATCACCGAAAATGGAGCTAAAATCAAATCCTCCGCCGCCCGCGCCGCCATATGCGCCGCTGATGCCCTCTTTGCCGTAGCGATCATACATCCTGCGCTTTTGATCGTCGCTTAAAATTTGATACGCTTCGTTGATCTTTTTAAATTTCTCCTCCGATTCCTTGTCGCCTTGGTTGCGGTCGGGGTGGAATTCCAAAGCGAGCTTTCGAAACGCCTTTTTTATCGTCTCGGCGTCGGCATCGCGCGCCACGCCTAAAATTTCATAATAATCTTCTTCCACGAAATTCTCCTTGAACTATACAAAAGGGGCAATTTTATCTAAATTTAATAAAACGCAAGTTAAGACTTAACTATTTTTATGTATAATGCAATATTTAAAATTTCAAATCAACGATGCAAAGGATAAAAAATGATAAATGTATTGATGATAGAAGACGACAGCGAGTTCGCACAGCTTCTAACCGAATATCTGGCTAAATTTAACATCCAAGTTACAAACTTCGAAGACCCGTATCTGGGCATTAGCGCAGGGATCAAAAACTACGATCTGCTGATTTTGGATCTTACGCTTCCTGGAATGGACGGACTTGAAGTCTGCAAAGAGATCCGCGAGAAATACGACATCCCGATCATCATCAGCTCGGCTAGAAGCGACGTGAGCGATCGCGTCGTGGGTCTTCAGATCGGTGCGGACGATTATCTACCTAAGCCTTATGATCCAAAAGAGATGCACGCGCGCATCATGAGCCTCATCCGCCGCTATAAAAAAGCTAGCGAAAAGGAAGAAACCGCCACAGATAGCGTATTTCGCATCGACGATAAGCGCCATGAAATTTACTTCGGCGAGGAATCTCTAGTGCTGACGCCTGCGGAGTATGAAATTTTAGAATACTTAATCAAGCAACATAGCTTTTCGGTATCTCGCGAGCAGCTCGTATACCATTGCAAGAGCCTAAAAGATAAGGACTCAAAGAGCTTAGACGTCATCATCGGACGCCTGCGCACCAAGATCGGCGACAGTTCCAAAGCGCCTAAGCATATCTTTTCGGTTCGCGGTATCGGCTACAAGCTCATCGGATGAAGCACTCCTTAATCACGAAGATCACCGTATTTTTCGTAATCGCGCTTATTCTGGTATGCACGCTTTTTATCACTTTCGGGCGCATCCAGATGAGCAAAGCCCTGGGGGCGATGCAGGCAAACCAGATAAACGCGGTAAATTATCTACTCGAGCTTTATAAACGCAACACCCCGCCTAGCGATATCGAGCAGTATTTTTCAAATTTCGGGCTCGAGCTCGTCAAAGACAAAAACGTTATCCAAAATATCGGCACCAGCGGGAAGAAATTTTTCGTTCAAGACACCTCGATCGGAGAATTTAGCTCGGTCGAGTATAACAACTCGCTCTTTTTAAATATCAAAAACAACTCCTTCATCGTCGTTTTTGAAAGCATCGGCACGAAAAATTTAAACGATCCGCTCTGGGTCGGGTTTTTCCTCACCGTCGCGGTTTTGGTTTCGCTTTATCTATCGATCATGAAGAGCTTCACGCCGCTAAAAAAACTAAGCAAAAATATCAAAAAATTCGCCCAGGGCAATTTGGACGTAAATTTAGCCGCCACGCACAGCGAGGACGAGATCGGGCAGGTCGCGCAGGAATTTAACAACGCGATCGCCAAAATTCAAGAGCTGATCCGATCGCGCCAGCTGTTTTTGCGTACCATCATGCACGAGCTCAAAACCCCAATCGGCAAGGGCAGGCTCATTACGGAGATGCTTGAGGACGAGACGCAAAAGGTGCGACTCGTAAACGTTTTTGAGCGGCTTGAAATTTTAATCAACGAGTTTGCTAAAATCGAGCAACTCCTCTCAAAAAGCTACTCGCTAAACTATCAAGACTACCATTTCAGCCTTATTTTAGAGCAGGTAAGAGATATGTCGATGCTCGATAACTGGGACGAGCTCATCAGCGAAAACATCGAGTGCGACGCGGTGATAAACGTGGATTTCGGGCTGTTTGCGCTGGCGATCAAAAATTTGATCGACAACGCCCTGAAATATTCCGCCGATAAAAAGGTCGCCATCATCTGCGACGAAAATAAGATCAGCGTCGCCAACCGCGGCGCGGCGCTTGCAAAATCATTCGAGCACTACAAGCAGGCCTTTATCAGAAATAAAGACGAAAAAGCCACCGGCATGGGGCTCGGGCTTTACATCATCGATAAAATTTGCGAGCTGCATAAATTCCGCTTTGAGTACAATTACAGCGACGGTACGCACTACTTCTCGATCGTCTTTTCGCCGAAAGGCGCTATATGAGCGGCGGAGACAGGTTCGAAGAGCTCGTCGCAAGCTTTGAAAAGCTTCCCGGCGTAGGCAAAAAGTCCGCTCTGCGCTTTGCCTACTACGTAAGCGTGCAAAACTCCTTTTTGGGGCTAAATTTAGCGCACAATATCGAAGAGGCGGTGCGTGGACTGCATAGATGCCGTATCTGCGGAGCGGTATGCGAGGGCGAGATCTGCGAATACTGCGCCGATGAGGAGCGCGAAAGCGATAAAATTTGCATCGTCGAAAACCCCAAAGATATCTTTATTTTAGAGAGCAATAAAATTTACAACGGCCGCTACTTCGTGCTGCAAAGCGCCGGCGAAGAGACGGTGGAGGCTCTGCGCGCCATGGTGGAGCAAAACGGCGCGAGCGAGCTGATTTTCGCGCTGACGCCGGGCATCAACTCCGACGGGATCATGCTTTATGTCGAGGATAAGCTCGCGGATCTGGGTTTGAAATTTACCAAGCTCGCTCAGGGCGTGCCTACGGGCGTGAGCTTAGATAACGTCGATATGCTCTCGCTAATAAAGGCGATCAACGGGCGCACTGAAATTTAAAATTTCGATGAAATTTTAAATTTATCGGCTAAATTTAAAGCGCAAAACGGCAAATAGGCTTTACCGCGAAGCCCAAGCGGCGAAATTTGAGGCGTTAAATTTAAAAGTCGGCGCGATGAAATTTACCGAAATTTACGCGGCTTCGGTGCGCGATACGATGCAGCAAGCGCGGCGACAAACGGCACCTCGCTAGCCGCGAGGCTTAACGGCAGATTTGAGCCGTAAAATTTTAAGCGCTCGGTTTCAAAGCGAAGTTTTGAGCGCGGAATTTCGAGCGCTCAAATTTTAAAAGGCGAAATTCTAAAGGCAAATTTAAATCGCTAAATTTTAAAAGGCGGATTTTGCAGCCGCCGAGGCCGCACGACGCGGCGAGCTCGTAAAATTTAAAGGCGAATTTCAAGGCGCGAGTAATGGCTTAAATTTTTAAATTTCGCCGGCGCAGGCGGGATTTAAAAATTTAAACGTAATTATCTATTATCTTATTTAAGGACAAAGGTGAAAAAGGTTCATTTTATCGGCATCGGCGGCATAGGCATCTCCGCATTAGCGAGATTTTTACACGAGAAAAATTTTATCATTTCAGGCTCTGATATCAAAGAGAGCGAGACGACCTACAAGCTAAGAGCGGACGGCATGGAGATCATCACGCCACACGACGCTTCGGCGATAAAAGATCAGGAGATCGTCATCTACTCCGCCGCGATCAAAGAGGACAACGTCGAGCTACAAGCCGCGCGTAAAAAGGGCATCGTCTGCCTTTCGCGCAAGGAGGCCCTGCCATTCGTGTTAAAAGACAAGCGCGTCTTCGCAATCGCCGGCGCGCACGGCAAAAGCACCACGAGCGCGATAACCTCGGCGCTGATAAACGGCTCAGTTATCATCGGCGCGATCTCCAAGCAGTTCGGCTCGAATATGAAATACGAAAACAGCGAAAACATCATCTTCGAAGCCGACGAGAGCGATTCTAGCTTTTTAAATTCCAACCCTTACGTTGCGGTCGTGACCAACGCTGAGCCCGAGCATATGGATCATTACGACAACGATTTGGATAAATTTCACGCGGCGTATCGCGGATTTTTGGAGCGAGCCAAGGTGCGCGTGATAAACGCCGAGGACGATTTTTTAAGCTCGATAAAGCTCGGCTGTATCAAGCTCTTTCCTTCGCGCGATATAACGGATCTAAAGGTGCTGCTGCGCGATCATCAGCCGTTTATGAGCTTTAATCTTAAAGAGCTCGGACGCTTCGAGGTTTACGGGCTCGGAAGACACATCGCGATCGATGCGTCGCTAGCGATCCTTGCCGCGGCGTGCGAGACGGGACTAGAGCAGATCCGCAAAAATTTGCTAAATTACAAAGGGATCAAAAAGCGCTTCGACATCCTGTGCGCCACTCCAAGCTTCGTGCTCATCGACGACTACGGCCACCATCCCACCGAGATCAGAGCGACGCTGCAAAGCGCGCGCGAATACGCTAGCCTGCTAGGGCTTAGCAAGATCACGGCGATCTTTCAGCCGCACCGCTTCAGCAGACTTAAGGCGAATTTAAACGCTTTTAAGGAGTGTTTTGCGGGCGTGGAGGAGCTAGTTGTACTGCCCGTTTACGCTGCGGGCGAGCCTAGCAACGGCATCGATCTAAAAGAGGAATTTAAGGGGCTCGGAGCGCTATTTACCGAGCGGGTCTTTAGAAACGGCGAGCGGATAGAATTTAGCGATATTTTCGGCGTCCGCCACATCATAAACGACGGGCTGGTGATCGGATTTGGCGCAGGCGACATCACCTATCAGCTGCGCGGAGAATTTTAGGCTTGAAAACTCTCGCAGAATTTACGAGCCAAACTCCGCTACGAGCGGGCAAGGATAAAATTTGAGATTTTTAGTATTTGTTTTTGCATTTTTATTTATCGCGGCGATCTTTTTCGTGCGGGACGAAATTTTAAGCAAAAGGGCTAAAATCATTGCCACGGCGCTGATCGTGCTGCTGTGCGCAGGGGCGTATTTTTACGAAAGCGCAAGCGAGCGATCCGCCAAGCTTGAAGAGGAGATGGTGTTTAAATTTAACGCGGGTGCCAGATTAAGATGCGGCGGCGCGATAAATTCCGCCGCCGAAGCCCACGGCGCGGATACGAAAAATTTGGGCGCGAAAGCCGACGAAGCAAATTTAAACGCGCAAAGCAAAGCTGCTTCCGCCGCGCAAGCAAATGATACGCAAAGCTCCGCTGCACAAACAAATGAGCAGACTTCCGCTGCGCAAATAAACGGCGCCGTCTCGGGCGGGCAAAATTCCGCACCCCAAAGCGAGAGCCTCGCGCCGCAAAATTCCGCGAGCCAAGAAGGTATGCGAAGCTCTGCCTCACAAAATTCAGCGCAACGAGGCAACACGCAAATCTCCGATCCCCAAGGCTCCGCTCAAAATTCTAAAGCTACGCAAAATTTCGCCGAAGACAAAGAGCAGGCCTCCGCGCAGATCGTGACGCGAGAGAGCTTCACCTACTCCTTTTCGCTGGGCGCTTTCATCGCCAAAAAAAGCGCGGGCGCGGAGTTTAAGGGCAAAACTTATAAAATTAAAGAGTGCGTTTATGATCAGTGACGAACTCTTTACGCGCCTCGATCTGGGCGAGTATCTAGCCAAATTTAAAAGCTTTTTGGCGCGCGAGAAGCCGCTGTTTTTAAGTGGCGATAGCAAGCTGAATTTTGAAAAAATTTCAGAGCTTACGAAATTTGATCTCGCGCAGTGCGAGAGCGTCGTGAATCTAGACGACGCGCTGATGCGTATCTCAAAGCACGGCGTGCTACATATCAGCGAAATTTACGAGTTTAGCAAGATCGTTCGATATTTTTTGTATCTCAAAAAACAGCCTTTTGAGGGCAAACTCGCCGCTTGGCTTGCCAAGATCGAGATTCCGCAGCCCATCGCGCAACTAAAGGATTATTTCGACGATCAAGGCGGCTTTCGCGATGCGATAGACGAGCGCTTCGGTGCGCTGAACGAGGCGTTTAAGATGAAGCGCGACGAGATCGAGCAGACGTTAAAAAGACTGATCTATTCCAAAGCTCTTTCGCCCTATCTCGCCGATACGCAGATCCACTACATAAGCGACACCGAGGCTCTGCTGGTGCGCGGCGGCTTCAACCACGTGCTAAAAGGCAGCGTCGTAGCGCGCTCAAGCGGAGGCTATTTTTACGTGCTTCCAGACGCGATCGCGGCTCTGAAATCCGCTCAAAGCGCGATTTTGGATAAAAAAGAGCAGATCGTTTTCGAGCACTGCAAGCAGATCAGCGCGGTTTTTAATAAGAATTTAGCTTTTCTGAAATTTATAAACGCTGCCTTCGATACGATCGATGCGCTGATTGCGCGCGCCGCGATGGCAAGAGCGAGCGATTATGAGTTCATCCTGCCGGGGCCCTCGCGCGACATCGTCCTAGATAGCTTCGCCCACCCCGCGCTTAAAAATCCAAAGCGCGTGAGCGTGGAATTTAGCGGCAAAATTCTGCTCATCACAGGCGTGAATGCGGGCGGAAAATCGATGCTTTTAAAAAGCATTCTAAGCGCGGCGCTGCTAGCCAAATACCTCCTTCCGATGCCTATTCGCGCAAGCCTCAGCCGCATCGGCACCTTTAAGGAGTTCGAGCTCATAATGGAGGATCCGCAAAACTCCAAAAACGACATCTCGACCTTCGCGGGCAGGATGGTTGCCTTTAGCAAGCTGTTCGGGCGCAAAGAAATTCTAATCGGCGTCGATGAGATCGAGCTGGGTACCGATTTTGAGGAGGCTGCAAGCCTATACGGCGCGATGATCGAGCAGCTGATAAGCGGCGATGTGAAAATGATCATCACCACGCATCACAAGCGCCTGGCGATGCTGCTTGCAAAGGATCCGCGCGTAGAGCTGCTGGCGGCGCTTTACGACGAGAAAAACAGCGCGCCGAAATATGAGTTTTTAAAGGGCACGATCGGCAAATCTTACGCCTTTGAAACCGCACTGCGCTACGGCATAGCGCAAAATTTGATCGCCGCGGCGCGCAAAAACTACGGCGAAAACAAAGAGAACCTGAACGAAGCGATCTCAAAAGCGATAAATTTAGAGCTTGAGCTAAAACAAAAACTAGCCCAGACGCAGCAAAAAGAGGAGAAATTAGACGCGCTGAGCGAGGCGCTAAAAGATCAGCGCGAGCGCGCGCAAAGCGAGCTGAAGGCGGAACTTTCAAGGCTACAAAACGAATACTACCGCGCGATTTCGGAGGCCAAACGCAGCGTGAGCCTAAGCGACGTGCGCGAAAAGCAGCGCGCCATAAACCGCGCAAACGAGCTCGCACGAGCCGTGCAGCAGCCGGAGCTCAGTGCGCCCGTGCCGCAAAGCTTTAAAGTTGGCGATCGCGTAAAATACGGCAAGATCAAGGGCGAAATTTTATCGCTCAGCAAAACTCAGGCGCTGATGCTAAGCGATGGTATCAGGCTGCGCGTACCGCTTAGCGAGCTAAAGCGCAGCGGTGCAGCGCCCGCGCCCGTAAAAAATATCAGCATCAAGGTGCAAAAGCCCGCCTCCGCGTCGCTCGTGCTCGATCTGCACGGCTTGCGCGCCGAGGAAGCGATCAGCAGGCTTGATAAATTTATCAGCCAAAGCCTCGTGATGGGCTTTGATGAGATCATCGTCAAGCACGGCATCGGCACGGGCAAGCTCGCGTTCGCGGTCAAGGAGTTTTTAAAATCGCACCCCAGCGTCAAGGGCTTTCGCGACGGCACGCCCGCAGAAGGGGGCTTCGGCTCAAAGGTCGTCTCGCTTTAGGCTTTGACTAAAAGAGCTTTTCGCTTCAGACTTAGGTCCAAAGGTCTTTTCGCTTCAGATGCGAGCGCGAACGATTTAGACGCAGAATTTCGCCACGGGATTTATAGCTTGGCTTTTCACTAAAATTTCATGCGGCATAGCCGCGATAGAAAATACAGCGCGGACGTAGTCCGCACCGCTTAAAGCGTCGTAGGGGGATGGGTGGGGTTTGGGGCGGGAAGGGGAGCGACCTCGCAATTCAAGCCCCC
>NZ_CALIIS010000023.1 GCF_938017705.1 uncultured Campylobacter sp.
AAACCCTGCCGTAAGATCCGCCTCGCGATCCGATCCAAAATCCGCCGAAGCGCTTTTTAAATTTAAAATAGAGTTCTGCTTTAAATTTCGCTCAGACGCCGCAGCGTCCGCAAAATCTCGCGCGCAATTCGCAGCCGAGTTTAAAGCCCCTTTGCTCGCTAGATCGGGCGGCGTTTCGGCTTGCGAGCCATCCGAATCTGCGGCAAGCTTTTGTTTAAATTTAACTTCGAAAAAATTTATCAGCTGCGTTTTGCCGGGAGTCGAGCTTGATTTGGCTAGATTTTTGCGCCCGACTAGAGCGTTTATCAGGCTGCTTTTGCCGACGTTGGAGCGCCCCAAAAACGCCACTTCGCTCATCGCAAACTCGGGTGCACCCGCGATATTTGCGGCAGAGGTGATAAACTGCGCGCTGCTAGGATAGATCATTTGTTTTGATCTTCGACCTGAAAGATCAGACGCACGGGCTTTTTCTCGCCGCCGCCGCTTTTTACTTCGTAGGTGCCCTTTTGGCGATTTACGATGATCTTATCGCCGTAAACCTCTTTTTTGGTCTCGGCCTCGTGCAGATAGGCGTTGTTTTCAAGCGTGTAGGCCTCGATAGTCGGATCGTAGGTCAGCACGCCGCCCTTGCCGTCATAATGCTTCTGATTGAGTAAAATTTTAAAATTTGCATTTCCCGTCGCGACATATTTGGTAGGCTGGCGCTTGGCGTCGAAGTAGATCGTCACTTTATCGGAATTTAGCGTATCGTAAGCGCCCTTTTTGATGCGGACGTTGCCCGTCAGGACGCTGATCTGCTTGATCTCGTCGGCGAAAAAATTATCCGCCGTGACCTCGACCTGCTCCTGCGCGGCGCTAAGAGTAGTCGCGCTAAAGCCCAAAATTAGCGCAGCTGAAAGTATTAGTTTGTGGAGTTTTGATCTTTTATTAAATACCATGCGTGGATTCCTTTTGAGTTTGTTTGTTTGGTTTTAGTATCGTAGCTGATGCTTGCGCCCGTGACGCGGTCATTGCCTTGGCGTAGCACGTACGGCACGTCGGAACGGACGATCTTGCTGCTCGTATCGTAGATGATCTCCTGCGCCGTGTAATCAAAGCCTCTGCTATTTACATAATGCGCGTCGCCGTTAAATTTTATCAGCTCGCCGGCGCGCGTCGCGGTTTTTGAAACCAAAGTGTGATTTAGATCCGCGCTAATCTCCTCGGCTTTAAAATTTACAAACTCGTCGCGATCCTTATAGCGAGTGCCGCCGTCCGCAGTAAATTTAGCATCCACGCGCTCGCCGATCTGATAATCGACGATCTTTTTCATCTCCATATTCGCAATGCTTAGATCCTGCCTAAACATATCGCTAAAATACGGCGTCTGCACGCTTAAAAACACCATCGCGACGCAAAAGATCGCAATCGCGACGTAGAAAATTTTTATCACCATCGCTCGGCCCCTTTTGATCTGCGCGGAATTTTACCCATCGTGCGCGCTTGCGAAACTACAGCCATTTGCTATTCCACTCTTCGCGCATGCCGTTTTTATCGACGAGTATTTCGATCATCTCGCGCACCGCGCCGCAGCCGCCGTTTTTGCTTAGCGCGACGTCCGCTTTTAGCGAGCTTAGCGCATCGGCGGGCTTGAAGCTGATCGCGACCGCATTTAAAAGCTTCGCGTCGTTTATATCATCGCCGATCGCGGCGGCCTCATCGAAGCTTAGGTTAAAATTTTTTAAAATTTGCTCCGCCCTTGAGAGCTTGTCTTTTTCGCCTTGAAAGAGCGTATCGATCTTCAGCTCGCGCGCGCGGTTTGCGACGATTTGCGAGCTTTTGCCGGTGATGATCGCGACCTTTAGCCCCAGCCGCTGCCATTCCTGGATGCCGAACCCGTCTTTTACGTTAAATTTTTTCATCTCTTCGCCACCGTTTGAATGGTACAGCCCGCCGTCGCTAAGGCAACCGTCTACGTCTAAAAATATAATCTTTATCACTTCGTTTTCCGTTTTTTGAAATTTTGTGATTTTAACGAAATTTGGCTGAATTTTTGGCAAACGCCGTATAAATTTAAGCTGCGATCTTAGCCCTTAATCGGCACGTAGCCGCTATTTTCGATGATACTTTGCCCCTGCGGCGAAAGGATCCAATCTATCAAGATGCGGATATTTTCGTTTTTATTGTTTTCATCGTAAACCGCGTAAATTTCGGCTACGAGCGGGTATTTACGGCTAGCGATATTTTCTTTGTTCGGATACGCGCCGTTTAGGCTAAGCATCTTCACGCCGCCGTTTTGCACGATCCCCTCGACGTAATAGCGAAACGAAAAGCCGATCGCGCTGCCGAAAAAGCCCGTGATCTTACGCTTAGGCTGCGTCTCGCCCATAAATTTTAAAAACGCGCTCTGGCTGCCGCTGCCCGCGTTTCGCTGCACGGCATCTATTCGCATGCGCTCGCCGCCGAGCTGCGACCAGTCACTATATTGCCCAGAATAAATTCCTCGCACCTGATCCACAGTTAAATTCGATACTTTATTATTCGCATTTACGATAAAGACGAACGCTTCCAGCCCGATCGGCACGAAGCGCAAGCGCACGCCCTTTTCCTGCGCATAAGCTAGCTGCTGCTTTGAAGGGGCAGCGACAAAGATCAGATCCGCCTCGCCGTCGCTTATGGCCTTGTATGCGCCGCGGGTATTGCTAAATTTAAGCCTGCTAGCATTCGTGAAATTTTGTCCGTCAAACTCCACGCTTTCCTTCGGATAGCTCGCCGCGACGAATGCCGAAAAGACGGGATACAAAGCCGCTGCGCCGTCGATTATCGGCAGATCGCCGCTAAGTTTTAAGCTAGAGCTGGCGCGCACGATCTGCGAACCCTGCTCAAACGGCAGAAATTTATGCAGCTCGATCGATTTGGCCTGCATCTCGGCGCTGCTTTGATTTACGTATCGCTTCACGACGAGGCGGTAAAACGCAAAATCGAAAGCCGCCAAGATAAACACTAGAAAAATGGCGATAATTGCACGCTTCATCTTAGTTTCCGTTTGCGATATAGGAGATGATCGAGCATTTGCTCTGCAGATACAGCGCCGCTGCGGTTAGTGCGCAAACGCTGATCGCCCAGGCCGTCAATATTATGGCGATCGTTTTTTGAAAAATTTCATCGCTCATTTTGCGCCTCACATATGCTCGATTGCGTGATTAAGTAGCCAAAAAAAGCCCATTAGGACGCTCAAAAAAATTATGAACGAAAACACAGAGAGGATCAAAAGATTTCTAATTCTTCTGCGGCGCTCGGGTGCACTTTTAGCCGATTTAATAAATTTTACTAAACTTGCGATTAGCCAAATGAGCGAAACTACCGGCAGCCCAGTAAAAACCAAGATAAACATGGAAAAAGGATCGAATAGCCACTGAGAATATATGAGTGGAGTAAAAGCGCATGCAAACGCAACTGCCGAAATAATTAGAAATTTTTTATCTCTTTTATGGCGCTCCGGCTCGTCTTTTGATCTGATAAATTTAATCAAGCACGCGATGAGCCAAACAAAGCAGATCAAAAACAGCACATTTAAAATCTCCATAAGCGATCCGAAATTATTCATCTTTTACCTTTAAATTTTAATATGCAAAGCGGCGGTTTAGCGCTCCGGCAGTGCGAAATTTCATATAGCATAGTTCGCGGTTTTCG
>NZ_CALIIS010000024.1 GCF_938017705.1 uncultured Campylobacter sp.
CATAGGCGAGCGTTACGACGACTTAAAAAGCGGAGCGAGCGGCGACCTGGACGACGATGTAGATAGTGGCGACCGGAGTGACGGCGCAGATCGCAACAATTGTGGTAACGGCGCAGATAGCGGTAATCGTGGCGGCGATGTAGATAGCGGCGAGCCGGGTGACGGTACGAGCGATTTTGGGGGTGGGATTGGCGGCGCGCGCGACGGATCAAATGATGATTTCGACGGCGCGGACGGCAGCATTGATGGTTGGGATGATGAGCGCAAAAGAGGCGAAGTTCGGAGCAATTTTGCGGGAGCGTTTTTCTCTCCGTTTAAAATTCTATCCTACGCGGCGCTCGTGGCGGCGATCTACCTACTTGCCAAGCTGTCCTTGCTAAACCCGCTAGCGATTATCTTGGGCATTACGATCATTCCTCTGGGCACGATGATCGCTGCCTTCGGCGGCAAAGACGCGCACTGAAGCTCAAACGGCGCGAGCAGGACGTTTTAAATTTTAAAATTTAGCTTGGGCGGGATTGAGCGCAGATCGGCGCAAGATAGATCGCGTACGACCCCGCCACCGCGAGCTGTACCATAGATACCGCGCGTTTCGGTACGTACCTGGGCAGGCTAAATTTATGCTAAATTTATAAAATTTGCGGCGCGCATCTTTGGATTTCTGCGTAAATTTAAACGCTCATTGCAAGCCGTAGAAATTTTACCAGCATTTCTCGCGTAATTCTAAAATTAAATTTAACCGCCGCGAATTGCAATTCAGCGCGAATTCCTTATCTATATTTAATTAAATTTTAGCTACCATTATGCAAAATTTGAGGAAACATTATGAATTACGATACCTTGAAAAAAATCTTTTTTCGATTTGATCCAGAAACCGCTCATAAGATCGCAGAATTCGGACTTCGTGCACTTTATGCGACTCCGGGCGGGCTTGAAGCTCTGGCAAAATTCGGCATTTATAAAGATGAAATTTTAACTCAAAAAATATGGGATCTCAGCTTTGATAACCCCGTAGGTATCGCGGGCGGATTCGACAAAAACGCCACGATGATCGCGCCGCTGGCCGCTCTTGGCTTCGGACACATCGATTTTGGCACCTTTACGCCGCGACCTCAAAGCGGCAACGAAAAGCCGCGACTTTTTCGCCTCGTTAGCGAGCAGAGCATTCAAAACGCGATGGGCTTTAACAACGAAGGCGCCGATATTATCGAGCGTCGCGTGCGAAAAATTTATCCTTTTGTAATCCCGATCGCCGCAAACATCGGCAAAAACAAAGCCACCTCGAACGAGGATGCGCTAAGCGATTACGAAGCCTTGGGCCGTAAATTTAACGGGCTATGCGATTTTTTCATCATCAACGTAAGCTCGCCGAACACCCCCAATCTGCGTGCTTTGCAAGAAAACAGCTTCATAAGCGAGCTGATCGGAGCGATGAAAAAGATCACGAACAGGCCGCTCGTCTTAAAGCTGGCGCCCGATATGAGCGCGGATCAGGCGATCGCGCTGTGCGAGTGCGCGGTGCAAAGCGGCGCAAGCGGCATCATCATAAACAACACCAGCGTTGATTATTCGCTGAGCCCCAATGCCAGGGATTTCGGCGGCCTAAGCGGCAGGCTGATCACCGAAAAATCGCGCGAGCTTTTCGCGCAGGTCGCTCGCGAGCTCTTCGGCCGCACGATCCTAATCAGCTGCGGCGGCATAGACAGCGCGCAGGAGGCCTACGAGCGCATCAAATCGGGCGCGAGCCTGGTTCAAATTTTTACCGCCTTTATCTTCAAAGGCCCGTTCGTCGCAAAATCGATCAACGAGGGGCTGGCGGAGCTTTTGCGCGCAGACGGCTTTAATAGCATCAGCGAGGCGGTCGGGGTAAATTTAAAAGATCGCGCGGGCGAAGGATACGGCGCGAGAAGCGATCAGACCGAAAATCGCGGCGACGGCGTGGATTTGCGCGCTTGCGAAGACAAAGAGGCGAAAGCTAAAACGGACGAAATTTCAAGTGCACCCGAAGGCGAGGAAACGAGCAGAATTTTAAACGCACCCGAAAGCAAGGATGCGGATGAAATTTTAAACGACGGCGAAAGCGAAATATCGAGCGTCCAAGTCAATGAAATTCTCGCCGCTAAAACAGATGAAATTTCGAGCGCTCAAACAAACTCAATCTCCGAAGAGGATGAAAATTCCAGCACTTCGGCAAATTTAAACGCCTTGGTAAGCGCAGATACCGCGACGGATCAAAGATCAATCGAGCAAAGCGGCGCGGAGAACAAAATTTCC
>NZ_CALIIS010000025.1 GCF_938017705.1 uncultured Campylobacter sp.
TTTTTATCTTTAGTGGCTTTTATATGACGGTAAAAAGGGCGTTTAAGTCAGAAAAGCTCGGCTAAATTTTACTTTGGCGACAGAGGTGCGACGAGCGGCGCAAGAGAGCCGAATACCTATGAAGCATTGAGATAAAATTTGCCGAAGCGGATCAAGAAAAGCTCTGATTTAACGATATTTGAGACATTCTAAAATTATCGCGGATTAAGTCTGTGTGAGGTATATTGCGGAAAATTTTAGGAGCGAAATTTGAAAACGAGATATTATCTGTACTTGGTCTGCATCATAATAATATGTGCTTCCGGCATAATATTTTATTTGGTCGAAAAAGAAGAAGTCGATCCATATGTGCTTTGTGCGCGATACTTTCGATTATCGCGGAGTATAAATACCCAAATTTAGCCGAAAAAATTGAAACCGATCCGTATGAGTGGGTATGCGATCTAGATGGCAATCTTACAGATATACAGCTTAAAGATAGGGCGTTAAAGTGTATGCTTAAAAAGATGCATGAAAGTGAAAACTTTTCTAAAGAAAAAATCGCTAAAAAAATAGATGATATCAGAACAGAATATAAAAATCTTCACATCGAAGAAGATATTGAAGATCTAGAATTAAAAGATTATTTAACACGCATCCACAGTAAATGTCATGGGGACGAGCGCCCCGATGATAAATGCGAATTTTACAAGATAGATAAAAGATTAAATTTAGATTATCTTATGGATTTGGGCTCAAAAATTTGCAGAAACGGCAAGGCGATACAAGATGCCGAGACCTATATAGATAAAGAAATTTTTAAAACCGAAGTCGTATATCCTTGGGAAGATAAGGAAAGTTTGATTTTAGAAAACGGGGATCTAAGATACAATCTATATTTTGCTAGCGAAAGCGACATGAATAAAGCAATAATAAATTATGGAGTTTATAAGTATAAGATAGATCTACAAGATCCAAATATAGATATTAATAATATCGAAGCATCGCTCATAATCCCTATAAATTTATTATTTCTTAATTTATATAAACCACTTAATGGTGAAGAAAATGGAAATTTTAAAAATAATTTGGAAGAATTTTGCATGACTTATAAAATTTATGAAAATAGCGATATAGACACTAGCCGCCCATTCAATAAAATAGCTTTCAAATATAGAGATAATTATGCAACATATGATTTTTATATCATATTGATAGATAAGAGCTTTAAATATATCTTGGGCTACAGAAATATGCTTTTGAGTTATATGGGATACTACTACGATGAAAAAGAGAAAACAATAAAACAAATATCGAATAATGAGCGATAAATGAAAGATATAACTAAATTTTACCTTCGCGGCAAGAGCGGTAAATTTATAAAATTTTACCTCGCTAGCGAAGATTATAAATTTAATTTACCCGCCGCGACCGCTTAAATTTCTTGCTTAGCGCTATTTTCCCCTTGCGCCGCGAGTGATCATCAAGGACTGCTCGTAGAAAATCAGCAGCGTTATTGAAACGCCCGTGCCGAGCGCCAGCGAGATCGAGACCGTGGCGAGGGCGTTGTCGAAAAACGAGATGAGATGAGCGAGCTTTTGCTGCGCGCCCGAGGCTTTGATATAAGAAAACAGCGCCAAGACCGCCTTGTAGGCGTAGATGCCCGGGATCATCGGAAGTAGCGCGGGGAAGGCGATGATCTCTGCGGGCACCTTAAGGCGCTTGGCGCAGAGCATCCCCAAAATGCCGATCAGAAACGACGCAAAAAGCGTCGCGGCGGCGATCGAAAAAATTTGGCTTTGAATCAGCAAAAACCTGCACGAATGCGCAACCGCCGCAAGCAGCGCCGAGAAAATAAGCGTCTTTTTTGGCGGCATGCACGCATACGCAAACCCCAGCCCCGCCGCAGCGGCAAAGCAAGCATCCTTAAATACCAAAAACACTATATCAAACATTTACAAGCCCCAAATTTGAGATGCTAAGCGTCAGAAAGAGCCCGATTGCGATGCAGATGATCAAAAGCCCCGTGTTTAGCCCTCTGCTGATGCCTACGAGCATATTTTCGTTTAGGATGTCAAATACCGAGTTGATCAGCCAGACGCCGGGGATCAAAAACAATATGCTCGATCCCACGGCGACGTCGGGCGTGGCGCTAAGCCCGTAGCGAGCGCCTAGCGAGACGATGAAGGAGACTGCGAACGAAACTGCGATGTATTGGATTTTTAGGTTGATTTTGAGCTTGCTAAGCAGATAGCGGGCGCAAATTCCAAAAGCCGTAGCCGCAAAAACTAACGCCATCGCGCCGCCATCGCCGCCGAAAAGCTCGCAGAACGCGGCATTTGCGACGCTGAGCAAAACGATGGTTTTGGCGAAGCTTTTCTTCTGCGAGGCTAAAATTTCGGCAAATGCGGCTCTGGCGCGCGCAAGAGAGATTTTCTCGTCGTAAATTTCCCAGCTAAGCGCACTTAGCTCTGAGATCAGATCGAAGCTGATCTGCGCCGCAGCGCCCGTTTTGACGTAGGTGCGGCGGATAGAGTTGTCCGCAGGATCCATCACGCTGATGATGAAGTGGCGCACGAAGATCATCAGGCTCGCCTCATAGTCGTAAGCGTCCGCTATCCTGCGCACGCAGCGCTCGATGCGCGCGGTGTAAGTGCCGATACTAAGCATCTTGGCGGTGTATTCGCTAAGAAAATTGGTAAGCTCTTGGATTTGCGGTCTCGCCGCTTCTGCTTCTTTTGCTGCCGCCATTTCTGTTGTCATTATTTCCTCCGCTACCCTTGTAATCTCAATATCGTTTTGCGCTGTTTTCGTCGTTTTTACTTCTACGACGCTCGTTGTAGCTTCCTGTTTTTGCGGCGCCCGCCATCGTTTTTGATATCGCTATGATGTCCGCCGTCACGGAATTTTTATTTTTAAAATTTACAAACGCTTTCTAAAACTCTATTTAATACTGAACTCTTACGCTGCTTAAATAAAAAAGAATAGCTATAACTATTCTAACATTTATTTATTTATTTTTATTTATATTGTCACCAGTATATCCGAAAACATAATCCAAATTTATATTTTTCATTGAATTAAACACACTTTGCTTTACTCCTGGATTTTTTTCTTCAAGTTCTGCTAATAAATTTTTTACTTCCCTACGTTTACTTGAAGTTTTTCCAGCTTCAATTGTACATCC
>NZ_CALIIS010000026.1 GCF_938017705.1 uncultured Campylobacter sp.
GATCAGGGCGTCTATGCAGGCTTTGCTTTGCCATGCGATCTCGTCGCTTGAAAACACGAGGGCTCTATTTTTACGCTCCCTTAAAAATACGATCTCCGCTCCGCTTATAGCGGTCTCGCTTCCCGCTGTTAGCGAGTAGTTTCTGAACTCGTCTTGTAAAAACAAAGGCTCGTCGAGCTTTACGTTTTCTACGGCTTTTAATCTCATACTCCGGCTCCTTTTAAATATCTTTGAAGCGCCGCTGCGGTGTCTTCGTCGGTTTGAGCTTTGTAGCTAGCCCCGCCTAGATTGAAGTTTAAATTTACGTTTTTAGCAGCAGTGGCATTCGGCTTTATAAACTCAGCGGCATAACCCTCTATGTTTAGACCCTGCTTCGCTCTAGATAACAGATCCTCGGCAAGAGCGCGGAAATTCGTAAAATAATCGTTCCCTTTGATTTTAAAAAATCCCGGGTATTGCTTATTCCATGACCTAACTGCGTCAAGCCCATTCCTGAAAAGCTTTTTGTCGATCATCGAATAGAATTTATCGGAGAGCCTATTGGCTAACCTCCTAACATCTGCGGAGCTTATGCTCATATCTATTCTTTGCATAAACTCGCTATTTTGGCGAGCTAATACAAGCCCGCCGCTAGCGAAGCGAGCTAGCTTCTCTTTTGGGATCGCCCTAGCGTTTAGCCTTGCAAAAAATTTAGCACCGTAGTAGTCTACGGCTCTGACGTTTTGGATAAACTCACCTCTGCTTAGTAGCGCAGGCACATCATCCCTGCCTGCGGCATCATGCCCGGCGATCTTGCCGCTATACCTTTTAAAAAGCCCTACAGCTCCGCCTGTAGCGAAAGCTGCGGCATTTGTGCCTTTTATCTTGCCTCCGCCTATGGTTTTGACATGGATCGTATGGACCGATGATGTGGGTCTTTTAAGAGCCTCAATCGTCTTTTGCGCCGCTTTGGCATCCGGATCGATCGTATGGATGCTTGAGCTTGGAGCTTGCAGGCTTTTTTTCGCTTCCTGCGCCGCCGCGTCGTCCGCGGTTATTTTGATGCTAGCCCCTCCGTTCATAGCGTCTTTTAGCTCGGCGATTTTGGTTTTTACCTCCTCGAAACCCTCGGCGCTAAAATCTATCTTGCCCTCTGCAGCTCTTTGCTTTAGTGCGATGAGCTCGTTGTAGAGTGCCTTTTCACTCTGCAAGCTAGCCTCTACCGCCGCTTTTTCGGCGGCGATATTTGCCATCTTGGCGTCATGAGCAGCAAGATCGGCGTTCTTTTGCATCTCGTTGGCGCTTAGATTTAGCGCCAAAATTTCATTTACGGTATTTCTATAATCTGCCGCCCTATTGATAGTTTGCGCGTTTTTGCCGCTTCCTAAGCTCTTTTGTGCGCCCAAGCTATCGTTGATTTTCGCGGCTTGATCGGCATAGCGCTTGAAGCTTTCCAGATCTTTATTATT
>NZ_CALIIS010000027.1 GCF_938017705.1 uncultured Campylobacter sp.
AATTTTTATATAAGATGAATTTTTTAGCAAAGGAGCAAAAATGGAATTTGTAAGCTTAAACGATGGCAATAAGATGCCTATTTTGGGATTTGGCGTATTTCAGGTAGATCCGAAAGAGACGCAAAGATGCGTTGAGGATGCGATCTCGGTCGGCTACCGCAGCATTGATACGGCAAAGGCGTATTTTAATGAAGAAAGCGTGGGTGCAGCAATTAAGACGGCTCTTGCAGGCGGGTTAAAGCGCGAGGAGCTGTTTATCACTACTAAGCTTTGGATTAACGACGCAGGTGAGGAGCGCGCACTAAAAGCCTTCGATGCGTCGATGAAAAAGCTAGGGCTTGACTACCTAGACCTTTATCTCATTCATCAGCCATATGGCGATATTTACGGCTCGTGGCGAGCGATGAAGCGCCTAAAAGAGCAGGGGCGCATTCGCTCTATCGGCGTTAGTAATTTCTACGCTGATCGGATCGTCGATCTGTGCGAAAATAGCGGCGTCATTCCTGCGGTAAATCAGCTTGAGTGTCATCCATTTTTTCAGCGTGAAGCGTTAAAGCGCGTGCTTGATGGCTACGGCATAGCGTTTGAGTCGTGGGCTAGCTTCGCCGAGGGTAAAAACAATATATTTAAAAACGCCGTGCTAAGCGGTATCGGTGAAAAATACAGCAAAAGCTCAGCTCAGGTTATTTTGCGCTGGTTAATTCAGCGCGACATCATCGTCATTCCAAAGAGTGTAAAAATAGAGCGAATGAAGCAAAATTTCGACATTTTTGATTTTGCGCTTACGCCCGATGATATGGCTGCTATCGCTGCGCTGGATACAGGCAAGACGCTATTTTTCGATCACGCAGATCCTGAGCGCGTAAAGTGGATAATCCATGCCTTTGATAAGTAAAATTTATTAAATTAAAGCGGATTGCATGCTTTAAAATTAAGCCGCGAGCGTGCAATCCTTGCTATTAAATTTGAGCTTGAGCGAGATCAGAGATAGAGCTTGTGGCGATAAATTAACTTACTTGCTCAAGCGGCGTGATGGCGTAGCCTGCTATTTTATATATTTTCTGTGGGAAGCCCTGCTTTATTCGCTTTAATCTCAAATTTACCCTTTATTTTATACAATCTTTAAAATTTACCGCAAAGGAATTTTATGAAAATCGCTAAATTTTTAAGAATTTTAACTGCCGTTTGCTTACTTGGCTCGGGCGCAAACGCGCTAGAGGAGGGCGTTAATTATCAAGTGCTGCAAAAGCCGCTAAACGTGCCTAAAAACAGCGTCGTTAAAATTTTTAACTACGAGTGTCCGCACTGCTATGCGTTTGATAGGACGGTCACGCCGCAGCTGATGAAAAAGCTCGAAGGGGCGGAGTTTTTGCCGTGGCATCTAAAGACCAAAGGCGTGTTCGGACAGACCGCAAGCGGTATATTCGCAGCGCTTATCGTGCTTGATGAAAAGGACGATGTGAGCCCGCTAAGCGATGAGTCAAAATTTAAAAAGGCGAAATTCGCGATTTACAAAGCGATCCACGACAAAAAGGACGATTTCGGCGGCGGTAGCGACAAACAAAGATTTATCAAAACCGCGCTAGATGCCGCGGGCGTGAGCATGAGCGAATACGAAGCCGCGCTTGCTAGCAAAAAGGCGCAGGCTCTGCTTGCGCAGTGGGACGCGGGCTACGAAGTCGCGGTGATTTCAGGCGTGCCGGCATTTGTCGTCAGCGGCAAGTATCTCTTAAACACGGCTTCGTTCGGCTCCGTCGATGAAATGGCCGCCGCGGTAAAGGAGCTGCTGGCGA
>NZ_CALIIS010000028.1 GCF_938017705.1 uncultured Campylobacter sp.
GTGTAATTTCAGATGCAGATATTGCATGCCGAGCACGCCGTTTAATTGGGTGCCGCGAGAGAATATTTTAAGCTTTGAGGAGATGTTTTTATTCGTCAAAGTTGCGATCGACGGCGGCGTAAAAAAGATCCGTATCACGGGCGGCGAACCACTGGTGCGAAAGGGGATCGAGGATTTTATAAAGATGATCGCGGATTACGCCCCTGGTATCGATCTCGCGCTTACTACCAACGGATATTATCTCAAAAATTACGCGCGCGCCCTTAAAGACGCGGGGCTAAAGCGCATCAATATGTCGCTTGACTCGCTGCGACCGGAGCGGGCTAAATTTATAGCTCAGCGCGGCGTGCTTTATAACGTCCTAGAAGGCCTTGACGCCGCACTTGAAGCGGGGCTAAAGGTCAAGCTAAACACCGTCGCGCTAAAAGGGATCAACGACGACGAGCTTATTTATTTGCTGGAATTTGCCCGCGAAAAAGATTGCCAGATTCGCTTCATAGAATTTATGGAAAACACCCATGCCGGCGATCTTACAGGCTTAAAATCGAGTGAAATTTTAGATATTTTAAGGCGCAAATTTATCTTTACCGCTCTGCCGAAATCTCAGAGCTCGCCCGCGTCGCTTTACGCGCTTGGGGACGGCTACACCTTCGGTATCATCGATCCGCACAAGCACGATTTTTGCGAGAGTTGCAACCGTATCAGACTAAGCGCCGAGGGGCTTTTGATCCCGTGTCTTTACTTCGAGGACGCGCTAAGTATCAAAAAGGCGGTCAAAGAGGGCGACATCGCCGCAGCCGCCGAAATTTTGGCTAAAATTTTAGCGAATAAGCCCGAAAAAAATCGCTGGCAAACGGACGCTTCGAATGAAATTTCAAGCCGCGCATTTTACGAGACGGGCGGATGAGGCTCGTAGAGAGCTTTTTAAGTATCCAGGGCGAGGGCAAGTATGCGGGCAGGCTCGCGTTTTTCTTTCGCTTTGCGGGCTGCAATCTGCGCTGCGAGGGCTTCGGCGGCGAGCGCGTTTCACCAAAGACCGGCGAGATCTTGCGCGGCTGCGATACGATCCGCGCGGTTTTTACAAATCACTTCGAGCACGAAGAAATTTTAAATTTAGCCCAGCTTTTGAATAAAATTCCAAATTTATCCGCTTCGTCCTGTTCCGCACCTGCGTGCTCTACGCCAGGTTTTTGCGCCGCCGAAGCTTTTTCCGAAAGCGATACCTTAAATTCCGCCGCCGCGCAAAAGCCTCCCCGCTCAAACGATAGTGCAGAAAATTCTTTAAATTTAACGAGCGAGAATTCTTTAAATTTCGCGGCGCAGAATTCTTTAAATTTAAATCCGCAAAGCTCCGCCTCGCCGCAAAGCGCTAAGCTTTATCAAAAGCCGATCGTCGTTATCACCGGCGGCGAGCCGCTACTACACTATAAAGAGGCGCTATTTTACGAGTTCGTCTGCGAGCTGCTCGCGCGCGGACACGCGGTGCACTTCGAAACCAACGGCACGATTTTCGTGGATTTTGAAAAATTTCCCGCCTACAAAAGCTGCGTCTTTGCGGTCTCGCCTAAGCTTTCAAACTCCGCCGAGCCGCGCGAACGTAGGTTAAACTTCGCCGCGCTGCGAAGCTTAAAACAAAACGCAAAAGATAGCTTTTATAAGTTTGTCATCTCGCCCGAGTTTGACGCGCAGCCCGAGATCGCCGAAATTTTAGCGGCGTGCGGCGGCGAGGTTTATTGTATGCCGCGCGGCGCAGATCGTCGCGAGCTGGAAAGCGGCGCGCAATTTTGCGTGGATTTTTGCCTAAAAAACGGCTATAATTACTCCGATCGCCTGCACATTAGAATTTGGGGCGAGAAGGACGGGGTATGATAATTAGGAAATTATACGAATTCGAAAACGCTCACATCGTGCGCCTGTGCGGCTCGAAGCGGTGTCGCACGAGCATCCATGGCCACTCCTATAGATGCGAAATTTTGCTTAGCTCAAATTTTTTGGATGAAGCGGGTATGGTTTACGACTTTGGTTATATGAAGCTCGGTATTCGCGAGCTTATCGATAGTTTCGACCACGCTACGACGATCTACGCGCGCGATGATGCCAGCTACATCGCGGATCTTAAAAAACACAGCGCGCGCTGGGTGCAGATACCGCTAAATCCGAGCGCGGAGCAGTTTTGTAGAATTTTTTTCGTCCTTGTGGACCGACTTTTGAGCTTAACTCAGATGCAAAACGGCGAGCGCGAAGTAAAGCTTCACAGCGTTATCGTGCACGAAACGGCCACCGGCTACGCGCAGTGCTTCCGCGAGGACGCCTACAACGCGCAGATGGGCGAGATCGCGCTGGATGAGATAGAATTCTCGCCCGCCGTGCGCGAGGAGTGGAAGCAGCCGAAGCTTTGGCAAAAGCTGCTGCGTGGCGAAAAAATCATCTATCCAAAGGACTGCTGATGAGAAATTTATTTAAATTTGGCGCGGAGTTTGTGCGCGTTTTGGCCACGTGCGCGATCTTTGCCTGCGCGCTTGCCTTGGGCGGCTGCGACGATGAGAAAAAGGACACCTTGCAAAAGCCGCCGGTGGATAGCGAGGTGCCGAAGGACGTGCCTATCGCGCCTAGCGAGCCCAAAGTCGATATAAACGCCGATATGCCGCCGCTTCCGGTGACAGAATAAGGCGCGAGCGTTGAAAAGTCCGCGTCTAAATTTGAAATTTTTTAAAATTTGCGTTGTTCGTATGCGGCGCGCAAGTGCGATTTTAGCGCCATTTTTGCCCGTGCGATCTGCGCAAAGAAATTTTAAATTTTATAAAGCTCTATCCGCAAAATTTCATTCTTGGCGCAAGAGATACGGCGCCAAATCGGGGTTGAACGCGCGCGCGGTAAATTTTGGCGCAATAAATAGCCGCGGCCGTTTTGAATGGTTTTTAAAATTTCAAAGGCACGGAGCAGGTCTGCTTTATCTTGCGCCGAAAAAATTTGCGTTGGAATTTGATCGTTTCGGTTCTAGCTGCGCAAAATTTTATCCTGCGAATTTAACCTCTCGGCGGAAGTGATGGATTATCTGTATCAAAGCGCCCTGGGTTTTCATAAGTTTTTCGCGCTAGTTGCGGCGATTTTAACGATAATTTATCTGATTTTTACCCAGCTTAAGATCGATGCGGCGGCGGAATTTCGCCCTCGCAGCGAGGCTATAAATCCCGCCGCTTCCGCGCCGCAAGCTGAAAATTTAAAGCAAAAGAGCAGATCTGGGCTTAGATTTCTTAGGCGCATCAGGCTATTTTTGCCGATCTATTATTCGTGTATCGCGGCGCTGATAGTTAGCGGAAGCGTGATGCTGTCGGTGTTGCGCTTTGATCTGAGCTTTAAAATTTACTTTATGGCGCTCGGATCGCTAGCGATGATCGCGCTTAGCGCGGTATCATACAAATGGCTGAAAATCGCGTATCTAAGTCAAAACTTTACGCCCTATCAGCGCAAAATGCGGGTGATTTTGGGGCTAAACTTAGCGATAATTTTGATAGCGAGTGTTATTTGATGGTATATTTTTACGATAAGTTTGCAGGCGAACGGAGCCTAGTTTTGCAGAATGATCAGTTTTCGCACTTAAAGGCCAGGCGAGCAAGGGCGGGCGAGCGCATAGACGTGCGCAATCTCGAGGACGGGGCTAGTTATTTATATGAGATCTCTGAAATTTCGCGCAAGGGCGCGGCTTTAAATTTGGTTTTTAAAAGCTCGGTTTTTACGCCGAGCCACGATTTTTGGGTCGCTTGGGCGGTCGTCGAGAGCGCCGTGATCGAAAAGAGCCTGCCTGCGCTAAACGAGATGGGCGTCGGGCGGCTTATTTTGGTCTATACTGATCTGTCGCAGAAAAACGTGCGGCTCGATCTGCAAAGGATGGAGCGGATTTTGGTCAACTCGTCTCAACAATGCGGGCGAAATTCTATCATGCAGATCGAGGTTCTGAGCGGCTCGGACGAGCTTGCGCAAAGATATGAAAACGTAAGCCTGATCGATTTTGGCGGCAAGAACATCGACATTTTCGGCGGCGACGAGATCGCGTTCGTCGGCCCGGAGGGTGGGTTTTCGCCGCGCGAAAGGGAGAAATTTAAAAATGCCTATGCGCTTAATAGCCCCTATATTTTGCGCTCAAATACCGCGCTGATCGCAACTTGCGCGAAGCTGATGTTTTAAGCGCTCAGTAAATTTTAAAATTTAAAAGCCGCGCGCTTTAAATTTTGGAATTTAAAATTTGCTCTGCGCGACCTGTGATGTTTATCAGCGGCCTAACGCGCGGTGCGTATTTGCCGCGGCGTATCTTTATGCGCTGTATTTTGAACGCCGCAGTAGGCCGCGGTGAAATAAAATTTTACTCGAAAAGCGGGCTAAATTTTAAAATTTCGCGTCCAAAAAGTATGCTTGAGAAAAAAATTGCCGCTTCGCCGAGAGATTTTTAAAACCCTTTAAATTTGCTTTTTAGATAAAAAAGTTGTATAATCGCAACCTTTTAAAATCATCAAAAAGGATCAAAAATGAAAAAAGATATCCATCCAAACTTTGTCGAAACGACCGTTACCTGCGCTTGCGGAAACACTTTTAAAACGCGCTCGAACAAGCCTGAAATCCGCGTCGATATCTGCTCCAATTGCCATCCGTTTTTCACGGGCAGCGAGAAGATCGTAGATAGCGCGGGCCGAGTCGAGAAATTTAAGCAAAAATACGGAATGAAATAGTTGCTATATCTCATTCCTACGCCGATAGGAAATCTAAGCGATATCTCGAGCCGCGCGCTTGAGGTATTGCAAAGCTGCGAAATCCTAATCTGCGAGGATACGAGGGTTTCAAAAAAACTTCTAAACTTATTATCCGATAAATTTCAAATCTCATTTAAAATTTCACAGTTCTACTCGCTGCACACGCACAACGAAGCGGAGTTTTTCGCGAGCTTTAACGCGGCGCTTCTACGCGAAAAAGCTTGCGCATACGTAAGCGACGCAGGCATGCCCTGCATTAGCGATCCGGGAATTGCGCTCGTAAAATTTGCGCAACGAAGCGGCGCGCCTTACGAGGTGCTTAGCGGCGCAAACGCTCTGCTGCTCGCAGCCGCCGCAAGCGGACTAGTGGAGAAAGAATTTAGCTTTTTAGGCTTTTTGAACAATGACGGCGCACAGCGCAAAGCTCAGATCCTAAATTTAATGCAAAGCCCCTATCCGTGCGTACTCTATGAATCTCCAAAGCGCGTGATAAAGCTAATTGAGCAGATCGCGGGGATCGACGCGCAGCGCAAAATTTTTGCGATTAAGGAAGCCACGAAAAAATTTGAAACCAAATTTTTTGGTAGCGCCGCGGAGCTCTTGCTGGAGCTAAAAAGCGCAAATTTAAACGGCGAATGGTGCGTCGTGATTGACGGCGCAGGCGAGAAAAGCTTTGAAAAAATCACGCAAGAAGATATTTTGTCGCTTGAGATCGCGCCGAAAATAAAAGCAAAACTGCTCTCAAAAATAAACGGCGAACCCGCCAAAGAAATATATAAAAATTTGATACGCTAAGTCATATTTTAACCGTTTTTCGCTAAAATCCCAAAATGATTATTTACGGCAAGCAGCTATTTTTGCACCTTTTAAACCGGCATCCGCAGAAATTTATCCGCATCATCCTTGCCAAGGAGTGCGAGAAAGAAATTTTTAAAAAGATCGCCGCGACCGGCGTAAAAATCGAGCGCGCCGATGCGAAAAAAGCTCAAGCCCTCGCTCACGGCGGCAACCATCAAGGCTTCTTGGCCGAGGTGGAGGAGTTTAGCTTCGGCGATCTAGCTAGCGTCAAAGACGATAAATTCGTGCCGATCCTTTATGGGCTTACCGACGTCGGAAACATCGGCGCGATAATGCGCAGCGCCTATGCTTTGGGCGCGGACAGCGTGATCGTCGTCGCAAATAATCTAAATATGGCGGGCGTAGTGCGCGCAAGCTCGGGCGCGGCGTATGAGCTAAACGTCGTTAAGGTCGCAGACGGGCTTAGCGTGATAAACGAGCTTAAACAAAGCGGCTTTGAAATTTACGCCGCGAGTGCGGACGGGACGAACTTTAAGGAGTTAAAGCTCGGCGCGAAAAGCGCACTCGTAATGGGGAACGAAGAAGAGGGGATACCTGCTAGGGCGCTTAAAAAATGCGACCGCGCGGTATCAATAAAGATGCGCGAAGGCTGGGACTCGCTTAACGTAAGTGCGGCATTTGCGATACTGTGCGATGGAATTTTAAATGGAAGAAATAGAAGAGAAGTTAAATAATACGGACGAGCAGGCGGAACAAACCGAGAAGCCGGAGCAAACACAGCAGCCAAAAAATAGCGATCTAGATAAATTAAAATCTATGGATCTGATCGAGATAGCGCGCACGACGCGCATCGACGCGCAAAATTTAGAATATATCATCAACAAAGACTTCGAGAAGCTAGCAAATTTTAACGTTAGAGGCTACATTAAAATTTTAGAGCGCGAGTTCGGGCTGGATCTGTCGGACTGGATAAGCGAGTTTGAGGTCGCAAAGGAGGGCTTCGCGCCCGTTAAAAAGGCCAAAGTCGAGCAGGTTTATGGTCAAAGGGTCAGCCCTAACAAAAGCGGCGGCGGTTGGCTTTTATGGCTGCTTGCGATGGTACTAATCATAGGCGCGATCTTTTATTTCGGACTTTATAAAAGCTTCGGCGACTTTTTGGGCTCGCTTTTATGGGAGCAAAACAAAACCACCTATTCTGACGCTCCGATTGTAAATAATACTCAAAAAAAGCTTGAAAACATCGGTATCGACGTCGTTTCGCACAACGCTACAGATGAAAAATTCGCACTAAAGTCAGATGCCAATGCAGCCGCTGTTGCGGATGAAAATTTAAGCTCGCTCAATGCGCTGGACCGCTCTATCAGGATCGAGCGCGCGAGTATTAAGACTGAGGAAAATTCTACCGACGGAAACGCTACTCAAAGTGCGCCCGCACCCAGCAAAGATATTGTGCTTAGCCCGCGCGGTAAGATGTGGATCGGCATTATCGATCTAAAAAGCGGCAAGAAGCGCGAGATGGTCATAAATACCCCTTACGTCGTCGCTTCGCAAGGGAATGAGGAGCTGCTAATCTCTACCGGTCACGGGATGTTTGAGCTCGGCAAAGCCGATGGCAACGTAACTTTCAGCGAAAGAAACACTCAAAAATTTCACGTTAAAGATGGCAATATCACTAAAATTTCAGCCGATGAGTTTCTGCGCCTAAACAAGGGCAAAAAGTGGTAAAATCCTCGCTTTCGTGCGAGGTTTTTTGCTCGTAGAATTTTGCCGCAGAGGACAGAGGGTAAAATTTTAGCTCGCTATGTGCGCAGTTTAAATTTAAACCCGCGAGCGTAAATTTAAAGGTTTAAACTGCGCCGCCTTGGATAAAATTTTAAACGGCGTAGGTAAAATTAACGGTGCGGATAAAATTTCAAGCGCTGCGGCCGCTTGCGGTAGTGCGATAAATTTAAAGGGTTATCGTTCGAGGACGCGGCGTAAAAACGGCAGCTTTAATCGTTATCGTTTCGATCGGACGTAAATTTAAATAGTGCCGCAAAGGGTCACGATGCTCTAAATTTAAACAATCAATGCCCCCGCGGTTTTAAAATTTTAGCGAGGTAAAAGTTTAAATTGCTCGAGCAATATAAAAAGCGCCGCCGCATCGACGCTAAGGCTTGAAATTTTAGCCTCCGTGCGGCGCGAGCAGATCGCGGCGCTTAAGGCGCGAAATTTTAAATATGGTTTGAAAATTACTTTAAGATAAGAGGTTTGAGATGTTTGACGAAATTCGTTTTTCAAAAATCGAGCGTTTGCCCAATTACGTTTTTGCCGAGGTCAATGCCATAAAAATGGCGGCGCGCAGATCCGGTGAAGATATAATCGATTTTTCAATGGGCAATCCCGACGGCAGGACGCCGCAGCATATAATAGACAAGCTTTGCGAAAGCGCGCAAAAGGACAAGACGCACGGCTACTCCGTAAGTCAGGGCATCTACAAGCTGCGACTTGCCTGCGCGAATTGGTACAAGCGCAAATACGGCGTGATCTTGGACCCAGAAAGTGAGATCGTCGCCGTGATGGGCTCTAAAGAGGGCTTCGTGCATCTAACTAGCGCGATCGTAAATCCGGGCGATGTCGCGGTGGTGCCCGATCCTGCGTATCCGATCCACACCCAAGCCTTCATCATCGCGGGCGGCAACGTCGTTAAAATCCCGCTTGCCTATGATGAAAATTTAAATTTTAACGAGAATAAATTTTTCATCGATCTGCAAAAAACTTTCGACGAGAGCATTCCGCGTCCAAAATACGTCGTCGTAAATTTCCCTCATAACCCTACCACCGTCGTCGTGCAAAAGAGCTTCTACGAGCGGCTCGTGGCGATGGCGCAGCAGGAGCGATTTTATATCATCAGTGACATCGCTTACGCAGAGATCGCTTTCGATGATTACAAAACGCCGTCGATCTTTGAGATCCAGGGTGCGAAGGACGTCGCGGTTGAGGCATACACGCTTTCTAAAAGCTACAATATGGCGGGCTGGCGCGTGGGTTTTGTTAGCGGCAACAAAAAGCTCGTAGCTGCGCTTAAAAAGATCAAATCGTGGTTTGATTACGGTATGTTTACGCCGATCCAAGTAGCCGCCACGATCGCGCTGGACGGGCCGCAAGAGTGCGTAGAGGAGATCCGCGCGAGCTATGAGAAGCGTAGAAATTTTTTGATTGACGCTTTTGCGGACGCAGGCTGGCAGATCGCAAAACCTAGTGCGTCGATGTTTGCGTGGGCGAAATTACCGCCCGCGGCGGCTCATCTAAGGAGTATGGAGTTTTCCAAGCAGCTTCTTACCAAGGCGCGCGTCGCCGTAAGCCCCGGCGTGGGCTTTGGCGCGGCGGGAGACGATTACGTGCGGATCGCTTTTATCGAAAACGAAAACAGGACCCGCCAGGCTGCTAGAAATATAAAAAAATATTTGAAAGAGATCTGATGAAGGTAGCGATTTTAGGCGTCGGCACCGTAGGTAGCGAAGTTGCAAATATTTTGATCAAAAACAAAGATATAATCCTTGCCCGCGCGGGCGTTAGCATAGAGCCCGTAATCGGGCTCGTGCGCGATACGAGCAAAAAAAGGGACGTGCAAATTCCGCTTAGCAGCGACGCGCAAAGTATCATCGAGCGCGACGACATCGACGTTTTTGTAGAGCTTATGGGTGGGGTAGAAAAGCCCTACGAGATCGTAAGTAAAATTTTAAAGCGCAAAAAGGCGGTCGTTACCGCAAATAAGGCGCTTTTGGCTTATCATCGCTACAAACTCCAAGCTCTAGCGGGCGATACGCCTTTTGGCTTTGAAGCGAGTGTGGCGGGCGGAATTCCGATTATCAAAACCCTGCGCGAAGGGCTAAGCGCCAATCGTATCGAAAAAATAATCGGCATCGTAAACGGCACGAGCAACTTTATCCTTACGAATATGATGCAAAAAAACGAGAAATTTGAGGACGCGCTAAAGCGAGCTCAAGAGCTCGGATACGCCGAAGCCGATCCTAGCTTTGATATCGGCGGATTTGACGCGGCGCATAAGCTTTTGATCTTAGCTAGCATCGCATACGGCGTGCACGGAGACCCTGAAGATATCCTAATCGAGGGGATCGAGGGGATCACACAGGAGGATATCTATTTTGCGCGCGAATTCGACTTCATAATCAAGCTGCTTGCGGTAGCTAAGCGCGCGTGCGACAACAAAGTCGAGCTGCGCGTCCATCCTGCGCTCATTTCAAAGGATCAAATGCTCTCAAAAGTAGACGGCGTGATGAACGGCGTGAGCATCTACGGAGACTGCGTCGGCGAGAGTATGTATTACGGACCTGGCGCGGGCGGAAGCGCTACGGCAAGTGCGGTTATAAGCGATCTCATCGACATCGCGCGCGATAATAAAAATCCGATGCTCGGATATAAAATTTTGCCGAGCGAAAATTTTATGCAAATTCTGCCGAGCGAGCAGATCCGCACGAAGTATTATTTCAGGCTGCGCGTGCGCGACGAGAAGGGCGTGCTTGCAAAACTTACGAACATTATGAGTTTAAACGATCTTTCGATCGACAGCTTTTTGCAAAAGCCGAAACTCAAAACGGATGAGGAAGTGACGCTGTTTTTCACGACGCATACGTGCTGCGAGAAGGACATAAAGCACGCTATAAGCGTGATCGGCGGCGAAAATTTTATTACGCAGAAGCCTTTTATGATCAGGATCGAAAGCTAAGTTGAGCTTAAAAGAATACATTTTCGGCTTTGCCTGCGAGGATCGTGCGGCGGAATTTTTGTGCGGCGAAGGGTTTGAAATTTTAAAACGAAATTTCCGCTGTCGCTTCGGCGAGATCGACATAATCGCGCGCAAAGACGGAATTTTGCATTTCGTCGAGGTGAAGGCTACGAGCGGCGATTATGACGCCGCAGAGCGCGTGACGGGCGCTAAGATGGCTAAAATTTTAAAGGCGGCGGAATTTTATCTGATGAGCTGTGATACGGACGAGCCGTGGCAGATCGACGTCGTGGAAGTTTATACAAAGCAGATAAAATTTATTGCCAACATATCTTTTTAAATTAGAATTTTTATTATTTATTTAAGATAATGAATTATAATCCGCAGAATTTTAACACAAGGAGAACATTATGGGAAAGTATATAGAGCTTACTTCGGAGAATTTCGACGTTACTAAAGAGGGTGTCGCGCTAGTCGATTTCTGGGCGCCTTGGTGCGGACCGTGCCGTATGATCGCCCCGATCATCGAGGAGCTTGCGAACGATTACGACGGCAAGGCTAAAATTTGCAAAGTAAATACCGACGAAGCGCAGGATCTTGCGGTGCAGTTCGGCGTCCGCTCGATCCCAACGATACTATTTTTCAAAGACGGCGAGCTAAAAGCCCAACTCATCGGCGCGCAATCTAAGCAGATCATAGCCGACAAATTAAACTCGCTTCTGTAAATTTTAAAAGGGCGGCTTTCGCCCTTTTTTCTCCCACTCATCGTTATATTAATTAAATTCGTAAATTTAGCGCCCGCGACTTTACTTAATAAAATAATTAAGGAGAAAAAATGTTAGATTTAGCAATTATTGGCGGCGGCCCTGCGGGGTTAGCGGCGGGGCTTTATGCTACAAGAGGCGGTTTAAAGGACGTCGTGATGTTTGAGATGGGTATGCCCGGCGGGCAGATCACCTCAAGCTCCGAGATGGAAAACTATCCCGGCGTCGCCGCGGTAACCGACGGGATGAGCTTTATGGCGCCTTGGCAGGAACAGTGCTTCCGCTTCGGGCTGAAGCACGAGATGGTGCGCGTGCTACGCATCTCAAAAGACGGCGACGGAAATTTTACGATCTATCTCGAGGGCGATCAAACGCGTCGCGCACGTGCCGTTATCGTGGCTACCGGCTCTACTCCGCGCCGCGCAGGGATCGAGGGCGAGGATGAGTTTTTCGGTCGCGGTGTCAGTACCTGCGCGACCTGCGACGGATTTTTTTACAAAGGCAAAGAGGTTGCCGTCCTCGGCGGCGGCGATACTGCGCTAGAAGAAGCGCTGTATCTAGCTAAAATTTGCTCTAAAGTCTATCTGATCCACCGCAGGGATGAGTTTCGCGCCGCGCCTTCGACCGTGCAAAGGGTGCGCAAAAGTGAGAATATCGAGCTCATCACAAACGCGCTTGTAGAGCAGATCAAGGGCGATGCAAGCGGCGTAACGGGCGTCGTCGTCAAGGATAAAACCAGCGGCGCCGTGCGCGAGCTGCAGCTGCCTGGGATCTTCGTATTCGTGGGGCTTGACGTGCGAAACGAGGTGCTAAAGGGCGATGATGGCAAGTTCATCTGCGATGTCACGTCCGGCGGACAGGTCGCGGTAAATTTAAAGATGCAAACAAGCGTGCACGGGCTATTTGCGGCGGGCGATATGAGACAGGATGCGCCTAAACAGGTCGTCTGCGCGGCAGGCGACGGTGCGGTTGCCGCACTTAGCGCGATCGCATATCTGCAAGGACACGATAAATAAGCTTGTATTCGGCGTAAAATTCACGGCGCGGCGGGCAAAACTGTTTCCGCCGTGCTTTAAATTTAAAATCACGCCTGAAATTTTGAATGAAATAATGAAATTTTGACGCAAGGCGGCTCAAATTTAAAATTTCGTCAAATTGAGCCGCAAAATAATGCTATCGTCTTTTGCGGAAACGCTTCCGAGCCGAAACGTCTTTTAAAAATTCAGATAAAATTTTATTGTCTTTCGTAGAAAGTCGCAAGGGCATCTTCCGCCGTTTTTCTATTATTAAATGCCGATCTTATCTTAATAACATCATCAATTATATCTTTAGTCACTATAAATTTATCCGATAAACTTACGCTCTTATCGGCATTCACGATAAAATTTAATTCGATCGCAGCCTGTGGCGGCAGCTCTGCTGCCCTTCCAAGCTGTAGCCTTATTTGGCTAGGCGTTAGCTGCGAATAATAAGCGACGTCTTCTAATGAATCAATAATATTACTCATATAAATCGCAGAAGTTTTTGGTTCACCATCCTTTAGTATTTCGTCTTTTAATTTATCGTCGCAATCAACCGGCTTTTTTTGAAATGAGTAATCTATTTTGCCTCTGTCTTTGAGCTCCTCTTGAAATTTCGTCTCATTTATTTTGCAATGTTCATTTGCCAATTTAAGTAAACGCTGTTGTTTATCATCAGATTTATCTTTATAGAAAAGCACGGCACCTCTTAAAGACGTGTTTAGCGTAGCTTCTTTATATTTTTTGTTAAAGGCATCTACATCGACCTTTACTTTCTCCATATCTACGTCGCAGACCATCTTAACCGTCTTTAATCCGCCGTTTTCCTCTTTGCTCCACGTGATATTTTTGCAGATTTTTGAACCCTCGATCGCCGCGCCGATACTCATCGACTTAAAATTGGGAAGAGTATAATTTTTCACGAGCCCTACCTCATCCTCGCCGCATCCTGCTAAAATCAATGCCGCCAGCGCGGCGCCTAGTACATATTTCATCTTCGTTCCTTTGAAATAAATTCGCAAAGCGCTAGAGATCAAGAATCGTAAAAGTGGAATTTGATGAAAGAATTTGGCGAGAGAGGGAGGGAATCGAACCCCCCGGAAAACGGTCAACCGCCCTCCTATCGGATTTGAAGTCCGCAGACGCCACCAGGTCGCCATCCTCTCCAAATGCGGGAATTATAGCGAGATAAAATTTATTTAGCTTTAAAGAGGCTAAATTTTAATCCCTTTCGGCTCATTATTAGCGAAGGTAGGATTATGAGCGCGCCCAAAAGCAGCAGGCTCATCGCTAGACATATCAGCAGCCCGAAGTAGATCGTAGGCCAGAAATTGCTCATCATCATCACGCTAAATCCCAAAATGATCGCAAACGACGTATAATACATCGCGTATCCGATACTTGCGTGGCTCGCGCGGATCGCCGCAGCCTCGTCGCCGCTGCGCGCAAACTCCCGCTTGTAGCGGTAGATGTAGTGGATGACGTCGTCAACGCCGATACCGATACTAATCGCCGCTATCGTGATACTCATGATATCTAGCGGAATGCCCGCAACTCCCATGATACCGAAGCAGGCGCAAAGCGGGATCAAATTTACGACGATCGCGATAAGCGCGTATGAAAAGGAGCGAAAGATGATCACGAAAAGCACGAAAAGCACGAGCACAGTGATGCCCAGAGTGCCTATCTGCGAGCTCACCAGGCTTTGAAGCATATTGTTGTAAAGTACCATTATGCCGCTAATCTGCACCGTGACGTTATCTTTGGCGAGCAGGGAGTCCAGATCGCGCTTAAGATCGGCTAGGAATTGCGCCCTGCGGAGATTCGGATCGCTATCTATCGTGCGGATGCTAAGGTGCGCCTCGTTCGCTTCGATATTTACAAAGGGCGAAAGTACCAATTCGCGGTAGTTTGCGGGCATTTCAGAGTAGATCAAAGCAAGGCTTAGATCGTCCAGATCGCGCCCTTGATTAATCTGTTTGCCGAGTTTTAAAAGCGATGCGAGCGAGCTTACGTTGCCGATAAACTCGTGCCCTGCGATGTTTTTGTCCTTCAAAAAATCATCTATTTTGCCGATGATACGCATCTTTTCGGAGGTGAACCAATACTGCGGCTTGTTTTCGTTGGCGGCGTATTCGGCTTCGAAATCGCCAAAATCGTCGCTCGCGGTGGAATTCTGCTCTGAATTTGCGGCGCCGCTTGGCTGCGCTGCCGCAGCGGAGCTTTGCTCGGAAAAATTTTGATCATTAAAATTTTGCACCGCCGCGGTAGAATTTTGAGCGGCGGAATTTTGCCCCGCGGGATTGGAATTTTCGCCGTTCTTAGAATTCGCGCTGCCGCTTGCGGAATTTTTGCTCTCACTAGCGGGATTTGCGCCGCCCGCACTTTTAAATTTAACGACGATATCAAGCGGGATCGTTCCGCCGAGATTTGTATCGATGACCTCCATACCCGCGCGGATGTCGGTGCTTTTTTTGAAGTAGCCGATGAAGCTGTTTTCGACGCGCAGCTGTGAGATGCCGTACAGCCCAAAGATCACCGCTGCAGCGCACACTCCGTAGACCACGCCTCTGCTACGCAGCGCCGTTTCGGCGCACCAAAGCGTAAATTTAAAGTGCTGCTCGAAGCTGCGATTATTGTGCGTGCGCCTTAGAAGCGACATAACTGCGCCGAATACTCCAAATGCCGTAACTAGCGAGATACTGATGCCTACGCTCATCATAATTCCCAGAGAAATTACGGGCTTTATATCGCAAAAAATTAGCGACATAAAGCCGATAACGGTCGTAAAGATCGCGAAAAAGCAGGGTCTTGCGCGCTCGCGCAGCACCGCATAAACGAGCTGACGCTGCGAAAAGGCGTGAAAGCGCGCGCTAAACTCGCGGTAGGCGACGATTAGGTGGATACAGACCGAAACCGTTATGATGAGCTGAAGCGCTATGAAATTTGAGCTAATCACCGTGACCTCAAAGCTCAAAAAGCCGAATAATCCCGCTGCAAGCACGACCGAATACGCGCAGATGATAAGCGGTAGCAGGATAAATTTCGCCTGTCTAAAAAAGAGCCAAAAGCACGCCAAAAGCAGTACCAAGGCGCCGAGTCCGTAGGTCGCCAGATCCGAGCGGACGTAGCCTACCATATCGTCGGCGATCATATTTAGTCCGCCCAAAAATAATTGGTCGCCCGCAAATTCCTTCTCAAAGCCCGCGATCAACGCGCGCAAAGCCACAATGTCGCGGTGATCCTTTTCGCGTAGTTCGTCGCGGTAGGATTTGAAATTTTGCTCCGAAGCTTTAAGCACGTCTTTGAGCTGTAAAATTTGAGCTTTGGAACTATTGCCCTCGCGCTCCGCTTGCTTTAGAGCGCTTTTGGCTCCGTCTCTTAAGCGCAAAAGCTCCTCGTAGCGAGTCTGCGGCTTTAAATTTATTAAAATTGCGGTAGTGCGAAGATCGGCGCTTACTAAATTTGACGCATAAAAGGGGCTCGTAGAAAGCTCGCGCCTAGCCGCGGTTAAATTTACGTCCGCGTCGGTAAGAGTGGGTATGTGCTTAAGTAGCTCGCTCATACCCTCGCTTTTGTTTAGCAAAAGCGGCACGTTCGTGATATCCGTGACGCTAGCGACGAAATCCAGCTTAGAAAAAGCTGCGTCCATCTGCGCTATCTTGCGGATCGTCTCGGGCGCTAAAAGATCGCCCGCGGGAGTGTAGGCGACGACTAAGAAATTCGGCGTTTCGTAGCGCTTGGATACTTCGCGCCAAATTTGAAGGTCTTTGTCATTATCTAGTAGAAGCGTCTGGCTCGAAGCGTCGATCTCGAGCTTTGTGGAGTAATATCCGAAAAAGAGCGCCAGCGCGGTAAACAGCGCGAGCGTGATTTTCGGAAACGCGACGATTAGGCGAAAAATTTTTTTCAAATACCGCTCTTTTAGGCGCGCCGCTATTCGCCGCTATTGATGACGGTGGAATTTAGTCGCTTTATGAGCTCGTCAAAGCCCAAATTTTGCGTTACGTCGCCTAGCTGCGAGCGGTAGGTCTGAATTAGGCTGACACCCACGATATCGACGTCGTAGATGCGCCAATCAGAGCCGTTAGGATAAAATTTAAAATCTATGTCGTAGTTTTTCTGCTCGCCGATGACCTGCGTTTTTAGCACGCGGCGCTTATCGCTCGGACTTTGTTTGCTTAGCACCTTCATATCCTGATCGGTATAAAGCGAAAGTTTTTCGATAAAGGAGCGCTTTAGATGCGCCTCGAAAGCTTTATTAAATTCCGCGATCTGCGCAGGGCTAAGGCTTGCGTAATGTTTAGCAAGTGAAAGCTTTGCCATCATTTTATAATCAAAATAGCCGTCGAAAAGCGCAAAGATTTTTGCGGGCTTTGCATCTTTTGGTGCGCCGCTCCGCATGATGCCTACGGCCTCGGCGACCTTTTGGCTCATCACGGGCTCGATATCCGCATCGCTAATAGCGTGCGCCGAAATCAAAAGCGCTCCGCAAAGCGCTAGAACTTTTAAAATTTTCATTGTTATTCCTTTATTAGTTTCTCGCGATTTTGCTCGTAAGCATCGCGTAAAAATGGATACAGATCTACCGCATCTTTGGTCATTTTTTCATAAAATTCCGGATCGCGCGAGTAATCGTTGAATAGTCTAAATCCGTTGACGGAATTTCGTACCGTACCGTCTTTGATATAGTCTATCGGATTTGTGAAATAATCCCCCACCATTCCGAAAGTATCGCGTAGATTACTCTGCCCTAATATCGGCCAGACGATGTGCGGACCTGCCGGCACGCCCCAATATCCGAGCGTCTGCCCGAAATCCTCGTCGTGGCGCGAAATCCCGTAGTATTTGCCCGCCATATCGTTAAGCCCGCCGAAGCCAACGGTCGAGTTGATCAAAAACCGTTTCGTCTCGTCCCAAGAATTTTCAAATTTACCCTGCAATAGGTTGTTTACGAGCCTTATCGGATATAAAATATTATAGAAAAAATTTGAAAACGCGCCCTGGATCGGATCGGGCATTACGTAATCGTAGCCGCTGGCTACGGGGGTTAATATGTATGAGTAAAATACGTCGTTAAAGCTCGTCATAACGCGGTTATAGCCGCTAAGCGGATCGAAAACCTCGCGCTTGGCAAACTCCTCGTCAAAACCATCCGTATCGCCGCTAGGCGCCGCGTCTTGCTTTTGCGAGCAACCGCAGAGTGCCAATGCCGCGGCTAAGAATATAATTTTTATAAATTTCAAATGTGACCCTTCTTTATAAATCAAAATGGCGATTTTACAAGTTTAAAGAAATTTTGTCAATAAAGGTAAAATTTCATATAGAATTTCCCTCTTTATATCGCAAAATAAAGCCTGCAGCTCTTTAAGAAATATATCAGAGGATATATTATAAAATCACGTGAAAGTAAATAAGAAAGGATGAAAATGGACGCAAAATTTGTTTTGGAATTCCTGCTTGGCAACAAAGCATCGCTTTTAGCCAAACACATTAAGCTGCTTAAGGCCGTAGATGAGACTAAAAGTATTACAAAGGCCGCAGAGATCGTAGGAGTGTCGTATAAAAACGGCTGGGATGCGCTAAATTTAATCAACAACGCGAGCAAAAAGCCCCTCATCGTCCGCACTCAAGGTACTAAGAAAAATAGCGGCTCGGAGCTCACTCCATACGCTCACAAGCTGATTCGCGCTTATGATGCTATCAGCCACGCGGGCGAGACGTTTTTGAGTGAAATTTTAAAGCTTGACGAGATCACCGAAGAGAGCCTTTTAAGCTTAGAGAAGATCGGTATGAAGCTTTCTGCGCGCAATCAGCTAAGTGTTGAGATTACGGATATTCAAACAGGCGCTGTAAATTCTCAAATCACGGCTAAACTCGCAGGTGGCGAAATTTTATGCGCGACGGTAACCGTAGAGAGCGAAAAAAATTTAGGGCTAAAGGCGGGCAAGGATGTGCTGTTTTTATTTAAGGCCCCAAGCGTCATCATTGCCAAAAGAAGCTCGGAGAAGCTAAAACTTAGTACGGCGAATCAAATCAAGGGCACGATTAGCGAGGTCAAAATCGGCGCGGTAAACGCAGAGATCTGTCTAGGCACAAGCTCGCATCAAAACATCACCGCGATCATCACGCGAGAATCTGCCACCGCGATGGCTCTAGGAGTAGGAGATGAAGTAACGGCGATCATCGAGCCTAGCGAGATTATTATTGGCGCGTAATAGGGTGAAATTGGGTGCGCAAAATTTTAAAATTTAAGGCGTAAATTTAAAATTTTAGATACAATTCAATTCTCGGTGAGAGCCGAAACGAAAGGCATAAAATGAAGTTGAAAGCAGTGCTTTTAGGAATTTTAACCGCAGGCGCGCTTAGCGCAGGCGAGGTCAGCGTCGCAGCCGCTGCGAACACGACGTATGCGTTTGACGAGATCAAGGCGGAATTTGCCAAGCTGCATCCGCAAACTACGCTAAACGTGAGCTTGGGCGCCAGCGGTGCGCTTAGCACGCAGATCAAAAACGGCGCGCCGTTTGATATTTTTATGGCGGCGGATATGAAATTTGCAGACGATCTGCATAAAGAGGGCCTTGCGATGGCGCCTGCCAAAACCTACGCAAAGGGTAAGGTGGCGATGTTTAGCGTGCGCGGCGTAGATCTTAGCAAGGGGCTTGAAATTTTAAAAGACCCTAGCGTTAAAACGATTTCGATAGCAAATCCAAAGACCGCTCCTTACGGCACCGCAAGCGTACAGGCCTTTCAAAAAGCGGGAGTTTACGATGAGATCAAAGGCAAAATCGTAGAAGCAAAATCGATCGGCGAGGCTCTTTCGCAAGCGCTTAAAGCTTCCGACGTCGGCTTTATCGCGGCTAGCGCGATGTATGCGCCTAAGATGACAAAGGACGGCTGCAACGATAAGCCTTGCAAAGAGGGCGAAAATTTCGTCTTGGTCGGTACCGACCTCTACGAGCCGATAGCTCAAGGCATGGTCATGCTAAACCGCGCCAAAGACAATGCCGAAGCCAAGGCGTTTTATGATTTTATCCTAAGCGATAAGGGTAAGGCGATCTTTGCTAAATACGGATACGAGTTTTAATGATTAGAGCGAGAATCAACGAAATTTTACAAAAAGACGGCATCCATTCTGTAGGATTTATTGCAGGCGGCATCAAGCTACGTGGCGTATTTCTGCAGCTAAGTAGCGAGCTTAAGGTGGGTAGCGAAGTTTACGTGGGCTTTAAAAGCACCGATGTGCTTTTATCTCGCGAAGCCCTAAGTGGTGTATCTAGCGAAAATGAAATTCACGGCAAGATTATGAGCCTAAGCTTAGGTGAAATTCTATGCACGCTCAGGTTTGAAGGCAAGATAAGCTTTGATGTGCTCATTAGCGCGCATTCTGCGCAGGAGCTTGCTTTACGCGAGGGCGACGAGGTTTTCGCATACATTAGCGCCACTGCGATATATATAGAAAAATATGATAACGATTGATTGTAAGAAAAAAATCAGTGATGATTTCTCGATTGATGCTCGCTTAGAGATTAACAAAGGCTCGTTTGTATGCCTATATGGGCGCAGCGGCAGCGGTAAGACTACACTGCTGCGCATTTTGGCTGGATTTTTGCGCGCAGATAGCGGTAGCATAAAAGACGGCGATCGCGTGCTACAAGAAGGCAATGAATTCTTAAGTGCGGGCAAGCGCAGAATCGGCTTTTTGTTTCAAGACTACGCACTTTTTGAGAATATGAGCGTGACGGGCAATCTACTTTTTGCCAGAAACGATCCGCAAAAAGCTGCGATGCTGCTTGAAATTTTAGAGCTTAGCGAGTTTGCGAAATCCGGCGTAGAGGGTCTTAGCGGCGGACAGAAGCAGCGCGTAGCACTTGCTCGCGCACTGATGCAAGAGCCTGAAATTTTGCTACTTGACGAGCCGCTTTCGGCGCTTGATTTTACGATGCGCGAAAAAATTCAAGAGTATCTGCTAAAGATCCACGAGCAGTTTCATCAGACCGTGATTTTGGTAAGCCACGACGTAAGCGAGATTTATAGACTTTGCAAGCGAGTTTATGAGATGAAGGACGGCAGGATCGTTCGCACCGGTACGCCAGAGGAAATTTTTCTTAAAACTAGCGGCTCGCAGAAGTTTTCTTTCGTGGGCAAGATTGTCGATTTGCAAGCACGCGACGGGGTCAAAGTGGCTGTCGTAGCGATCGGCAGCCAGCTGTGCGAAGTGGTGCTAAGCAATGCAGAAGCCGATGGCTTGCAAGTAGGCGACGAGGTCAAAGCGGGTGCCAAAGCCTTTAATATCACTCTGCGTAAAATTTAAACGCAGGCTAGAGCAAAATTGCAATGTGAGACTAGATGACGTGTGGAAATTAAGCTTTAAATTTTAGATTTCGCGCGGGCAGGCGCCGTTAAATTTCTTCTTTTTTATTAATTGGCGGCGGTCGGTTTATCTTTAAATTTAGCGACTTTTGACTTACTTTTTTGGCAGGAGTTGCACGAATTCTATCATGCAATCTTGTTAAAAATTTCATGTGAAGCTTCGCAGAAACTTAAAATTTTTAGATTTGGAATTTTGCCTGGATTTTGTGGCTTTGAAATTTGAAAAGCTCTAACGGCTCGAAGCTTGCGCGTTAAACTCGCTTAATGAGCTATGACAGGTTTTCATTAACCCGGTTTTCTAGATTTATGCGAAATTTTAATTTCGTCTTGTCGGGCTCAATGAAATTTCGCTAGGTCGTTCGGAGGGCGTCGTTTAGCCTATCTTGCGTGAAATTTGCGCTCAGATAAATCCTGCCCGCTCAAGTTTTAAAGCTAAGCTAAGCTTTTTGAAATTTAGCTCAGCAAAATTCGTGGTCTTAAAAATTTACCAGCTTGGGTAGAGCTTAAATGCCTGACGGAATTTGCACGCTTGAAGGAATTTATTAGCCAAGCAATTTAT
>NZ_CALIIS010000029.1 GCF_938017705.1 uncultured Campylobacter sp.
CGAGCCGGGCGTCGTTACGATGTAATTATTGTGACGGTAGATCATCGGAATTTGATATTTGACATTAGAAAGCGTACTGATTTTTTTATACGCAAACGAGCTTCCTACGGGCACTTTTACCTCCATTATCTCTCCGCGCCCAAGCCCAATGTTATCAGCAAAAACGGGGCTATCGGGCAAAAAGCCGATGAAGCGCGAAGAATTTAGCGCGAGGGTATTTACGATTTTTACGTGAGCTTCATTTTTATTTTCGCGCAAAAGTCCCCAAAAATCAGCCACATAAAGCTCTAAATTCGGAGCGAGCGTCTTTAAATTTTCAAGCGTTACTTTGGTGTCAAATTCATCCTCCATTATCACTATGCAGCGGTCAAATTCCTCTTCTGCTAGCACCACGCGTAACCGTTCAATGCTAGTAGGATCAAAAATCTCGACCGAAAAATTTGACTCGTTTTCAAGCTCTGCGGGCACGGCATCCGTATTTTTAGCTATGACGCGATATGATCTGATGACATCTTTGATTTTACAAACTTTGGATAAAAAATGGCGTGCAAACTTTCCGCTTGCGATGATTAAAACTTGTTTCATTGCTCTCCGTTTCGTGGTTTTGCAAAGATTATAACCAAAAACGGCTAAATTTTAAACCGCGCGCGGATAAATTTTTGCAGGCAAGCTGAGGCGCGGCGACTTAAAATTTTAAGATCGAAATTTTAAAATCAAGGTTTGAAATTCCAAAAACGAGGCTTAAATTTTAAAATATATTAAAACCAAGCCTCGTTAAATTTAATCTCGCCGCTTAGGGCAATAAAATTTCATAAATTTAAAAGCGGCGCTATAACCATTCGCGCCGCTGAAGTAGAAATTTTAAACCCACTAGCTTTTAAAATTTCACCTCCGCAGAGAGCATAAAGCTTCTGCTTTCGCCCAGCGTTACGCCGTTTGCTGAGCCTAGCACGCTAGTTACGTTAAGTCCGCCCGCACCGTCGGCGCTAGCAGGATACATTCCCGCCCAGTATTTTTTGTTAAATACGTTATTTACGTTGAAGCGCAGCGTGGTCTTATCGCCCAAAAGATGCTCGCTCGTATATCTGACGCCGATATCGGTAACGAAAAAGCTAGGAGTGTGCTGAGTGTTTAGATCGTCCAGATACATCTTGCCGGTGTAGTGGAAATTTGTGCTGATCGCAAGCTTATTGGTGCCAGGGATCACGTAATCAAACATCAAATTTGCATTGAGCTTAGGGATGCCGTTTGCGACCTTGCGATTAGCGCCCTCGATGCTTACGTTATGCATCTTAGGATCGATGTAGGTAAAGCCTCCGAGCACGCTTAAATTTTCAGTGATTCGTCCGCCGCTCATAAACTCAAATCCACGGTTGCGCTGCTCACCGTTTATGCCGTAGATTCCAGTAGAGCTATTTAAGTAGGCGATAGGTCTGCGGATATCAAAATACGCTACGCTAAAATCGATCATATCGGCTACGCGGATCTTAGCACCGATCTCGTGCTGCTTGGAGCGATACGGCGACGTAGAGGCGACCTCGCCCGCATATGGGCTGCTCGCCGGATAAACATAGGTAGAGCCCTGCTGTAAGCTATCTGCATAGGTGTAATAGATGCTGGCATCCTCTATCGGATGGAAGATCAAACTGCCCGCCCAGCTATAGCCAGAATCGCTATAGGCTTTTACAAGTCTTTGTTGGCGATCATCGTAAGACTCCTGTCTCATCCACGCCTTAGATGCGCTTAACATTACGTCAAATTTATCGTTTATCGTGATATCATCTAGCACCGAGACGTTATACATATCCAAAACCGCATAGTGATACAGACCGCTTCCGCGCTTAGCGCCAGTGTAATTTAGAATTTTAGGATCGTAGATATTGCCTATAGTAGGCGAGGTGTAGTTGGTGCTTGCGTTTTTATATCTATCCTGCGTCCAGTGATATCCGTTGGTCTGCACGCTAAAATCGTGCCCTACGCTACCCGTGTCAAACTGCGTGTTGGCCTTGAGATAGCCGCTTGGCAGGTCGAATCGATATGCTGCCGTAGCACCGCCGCTGTGTTGAGCATAATAATCGCCCGGCTTCGTCCATTTCGCGTTTGGATTAGCTACACATATAGGAGGCTTTTTATTATTCGGTAAAGCAGCATAATTGGCGCAATCAAACCCTTCGGGAAGCAAATAGTTTACGACGCCGTGAGTATCACGATCGGTGCGCTGAAACTGAAAGCCGCCCTCGAAATATAGCCTATCCGTCGGCGAGTATTTAAATTTAGCGCTTGCGGTAGTGGTTTTTAGACGCATACCCCCAAAGCTCTGTCCTAATCCGCGCTCTGAGGAATCTACTGCCCTTGGAAGCGTAATTCCGTCCGTAATCTTGCCGTCTTTTACGCCGAGGGCAAACTGCCCCGCAAAGCCCTTGGTATTGTGCTCGTAATAGCTCGCCGCGGTTTCAAACGTTAGATCGCCCGTAGGATAAAATTCCATCGTGACGCTGGCTAAGCGGCGCTGCAAATTTGAACCCTTTGGCTGTCTGTCGCCGTTGGATCCGTAAAACACCGTGCGGTAGCCGAATTTTTCAAATTTATCGGATAGATCAAGACCAAGACCTAGGTTGCTTCGCGACATATAATCGCTCCAAATTATGTATTGATCTTTTACGGGGCGCTTGCGCGTGTAACTGAAAATCCCGACCGGATTTTGCGCGCCGTAGAGCGAGCCTGCGACGCCGTTTTGCACCTGAAAGCTCTCAAACATCGCCATCGGAATCGCCGTCGTCGAAATCGTATAAAAGCCGTCCCAGAAACTATTGCCTACGACGCTACCTTCAAAGCCGCGCGTCTGCGGGCGTCCGACCGTAGCACCGCCGCGCATCTGAATCTGCGCGGACGGGAAGTATTTGACTGCCTCCTCGTAGCCGGTGACGCCTTGGTGATTCATGATCTCCTTGCTGATCGTGTTGATCTGATAGGGAAGATCCAAAGCGCGCTTGCCCGCAAGGATACCATGCTGCACGTTTTTGCTCAAAAAGCCCTCGTCGATACCGCTCTCGCTGATATTATCGCCGACGGAATTTACCTCGATTACGCCCATATTCTGCGACTTTTCAGGCGCAGAATTACCGCCACTTTGCGCTGCAGCCAAACTACCGCATAGTAGGCACATACATGCCGCTAATGAAATTTTAAATTTCATCGTTTTCCTTCGTTCCATTATTTTCCCTTCGTTATGGATATATTTAATATTATTTTTTAGCATATTAGAAAAACTTTCCTAAATTTAGGCTAAATTCGAGATATAAATTTATATATTTGTAGTCGCATTTTTTAGCTTTAAATTTCATAGACGATATACCGCGATACAAAAGAAAAATTGTGCAAATTTATATGAAATTCTAAAATTTTAATGTAAAATCGCCCGTATGAAAAAACTAATACCGGCGCTTATGCAAGTGCAAAACCGACTCAAAAATTTTTTCCGCCTCTACGATACCGAGCTCATGCACCATGCATCAAGCCTTAGCTTTCACACGATTCTGGCGCTACTGCCGGTGCTGATGGTCTCGCTTAGCGTTTTTATGCAGCTGCCAAGCTTCAAAGGCTACTACGACAAGATTATGGGCTTTATCTTTTCAAACTTCCTGCCTGCAAATCAAGCGAGCATGGCACACTATATCGAGGAATTTATGGCTAACGGCCTAAGCCTTGGCGTAACGGGCTTTTGTGCAGTGTTAGTTACGTCGGTGCTGTTTTTCGGGGACTTTGAAGCGATTATCGCGCGCATTTCGCATTCACCCGAGCGAAGCTTTTTTAAGAGCCTAAGCACCTACTGGACGCTGATGACGCTCGCTCCCGTGGGGCTTGGAGCATCGTTTTATATCAGCGGCGAGCTTCAGGAGCTACTAAATAAAACCGAGCTTACAAGCTGGATAAATTTGCTTAAAATTCTACCCTACTTAATCGTTTGGGGGATCTTTGCGATTACTTATGCTACGGCGATCAACCGCGAGATCCGCGCAAAAGCGGTGCTTGCCTCATCGCTCGTAGCATCGATTTTATGGTGGCTTTCGAGACTGGTTTTCGCGCAATACGTCTTTTATAACAAAACCTATCTTAGCATCTACGGCTCGTTTTCGGTCGCGCTATTTTTCTTTCTGTGGATCTACATAAGCTGGATTTTCTACCTATACGGCGTGAAATTCTGCGTATTTTTGGACGCTAAATTTAAAAGAGGTGGCGAGCTACAAAGCGCCTGAAATTTTTTAATTTCATAACGAATTTTACGAAAGGTTATAGTAAAAATTGACGATAATCGCATATAAATTGGCAGCTTTAACGATAAGTTCTCGTCAGTAAAAGGATTAAAATTTGAAATCTCGTCTTTGTTCGGTCTGTATACGAGCAAGCTACTTTAAATTATAGAATTTCTCAAGGAGGGCTAGATGGCGTTTGTAGCAGAATATATTTCTAAAGAGGACTTGGAGAAATATGATATTTTAAGCAATATGAACGAGCTATTGATGAAACACAATTACACATACCCAATCCAGGATAATGATACCGATTGGATGAATTGGGTTATCGATAAGCAAAGAGATGCTTGGCTTATTCATGTATGTTTGGCATCTATGCCGGATCCACGAGATGGCTATACGGGCGAGGATATTTGGTTGTTTCATTATAAAGGTAGAGATATCGAGCTTGATATAAGGCGAATTTATGACGAGACTACAAGTAAAATGCTCGTAGACAATCCGTTTTTTATCAAATATAAGCTAGAAAGTATAAATTCCAGCACTTACGGAATTTCATTGGACGAGCTTTATAAAATTTTAAAAGAAGCTCTAGCAGAATACGGCAATCGTGGTATTAGAGGTAGAGAAAATTTACCAAAAGAACACGAAGTCGTAACTTTTCTACACGATTAAAATCCAAAGAACCGAAGAGCTGCGTTTAAACACATCTAATATTTCACTATCAAATTTAAATTTTCTACTGCGCTATAAAACGCCCCACTCTTTTTTATATTCGTTTATTATCTCATCGGGCGTTCTTTCTCCCTTATCGACCCTGATAAGATCGATTATATCTTGCTCGTTTGCAAACATACCCTCTATCGCGTGGTTACAGATGATAGATCTGTTTTGCTCGTATTGTTCTGCGCTCAGCTCGTCTTTATATTTTTCAAGTATAGCCAAACTCTTTTCTAAACTATAAGCTTCCGGATATTTTTGCATGCTTTATCCCCTATCAATATAGAAATTTTATCAGCCACGGTGTCCTATTAAAAAGCAAAACTCAAGCGGGCAGGCGCACTTTTTGCTACGAATAGCTTGCAAGTAGTTCGCACTTCGCCGCAGCTAAAGCAGATAACTATTAGATGACGAGAAATTTTACTACAAGTAGCTCACAAATAAATTTAACAAAACCCTTATCAAGCAAAAAAACGAAGGTAAAAGCCGTCAAATAAAACTGCTACTCCCTTACGATGAAAGCTCCAGTAAACTTGCCATTATGCGCGAAATCTCTCGCCTCATCCTCGCTTTTAAATCCACTTAAAAAGACGCGATAAATCGGCGCGCCATCTATGCTAAATTCTTTGATGATCGCAGGATATCCCGCCGTGCCGTGGTAATCGCGCTGATAAATTTGTGCGCCGCTTCTGTTTCTAAACGCACCGATTTGCACCATGAAATTTCCGCCGACAATGGTTGCTTTCGGCGAGCCTTTGGCGATAGTATGCCCATAAAAGCCCACTACTTCGAGTTTTACCGGCGCCGTACCTTTGGCAAATACGCCTACTAAATTAGCAGCTGTTTTGCTAAGATCGATGATGCGACCATCCACGAATGGACCGCGATCGTTGATGCGCACGGTTGCGGTAGCGCCGGTGTCGCGGTTCATAACCTTTACCATAGTATTCATTGGATAGGTTTTGTGCGCGGCGGTCATGCCGTTCATATCGTAAATTTCGCCGTTTGAGGTGTATTTGCCATGAAAATTCGGCCCATACCAGCTGGCGATGCCGATTTGAGTGTCACCGACGCTTACTTGCTCTGGATAGTAGGTTTTGCCGTTGATTTTATAAGGGCGCATGGTGGCGGGAGAGTTTTTGCCGATCTTGCCCGCACCGCCCGCAGACGATCTAGACGACGGTGCGGTGCGAAACGAGCAACCGGCAAGAATCAGCGCAAAAAGCGCACTAAAAAGAGCGATTTTCTGGTACGACACCTACGATCCGATCTTATTTGTTGAATTTTATATTATTTAGCGCTATTTCGTTTTTGTCTTTGAGGCTAAGCTCGTTCGCCAAACCTGCTAACACGCGTCCTGGCTTGCGCTGTTTCAGACGTGGTTCATACGCTTGAAACGCGCCTTGATTGACGACAAATTCTGCATATTTGCTTTGTGGGATATAAAAGAAGTACTTGCCGTTAAGCGGCGAAATTCCGTTTTTAATATGCGCGTTGTAATCCTGCATCTGCGACGGCGAAATTCCGATCTGTTTTGCAACCGCGCTTAGCTTTGTGCCTGGAGCTACTGCGATACGCTTTAGTCCCCACGGCTCGCTTTCAAAAAGCAGAATTTTACGCATATTTTCATTTTGAGCAATGTAAGCGTATTTAATAATGCGCTTGATAAAATTCTTAGTCTCATTAGGAAGTGCGGGGCTTTTTAGCAAGCGATCCAGATCATCGCTGCCAGTAGCTGCAATCGCATTTTTAAGCTTTTGATCGCCACAATTATATGCCATTAGCGCTAAATACCACTTGCCAAAATTTTGCTTCAGATGCAAAATATACGAAAATGCAGCATCCGTAGAGGCTGCGGGATCGCGACGCTCATCTACGGCACTATCTACTCTAAGACCGAAATTTTTCGCAGTTGCCGGCATCAGCTGCCACATACCACCTGCGCTAGCGCCCGAAGTTACGGTGTTTTTAAGATGAGATTCTACCATTGCCAAATACAATAAGAATTCCGGAGCTTCAATGTTATCAACCTCGGATTTGACTAAGTAGGCATTGTGCGACTGCGAAGTCACGATATGCTTAAACTGCTTGCGATCGCTTGCATTGATCGCACGGAATATGCCCGCAACTACGTTTTTGCTCGATTCGTTATTTTCGATGCCGAATTGATTTAAAATATAGTCGTGATTTGCGCGCATCAGACCGGGCTGGCTCGCAAACGCTTCGCCCACTAAAAGTAGGGCTAGCAGTATAAATTTTATGGCTTTCATATCTCTCCTTTGATTTTATCGCCAAAAAGCCTACAGGCGTTTTGAGTCGTTATTGCTTCGACCTCTTCTACGCTTAGGCTTAAAATTTCCGCGACTTTTTCTACCACGAGTCTCGTAAATGCAGGCTCGTTGCGCTCGCCGCGATGCGGATGCGGGGTTAGATAGGGTGCATCCGTCTCGATTAAAAGGCGCTCTTGCGGAATTTGCGGTAAGATCTCAGCTAAGTTTTTTGCATTTTTGAATGTCAAAACTCCGCCGATACCGAAGTAAAATCCGTATTCGCTAAGACCTAGCAAAAGCTTGCTGGCATTGAAGCAGTGTAAAACACCGCCGCATAAATCGCCGGCGCGATCTTTTAGAATTCCAAAGCTATCTTCGTTTGCTTCTCGGATATGGACTATAAGTGGTTTTTGAAGTTGTGCTGCTAGATCGATTTGTGAGATGAAAGCGTCTTTTTGGCGGGAGATTTCTAAGGCTTTGGTTTCCTTGCTCTCTTGCTGCTTAAGTCTGAAGTAATCAAGCCCGCATTCGCCAACGCCCACGCATTTGGGATCGTCAGCATACCGCTTCAGCACCTCCATATCGAAAGAATCTATCTCGTATGGATGTACCCCTACGGCAAAATACACATTATCCCGTGCATGCGAAATTTTACATGCCTTATCTAGGTCTGCTACATCGGCACCGGGAATGATGATGCTGCGCACGCCTGCAATCGTGGCGCGCTCAATCACCGCGTCTAAATCGGTATCGAAACTAGCATCGTCTAAATGGCAATGTGTATCTATAATCATAAAACTCACTTGATAAAATTTTTCGAAGCGGATTTTACGTCGTTTTGCAAAATCACACTTAAATTTAAATTAAACGCGGTATTGTAGCAAAAAATTTCAGATTTAAACTTAAGCTTAAAATTCCTTCAGCTTTGCCTTAGTTTTTTAGCGAATTCCAGGGCTTCTGCAGTAATAGTCTCACCGCTTATCATACGAGCTAGCTCTGTTATTTTTTCATTTTCGCTTAATAATCTCACACTAGATTTGCCGTTCGTTTTACTTACTAAAAAGTGTGACGCAGCCTTTGAGCTAAGCTGCGGCTGGTGCGAGATCGCAAAAATTTGATAAAATTTTGAAATTTTTACCAGCACGTTTGCGATACTCATCGCCTCTTTTCCGCTTAAATTTGAATCAATCTCGTCTAAGATTAAAATTCCCTCGCCGTTATTTGTAAGCTCCAAGCTTGCCGCGATGAAAGCAAGGCGCAGGCGGTTCGTTTCGCCCGAGCTTAAATTTTTAAATTCCGTCTTGCACAAGCTGACGCAAATTTCGTCTGTGCCGCACTCACTAAGCGCCGTAGGCTTAAAACCAAGCTCCACTCCGTCCATATAAAGCTGCCTTAGATAGGAATTTATCAGATCCTCGAGCCGTTTTTTAGCGCCCTTGCGAGCCTCGCTAATTTTTTCGGCAAGGGTAGCGGTGCTTTCGCTAAGGCGTTTAAATTCCGTTTGTAGCTTGGTTTTTTCAAAGCTTAACTGCTCGTAATGCTCAAGCTCTTTCTTGCGCGCTTCAAGCGTAGCTAAAGCCTCTTCTATGCTTCCGTAGCGCCTATTTAGCGCACTAAGAGCTTCGATGCGATCTAAAATTTTCTCTATGTCGATATTTTCAAGCTCGTCTAAATTCAAGCTTTCTTGCTTTAGCCGCAGCTCGTTCATCGCATCCTCAAAAAACGCGCTATCCAGCCCGCTAAGACTTAGCGCTTCGATGACGCTGCGTTCCAGCTCAAAAACGCCCTGCGCTCTAGCCCAAAGCTCCTCGATCTTATCTTTTTTACTAAGCTTTTTTTTGATCTGCAAAAGCTCGTTGTATTCACCGATTTTAGGCGATACGCGCTCTATTTTTTCAATCTCGAAGCGAGCAAATTCCTTTAACTCCTCGATCTTGCGCTCTTGATCTAAAATTTCATCCAGCTGCTTTTTTGTGCGGCTAAATTCCGCAAAGGCGCCCTGAAGCTCCGATAGGCTTTGCGCGTGTGCCGTATCTTTTTTTGCGGCGATAAAATCAAGTAGTTTTAGCAAGCTGTCGCTACTCATTTCGCCGGCGTTTTTCGCGCCTAAAAATTTCACGTATTCGCCGGCGATCGTGCTTAGATTTTTTTTTGAGACCGATTGGGAATTTATAAAGTATCGCAAGCTACGCTCTTTTAGAACGCGAAAAATATTTGGCGTATCGTTTATCAAGCCGAAATTTTCCATATCAAATTGATGCTCTACGTCCGCTTCTATGAGCTCAGCCTCGCATTCGTTAAGACCGAACACCGCTAAAATCGCACCTATTAATACCGATTTACCCGCGCCGCTGATACCAGTAAATACGCTAAGCCCCGGACCAAAACTAAGCTCGCTCTCACAAAAACCTAGATTATTTTTAATATAAATTCTTTCTAGCATCCGCCGTGCCCCCATCTGAGTTTGGCTTTTAAAACGTCGAAATAATCGTAGCTTCTGCGTTTTATTAAATTTACCTTGGCGTGTGAAATTTTAACGCTTACGCTGTGAAATTCCGCCATATCAAAAACGTCTTGTCCATCGATGACGACGCTAACTTCGGAGCTTCCGGCGTTTTTGAAACTTACGAGATATTCTTTTGGTAGGATCAAAGGCCGCTGCGTCAGGCTATGCGAGCAGATTGGCGTGACGCAAAACACGTCGCACAGCGGATAGACGATAGATCCGTTCGCGCTCATATTATACGCGGTCGAGCCCACGGCGGAGCTTACGATCACGCCGTCTCCGTAGTAGGTGTTGAAATATTTTCTATTTAAAAATGCGTCGATCTTCGCCATCGAGGAGATATGGCTGCGGGTGATTACGACGTCGTTAAATGCGGTCTTGCGGACGATCTTGCCGCTGCCGTTTTCTAGTATCACTTCGAGCAAAAACGGGCGCTCGATCTCGTATTCGCCGCGCAGAAATTCCTTCAAAAATTTTGCAAATTCGCTCGGCTGCACGTCTGTTAAAAAGCCCAGAGTGCCCGCGTTAATACCCAAAATAAAGGCGTTTTTGTCGCTTAGTAGCCTCGCAAGCCCGATGAGCGTACCGTCGCCGCCGAGGCTAATTAAAAAATTGGTCTTTTTTAAAATTTCTGCAAGCGTATGCGACTCAAGGCCGAAAAATTCTGCTCCGTCCTCTTCAAGCAAAAGCTCAATACCTTGCGCTTTTAAAATTTCGCAAATTTGCTCCACGACGGGGCGAATCTCTTCTGATTTTTTGGCTATTAGTCCCGCGAATTTAATGTTTTTATGAATTTTGTTTTCCATAGTTTTATTTTATAAAAAATTAGCTTTGTAAAAGCAAAATTTAACTATACTTGCGTTTCACAAATAATTTTAAAGGAGTAAATTTGCGAAGTCATTATTGCGCCGATTTGAGTAAAAACGATATCGGCAAAAGTGTAACCGTGTGCGGATGGGTAAATTCTTATCGCGACCACGGCGGCGTTATTTTTATAGATTTGCGCGACCGAAGCGGCCTGCTTCAGCTCGTGTGCGATCCAAAAGATAGCAAAAAAGCGTATGAAATTGCAAACGAAGTACGAAACGAATTTGTCCTAAAAGCCGTCGGCAAGATCCGAGCTCGCGGTGAGGGGCTGGAAAATCCAAATTTAAAAACCGGCGACATCGAAGTCGTGGTAGAAGACCTACAGATCGAAAATCCAAGCAAGCCGCTTCCTTTCGTAATCGGCGATAAAAGCGTCAATGAAGAAACGAAGCTGAAATACCGCTTTTTGGATCTGCGCGCTGAGGGAAGCTTCGATAAATTTAAGATGCGCTCGAAGGCTGCGATCGCCGCGCGAAACGCGCTCGATAGGCTGGGCTTTGTAGAGGTCGAAACGCCGATCTTAACGCGCGCGACGCCTGAGGGCGCTAGGGACTATCTGGTGCCTAGCCGCGTCTATCCGGGCAGCTTCTACGCGCTTCCGCAAAGTCCGCAGCTTTTCAAACAGCTTTTGATGTGCTCGGGCTTTGATAAATACTTCCAGATCGCGCGCTGCTTCCGCGACGAAGACCTGCGCGCCGACCGCCAGCCGGAATTTACGCAGATCGATATCGAGATGAGCTTCAACACTCAATACGACGTAATGAGCGTAGCCGAGGAGGTTTTAAAGGACATTTTCAAATCCTGCGGCCGCGAGATCGTCACCCCTTTTAGACATATGGAGTATAAGGACGCGATGGAGCTTTACGGCAGCGACAAACCCGATCTGCGCTACGATATGCCTTTCATCGACGTAGCCGATATTTTTGAAAAATCTAGCAATGAAATTTTTTCAAATTTAGCCAAAGACCGCAAGGCTAACCGCGTAAAAGCGCTCAAAGTCGAGGGCGGCGATCTGAAATTTAGCAAGCGGCAGATGCAAGGCTTTGAGGAATACGTTAAAAAATTCGGCGCGCAGGGACTTGCATTCATTCAGGTAAAAGAGGACGGACTAAAGGGACCGCTGGTAAAATTCTTTGAAAAAAGCGAGCTCGATGAGCTTATCAAGCGCTGCGAGCTAAAAGTTGGCGACGTCGTATTTTTCGGCGCGGGCAAAAAGAAAATCGTGCTTGATTATATGGGCAGATTTAGAATTTTCCTCGCAAACGAGCTTGGTCTGATCGATCCGAATAGACTTGAGTTTTTGTGGGTCGTAAATTTCCCTATGTTTGAGCAAAACGACGACGGCAGCTACTCTGCGATGCACCATCCTTTCACTATGCCGAACAATCCCGATGAGCCCGATTTGGAGGATATCACGTCGATCGCCTACGACGTCGTGTTAAACGGCATCGAGCTTGGCGGCGGCAGTATCAGGATCCACAAAGCGGACATTCAAGAAAAGGTCTTTAGGCTGCTTAAGATCGAGCCTGCGGAGCAGAGGGAGAAATTCGGCTTCCTGCTCGATGCGCTAAGCTTCGGCGCGCCTCCGCACGGAGGTATCGCGATCGGCTTTGATAGGCTGATGATGCTCGTTACCGGCTCAAGCAGTATCCGCGAGGTTATCGCGTTTCCTAAAACGCAGCGCGCGCAGTGTCCGCTCACCAAAGCTCCTAGCGTCGTTACAGACGAGCAGCTTCGCGAGCTAGGTCTTAGGCTTCATAAGAAGGAGCAAAAATGAAAAGCCTTTTTCTAATCATTGGCGCTCCTGGCAGCGGCAAAACGACCGATGCGAGCATGATCGCTCAGATGAATCAAAGCATCGAGCACTACTCCACGGGCGATCTGCTACGCGCCGAGGTAGCAAGCGGCAGCGCTCTTGGTAGGCAGATAGACGGCTTCATCTCTAAAGGCAATCTCGTGCCGCTTGATATCGTCGTAAATGCTATCGTTAGCGCGATTAAGAGCTCGCCTAAAGATTTCATCATCATCGACGGCTATCCAAGAAGCGTCGAGCAGATGAATAAGCTAGACGAGGTGCTGCGAGGAGACGATGATGTAAATCTTAGCGCGGTAATCGAGGTATGCGTTAGCGAGGAGGTCGCCAAGGAGCGTGTTTTAGGACGCGCTCGCGGAGCAGACGATAACGAGGAGGTCTTTAAAAACCGCATGGCGGTATTTTCAGAGCCGATCGAGGATATCCGTAAATTTTACGGCGACGCGGGCGTATTTTACAGCGTAAACGGCGAGCGCACGGTCGAGGAGATCGTAGCGGACATAAACGCTATAATCGCCGCGCAGATCGAAAAACTGGGCTAGCGCGCTTGGATGGCGGCTTAAATTTAAAGCGCACCCAGCTTCTTTTTCGTATTGCAAGCGGCGCAGATCGTGGATCGCACTTAAATTTAATGCGCCTCCGAAGTGAGCGCGCTTTGAAATTTATAGCTTGCCGTTGCGCTAGATAGCCAAATTTCAAGCGTAAATTTAAGCAGCTCGCCGTGTTGTAAATTTAAATGCGATCGTCAAATGCAAGCAGCTCTTAAATTTAATGAAATTTCGGATCTGTTTGCAAATGCAGAGATTAAAATTTAAGGATGGATATGGTTAGAAAATTTTTAATTAGTATGGCTTTATGTGCGGCTGCATTCGGCGCTGGCGGGTTTGTGGCAAGCGGCTCCGCGGCGCAAACTCAACCGTCAAGCGTCAAAGAAGCGCTTAAATTAAGAGATGATTCTTTTGTCACGATCGACGGCAGGATAAAATCTCAACTCAAACACGAGCATTATAGATTTGTGGATCAAAACGGCGATAGCATCGAGGTCGAGATCGACGATGACGTTTGGCGCGGCGTGAGCGTGGATGAAAATACGCTCGTGCGAATTAGCGGCGAGATCGATAAAGATTTTACAAAAACGACGATAGACGTAAAAAATATCAAAATTTTAAATTCTAAATAAAGGAAAACTATGGATCTTTCAAAGATAAAAGTGGGCTCAAACCCCGATAAAATCAACGCAGTGATCGAAATCCCTTACGGCTCGAACATCAAATACGAGATCGACAAAGCAAGCGGCGCACTCTGCGTAGATCGCGTGCTATACGGCGCGATGTTTTACCCTGCAAATTACGGCTTCGTGCCTAATACCTTGGCAGACGACGGCGATCCTGCAGACGTTTTGGTGCTAAACGAATACCCGCTTGCCGCAGGCAGCGTGATCCCGTGCCGCCTAATCGGCGTTTTGATGATGGAGGACGAAAGCGGAATGGACGAGAAGCTGCTTGCCGTGCCGGTTAGCAAGATCGATCCGCGATATGAGGGCATTAAATCTATCTCCGATCTGCCTAAAGCGACGCTGGATAAGATCAAAAATTTTTTCGAAACCTACAAGCTTTTAGAGCCGAATAAATGGGTCAAAGTAAAGGATTTTGCAAGCGCCGCCGAGGCCGAGAAAATCCTAGACAAAGCGATTAAGGCTTATAAATAATACATTTTTGCGCGCTCGGCGCTAAAATTTAATCAAAATTTGACCGATCCGCTCGGTCAAATTTATCGTTAAATTTTAATTCTATAAATTTTCAAATTTTCAAATATCTTAAATTCCGCGCAAATTTTACCTGAAGCCTGCGCTTGGTTTTTATCACTCGTTTTTCGGCGGCTAAGTAGTCTGGATTATTTAAATAAAATTTTTTAAAACTACATTGCGCGAAATGGTGCGACGAGGATCGGAGCTCTACAAACTAATGGCAGAAAAATTCCGTGGGCCAAAATGTTTCATAGAGATCGCAGTTAAAATTAAAATTCGCTATCTTGATTTTGAAAGAGATCGCGGACGTCATTGCAAAATTATAAAGCTGATGTCATCACAGAAAAAAGCCTTTGGGCTACCGCGCTACGTAAAATTTTAAAATTTACACGTTAGTTACATAAAATTTGAAAATCTAAATGATACCAAATGATTTACTATAGCCATCCTTTTTAAATTTACTAATAAATCTATAAATTTTGATTCCAAAAGCTTTCGTTTTAATAAGACATCAAACACCTGGTTAAATTTTTAAAACTGAAACTCCCATGTGAGTTTATAGTTCCTACCCGGCGAGTAAAAGCGGTTGATGCCAAGTCCTGTTTCTTGATCTATCAGATTGCTAGTTCCAAAAGGCCTTATTGATCTGACACTTTCCCAAGTGATATATTTGCGATCGGTTATATTATAAACGCCCGCTCGAAGCGTCAGATATTTGATCGGCTTGGCGTAGGTTACGAAATCGAGCGTCGTATATCCGCCGCTCCTCCATTCCACCTCGCTATTTCTTACGGGTTTGCCGTTTACGATTTTGCCGCCTAGATACTGCTCGTACCAATACATATTGTAGGTATCTCTCGCCTTTTTCGCAGCTACCGCAGTTACGAACAGATCCGCGCCGTATTTATCGCCCGGGCTTTGATAGCCTACGCTATAAACCGCCGTTCGCGGCTGGATCGCATTCATCGGCGTATCGGTTTTGCCGTGACCTATATCCATTCTGCCTTTTTGAATACTTAGCTTATATCCTATATGAAAGCCCTGTAGAGGCTGCCAAATTTGATCCAAAAATAGCTTCGATTCGATCTCTATTCCTCTAACCCTCGCTTTCGGACGATTTACGTTTTGATACACGGAGGTAGGCAGCCTGCTTCCGCCGTTTCCGTAAGGAAGCTGGAATTCCCCCTTATATTGTAAATCTATAAAATTCCTATAATCCGTCTGGAATAAATTTAAAGTGACGAAGCTAGGCGAATTATGAAGAGTAAATGCTATCTCTTTGGTTTTTGCGGTTTCTTTTTTCAAATCCAAATTCGGATATATCGAAAAATCGGGGTGCTGAAACGTGAAGTAAATTTCATCCGAGGTAGGAGCTCTAAATCCGTTTGCGTATTTAAGCTGAATTCTAAAAAAATCGAGCGGATCGATATTCGTAGATAAAGAATATGAGTTTGCCGAATACTTTCTCTTTTGCGAAGCCAAATACACGGCGTTGGCTTCGGCGTTAGCATCTCTATGAGCTTTTATCTCGTCGTTAGACGGAGTGCCCGGAAGCGGCGTGTATGGAACGAACATCCCGATAAACAGATCGGTCGGAATTTTAGGCGTAACGCCTGGGGTATATGATGGATTGTGTTTAACCTTATCATACCTATAATTAAGATCAAAGGCTAAAACATCGTTTATACGAAAGTCATCTCCCACATAAAGCGCTCCGGTTTTGGTCTCAACCGGAATAAGGAAGCTAAAAGGATCATCTTCGTGACCGCAAAGCGATACGTAGTCGTTTCCGTTGTATAATTTACACTTATCGGCATACCAAGTGCCTAGTATAGGAAAAGACGGATTGGTATTTGATATGCCGAAAAAGGTATTCGCCCACCATTGTTTATTAATGGGACCGTATCCTTGTCTATTTACCATTCGCTTATCGCTTTTGCTATAAAGACCCCCGTAGCTTAAGGTATGCTCGGTGCTTTTTATATTAAAATCCTTGGTAAGATCTAGATTGAATTGCTTCGTATCGGTGATTAGATCCCTATCTTTCCAGTTATTATCCACAAATCCGTGTTGAGTAGGCAGCAAAAGGTAATCGCCGTTGCTGTCTTTCGGGTTTATTACCGCATAATTTCCTTTGCCGTTAGGCGTAGGCGTAGGGGTAAGATCGTAGTGTTGATAACTCCACGTATTCATATCGAATAGATCGATACCTTTGGAGCAGTCGTAGTTATCGCAATTGACTAAAACATCCGAGACGCTGCCTCTCATAGTGTTTTCTTGCCCGTCGTAAATATCGGTATCCAGCTCCTCTCCGCGGCTATCCGTTACTATCGGCATAAAGCCCCATTTTAGCCCTTGCTTCAGCTCGCCTCCGTATTTATCCACTAACTTTCCGTTTTCTAAATGAAGCCCCGCGGGATTTGAAATCCCCGCGCAATTATCACCCTCGCAATACTCATCCGTTCTCGATTTTAGTTTGATATGCTGCTTGTTGTAGCTAAATTTCAAGCTATCCCATAAAGGCGTTTCGTCGAAATTTTCGTAAGTGAACGAATAGTTTTTTCTTTCGCTTCTATCGTTGGTATGTCGTATGTCATTAGTTAGAGCACCCCAAGGAGTTTGCGTATTATAAAGAGCAAATTGATTCGACCAGTCTATTCCCTCTGATTTTATATTAGACTTATCGTATCCTAAGCTAAATCTATCGGTATCGGTAGGCTGAAAGCCAAATTTTACCAATGTGCTTTTTTTGTAAATTCTATAAGGATCAGGTTTTTCTCTAACTTTTCTTATAACAGTAGGATCATATTTTTTATAACCCCAGTTTTTTAGTTCATGTCCTTCTCTATCGGTGTGAATAGCCAAGAGATCAAACCATTTAAACCGAACTGCAGCTGCGTGGCTTTGCCAGTTTTGTCTATCCGCACTTTGATACCCGCGCCTAAATCCGTAATACCAATCCTTCTCCGTTAGATAATCTCTCGCATCCTTTGTCTCAAACGCCACAGAACCACCTAGCGCGCCCGAGCCTCTTTTTACCGAATCTGCACCTTTAGTGATATCTACCTGTCTTACGTTTTCAACCTCAACGCCGTTTCTAGTGTTATTAAAGTTTCCATATCCTTCAAATAGATCTTTAAAACCTTGCGAGCTTAACGTTTCTGCTTGGCGAAGTCCATCAATACTTATATCTACACGATTTTCATCTACTCCACGGATCGAGTAGCCACTAGCACCGAATCTTCCACTTTCGACAACTGAAACGCCGGTTTCGTGACGAACCATATCTCTACTGTCGCTAACTTGCTCTTTGGCGAGTTGCTTGGCGCTCTTTTTTGTTTCGCCGACTTTTTTGGTAAGCGGGTCGCTTTCTACGTTTCCCGTAACATTGATCTGCCCCAAATTTTGGGAGTTACCTTCGCTATCATCCTGTGCAGTTAAAGTGGCCGCGCATAAACAAAGCGCTCCCGCCGCTGCAATGGAAAACCTAAATAAGCTCATTTTGATCCTTTTATAATATTATTTCTCATATGCGTTATTAAAAGCGGCGATATATTAGTGAAAAATTCTTTAAATTTAAATTAAAAAGAATTTATTTATCATTTATAATTATAGCGCTTAATTTAATTTAAAGAAATCCCAGCCTTACGCTTTTGTATATTAAATTTATATTTTTTAAAATTACAAATTTTTACTTTAAATTTTAAAGTTATTCATGAAATACTAAACGATGATGGGGTAAATAAATTTTGAAATTTTAACTTGAGAAATTTCAAAATTTTATCATAAGTAGGCGGAATTTTATCTACGCACGTAGTATTTCGGGCATCATGCGGGCCGGCATTTTTACGAAGCTACGTCCTGCAAAATTTATAAAATTTCGAATTTCCGTAAATTCTACTCGCGCGTTCACGGCATAAAATTTCATACTCCGCTTTTTACAAGCTCGGCTTGCGCGCAGGCTTAATGCGTTGCTAGCCCTAGCGCAAACCGAACAGAACCGCGTTAGCTCTCTTTCAAAAGCTTGGTTAGCGCCGTGCCGCTTTCGTCGTGTTTGCGGATATTTTTATAAATTTTATTGAAATAAATTTCTAAAAATTCCTGATCGTCGATCTTGCCTTCGCCCTTTTTCGGCACGATCTTTCGGTACTCGCCGCTGCTTTGTAGCTCGAATGCGAGCTCGTTATCGCTTAGCTGAAGTTTTAAAATTTCTTTGAGCTTGTTTTGCAAATTTTCGTTGTAAATCGGGCTCATTAGCTCCAGTCTGCGCTCTAAATTTCGCGGCATCCAATCCGCGCTCGCTATGTATAGGCTGGGCTGCGCGTGTGCGAAGTAAAAAATTCTAGCGTGCTCCAGGTATTTGCCGACGATCGAGATCACGCGGATATTTTCGCTAACGCCCTTAAGCGCCGGGCGCAAGCAGCAGATGCCGCGCACGATAAGATCGATCTTTACGCCCGCAGCGCTTGCTTTATACAGCGCCTTGATCATATCGCCGTCGACAAGAGCGTTCATCTTAGCGATGATCCTACCGGCAGAGCCTTTTTTCTCCTCGTTTTTTATCATCGCTAAAAGCCGCTCTTTGATCTGCATCGGCGACATAGAGAGGTTGTCGAGCTTGCGATTTTTGTTGTAGCCCGAGAGGATGTGGAAGAAATTCGTCGTGTCCTTATCAAAGCGATCTCCGCAGGTAAAAAAGCTCACGTCGGTGTAAATTTTAGCGCTCGAGCCGTTGTAGTTGCCCGTGCCTAGGTGGATATAAAATTTTAGCTTGCCGTCCTCTTTTTTGATGATCTGGGTTACCTTGGCGTGGACTTTAAAGCCAGTGATACCGTAGATTACGTGCGCGCCTGCGTCTTCGAGCGCCTTCGCCCAGTGCAGGTTGTTTTCCTCATCAAATCTCGCCTTAAGCTCGACCATCACCGTTACCTGCTTACCGTCGCTTGCGGCCTCGATCAGGCTTTGAACGATCGGGGAGTTTTTCTCCACCCGGTACAGCGTCATGCGGATCGAGATGACCTTGGGATCCTTGGCGGCCTCTTTGATGAGCTTTTGGACAGGATCGAAGCTCTCGTAAGGATGGATCAGCAGGATATCCTCCTTCTCCATCGCGCTCATAACGGAGGTGTTTTCGTTAAAGGGGGGCAGCGTCTTTGGCAGATACTGAGGATGGGCTAGAAAGGAAAAATCCTTATTGGAAGCGATCTCCCAAAGCCCGTCCAGCGTAAGCGGCACGGCGCATTCATATATATCTTTGTAAAAAATTTTAAGATGGGAATTTAGAAATTCTAAAAGCTCGGCATCGGCGTCCTTTTCGATCTGGAGCCGCACAAAAGCCCCCTTGCGGCGCAGTTTAAGCCCCGCTTCTAAAATCATCATAAAATCGTCCGCTTCCTCCTCTTCGATCACGATGTCGGCGTTTCGCGTGACGCGGAAAGCTGCGGAGCTGATGAGCTTGTAGCCCGGGAAAATTTCCTCCGCATGGCGCTTTACGATGGTGCCGATCGGCACGTAGGTGTTTTGCGCGACCTGCACGAAACGCGGGATCACGCGCGGAATTCTAATCATTCCAAAATGCACCGACTCGGGCGCGCCCTCGTCGCAGAGCTTGACTGCGAGGGAGAAGCTGAGATTGTTTAGATGTGGGAAAGGATGGGTCGCATCCACTGCGATCGGGACGATTACTGGCATTATCTGCGAGAAGAAAAACTCGTCCGCCACCGGCTTCAGCTCGGGCTGTAGCTCGTCGTAACTTTTGATAAAAAGCCCGTTTTTGCAAAGCTCTTTTTGGATGCCGAAATACTGCTGCTCAAGCTCGGTTTGTTCGTTTCTTAGATAGGAGCGGATCGCGCGCAGCTGCTCAAGAGGCGTCATCTCGTCATCGCCGCTGGTTATAACGCCGGCGGTAAAAAGCTGCTTCAAGCCCGCCACGCGGATCATATAAAATTCGTCTAAATTCGTGCTGTAAATCGCTAGGAATTTTAATTTCTCAATTAGCGGGATATCCTTTTTGCATTGTTCTAGCACGCGGGTATTGAAGCGCAGCCAACTTAGCTCGCGGTTTATAAAATTATTTTGTGTTTGCATAAAAACTCCTTTTTGAATATTAATTCTAAGATTATAGCCCAATTAAGATTAAATTTTAAAGTCCGAATTTCATGAGCTTGCAAGTGGGGTAATTTAGTATTTAAAATTCTGCCCTAATTCCCTATTTTTCCTAAATCCTTGCACATTTGCGCATTGCCGTCTTTGCAGCCCAGCTTTAAATACCGCCTAAATATAAAATTTACTCTTTCTCCTCCTCGCTCATACCTAGTACCCATTTGCACGCTTGTTTTATTGCGAGTTAAAAATAGCGCTTTCATTTCAGCCGCTCTAAACGATATAAATTTGAATCAGAAAACGACGTAAATTTTATCTTTTACTAGCGCTACGCTTTGGTTGCGCTCTGCCGCGGCTTGCGTTGTTAAAGACGCCGAAATTGCTGGATAGAATTCTTTAATTATCGCTCTTTGCCCTTCTTCGGATTTGCCATCTTTTACTCCTTGGTTGAATTTGCGTCGTATTTATCGCTTATTTCCCAAAAGGCTTTTTTCGCACACTTTACGGGATCGTGTTCCTCCTGATCTCGTAAGCAGTTTTCTAAAGCCGTCTTTAGCGCACAAGACTTTAGTTTAAATATTCTTTCTTCTTCCAAGCGCTCTGAATATTTTTCGCAAGCTATAGCGTAATTATGCGCCGCTCTTTTGACATTGCCTCTTATCGCAATATCATGAATTCCTAGGTTAAAACAAGAGGCTGCGATACCCGCCTTGCAGGATTTTTCTAAGGGCACAAAAGCCGCTT
>NZ_CALIIS010000030.1 GCF_938017705.1 uncultured Campylobacter sp.
TTACGTCGTTCAATCGAGCGAAGGCATGCGCACACAGGCTCGCTTCATCGTCTTTGACGGCACGGCGATCACGGCTATTTATGGGCTTTGCGCCGCTGTTTTCGACACACTCTGCGTAAAATTTTTCCTCGCCGAAATTCTCGCAGATTGCGTTACGCTCAAAATCGCCTCTTGTGTCGTCTGTGCTTTGAACCGTGCTGTTCGCGCGGTTTTTTTCATCGTTCGTTGCGCCGTCTCGTCCTTGGTAGCCAAGCCCTGCGCGTCGCAGCAGATCCCAGTCGAAGCTCATGCCGTTGCCGCCCAGGTTCGCTCCTTTGGCGTCAAATAAGATCCGATCACAGCTCAAACCCTCAAGCGGCGGCATTTCGGCGCCAATGCTTAGCACCTGCCACGCCTCTATGCCTGCTGCGTTGAGACGTGCTTTGAAATCCGCGCTTATGCGTCCATAAATCTGAGCGCAGTCCAGCTCGCAAAGGCTGCAAATTTTTAAAATTTGCTCCTCGTCTAAAGCTTCCGTATCTAAAATTTCAGAATTTAGATCTTTTACCGAGGTGGACACAGCGCAGTTTGCGTTTAAATTTACGCTCAAATCGTCGCGCTGCTTTTCGCAGAATTCCGCGGCTTCATAAAATTCTACGCTTCCGCTAGTGCCCGCGTAAATTTTATCTTCACAAATTTTGCCACCGCCCTTGCTGCTGCAAATTTTATCGCCGCAGGCTTTGCCTCTAAAATTTTCGCACGCGGTGGCGCTGTGTTTTGCCGAGCTCAAAGCAAAGACGCCTACGCACTTTGCACCGCTTTCATGCGCGATACGCGCGATTTCGCGTGCCGTTTCTATGCTGACACGGCGCTTGGAGCTTGATACGAATATCACGCCTAAAAAATTTACGTCTAGACCTGCCACAGCGCATGCTTCTTCAGATGTTTTGATACCGCAAATTTTAATTAAAACACTCATTTTTCGCCTAAAAAATATAATATCGCAAACTAGTCTCTGCGATCTCTTTCATTATTTCAAACATCTCGTTTGCACTCCACTCCTCTTTTCGAAAATACATACTTACGGGAGAAAATTTATTGTGCTCGCTGTTGCCGTCTAGCTTAAAAATATAAGTTTTGTTGAGGTAATAAAATTCGTTCATTGTACTAAGTTTTGAAAATACGTTTTTTGTGCTAGCGTCATTTTCATTAAAGTCGTCACCGCTACCAAAACATACGAAAGGCGTTATGTCTTCGTGGTTCATCATAGCTCTTATGCCGATTAAATTTTTACCTAGGCGCTCTATTGCATTACCTCTAGCTTGTTTTTTTAACCCTTCTTTAGCGCGTTTATCATTTGTGCCTTGTCTTTTAACTTCTGCCGCTAGAAGGAGTTTTTGATATTTTGTGTCGCCTCGTTTTTTGAGTATCAAAAAGCCTCCATCAGGCATGATAGTATTGTCTTCCCATGTTGTATCAAACTGTTTTCTGATGCTACCGTTTTTTATATTTTCCATCATTCCTTTTAACGACAATCTTCCGCTAAATTCAAGGTAAAAACCGTTAAAATTTGGAATTTGACTAAATCTATTTTCTATATAATCAATAGTTTTTTGCATGGCCTGCGCTATATTTTTGTCGTCAAATTTTGACTCGATATTTTTAGGTTTATGCTGATTTACATTTTTCCTTAGATCATCACTATTTGCCATTTTAAACCTTTTTTACGATATAGATGTATTCGGTTACGTAAAGCGCCCTGTTATTTAAATTTCTGCTTGCGCGATAAGTTGGATAGCGGATTCCGTGTTTTATGACTTTGCCGATTTTTGATAAATTTAAAAGAAACTCCGCCTCACTGATAAATCCTTCCGAATTAAAAGAGATGACTAAATATTTAGCCGGAAATTTGGATAATAAGGCAAAAAATTCATCTGCCGCTTTTGCCTTTTTATTAAAATTAGAGCGATTCCAGTCGTTTGGTATGCCCGATACCTCGCTTAAATTTTTAGGGTCAGGAGTCTTAAAATTTGTGATTAAATTTAGCATAAAATAGTTTGAGCCGTAAGGGTGCTGGTTATACGGCGGGTCAAAGTAAGCGATATCCAAAGGGGATAAAATATTCGCTAGCTTTAAGGCATCTTGCTGATAAACTTCAAATTTGCTCGTAAAATTTGAAAAAATTGGTTTTTGAAGAGTAATTTTACCTAAAATTCTATTTAACGCATTTTCTCCGCTACCGCCGAATTTTCCTATACCATCCTTGTCTTTGTAAAAGCCCTTAAATACACCACCTGTATTTGAATGGATGCTAGCCTCGCTGAGTAGAGGCGCTATAAAAAAATGCCTAAAATCTAGATCTATTTCTTCTATTGCTTTACGCAAACCACCGATTATTAGCGCATTTTCATGAGAATAAAATACTCTCTCGCCGTGTTTTATATTAGCGTCATCTTTTGGAGCGTAAAGTTCGCTTATAAAGCTCTCGCTGGGTTTAAATTTTTCTAAAATTTGCTTAAAACTTTTGTCGATTTGCTCTTTGAGCTCTGACGTGAAATTTGAAAGATAGCATGAGTTTATCACGCGCGAATAATCCTCTAAGTCGTTTGCAACAACGAGGCTCGAGTATGCTTTAGCTGCTCTTGCAACCACGCCTGAACCACTAAAAACGTCTACAAAACTTATCTTTTGTTTTTTTAGTTCGCTCTTTATCTCGCAAAGTACGTTTAAAATTTCGTTTAATATTGCGCGTTTATTACCCAAATAGCTAATTAGCTGTTCCTTTAAAAAGGCAGGATTTTCGGCAATTTCAATTTCTTTTATAGTATTCTTCAAGCTTTGCCTCGCGTATAGTCCTCAAAATATCGGTAAACCTTGCCCGATTTGATCGCCTCTAAAATGAGTGGCTTAGCCTCCGCAGGGCTTGACACGACATCGGCGCAGTATAGCG